>JASHOL010000456.1 GCA_030041135.1 Streptosporangiaceae bacterium | reverse complement strand
GGCAACGTAGGTTATGTAGATCTGCGCCGCGTGGCATTGCCGCAGAAAGCGGGCGCCTCAATCGCCGCCGGCAATGGAGCTGGTATCGGGCACGTATCGCGCCCATTATCTACCTGCGGCGAAACGGCGGCGGATCACCGGAGGAAGTGCTGCCCTGTGGACCAGGAGAACACCGCCCGGACGCTGAAGCCTGGGTCGTCGGCGTCCAGGCGGCTGGCGGCCTCGGCGGCAGCTCGACCGGAGCCGTGTCTGTCGACTACGATCAGCATCCGCCGCTCCGCCACGACGCTCCGGTACAGTCCCGATTGTGCGTCCGGTAACGGCGGGATCCGTTCCGGCGGCACATTCAAGGCGTCCAGGAATCCGCGGAAGGCATCAGCGGGGGTGGCCGGCAACTTCAACGCACCGGACAAGACCAGCCTCTTTCCGGCCGGGCAAGCGGACCTCGGCGGCGAAGGAGGTTGCGATGCCCGATCGTTATTTCGAGCTGCCGCCCGATCCGAACCTGGAGTACTACCGCAAGCAGGCCAAGCACCTGCAGCACGCGTACGAGACGGGAGATGCGGCAGCCCAGACCCGGGTGGCCGACGTGCTGGGCGACCGGGCCGCTGAGCGGTTCCTGCTCAGCGACGCCCAGTTCGTACTCGCCCAGGAACACGGATTCCAGACCTGGGCCGAGTTCCGCGCGCACATCCAGAGCCAGCGCACCACCGGCGACCGGGCGGTCTCCCGCCTGTCGGGGATCGGGCCGGGCACCTACGCCTCGATGGCCGATACCCTGCTCACCGACCTGCGCCGCAACGACCCCGGCGCGCTGCAACGGCTGCGGGCCTATGTGCCCAGGTACGCCGCCGCCACGGACGCCTCCGCCGCCGAGCTCCGCGACGCGCGGCTGATCATCGCCAGGGAACTCGGCTTCCCGACCTGGCGCGAGCTCGTGTCGGGCGCCGAGAAATCCCGACGCGATCTCGACGAACGCCAGGAGAAGCGGCGGCAGCTGCGCCCGCAGGCCGAAGCCCTGCTGGCCGGCGACGCCGGCCGGCTGGCCCGGCTGACCGCCGGGCAGGCTGACACCCTGCTGGAGATGCTGGCTCTCCCCGAGGCGATCCCCGGTGCCCGGCTGGGCGAGGAACTCGGCGTGCCGCGCGCCGCAGTCGATGTGCTGATCGGCAAGGCCACCAGCCTGGACCTCCCGCTTGCCTGGGCCGCCACCTCCAACCGGGTGGAGTTTGTGCGCCTGCTGCTCGGCGCCGGCGCCGACCCCGGCACCCTGACGGGCGGCACCACGCCGCTGGAGAAGGCCATCTACCACGGCAACACGCAGGTCGTCGACCTGCTCGCTGAACACGGCATCGTCCCCCGGGCGCTCTGGACCTACGCCGCGTGCGGCCGGCTGGATCTTGTCCGAGCCTGCTTCGATGCGGACGGCAGGCTGCGGCCCGACGCCGCATCGTCGCGCCCCAACCCTGCCGATTTCGGCCCTTTCCCGCCCCGGATCCCGGCGACGTCCGATCCGGAGGAGATCATGGCCGAGGCGTTCGTCCACGCCTGCCAGCATGGCCGGACCGAGGTCGTGCGATGGTTCCTTGACCGCGGCCTGAGCCCCGACGTCGCGGCCTACTTCGGGCGGACCGGCCTGCACTGGGCAATCATGCATCCTCAGCTCGAGGTGGTCCGCCTGCTCCTGGAGCGTGGTGCCGACCCGTCCATCCGCGACGAGATGCTCCACGCCAACGCCGACGCTATGCTGCACGTGTATTTCGCCACCAGGTGGCACGAGCCCGCGACCCAGCAACTCCACGACCTGCTCGAGTCTCGATCGCGCTGAGTTGCCGCGCGCCTGACGCGCTGAGCCGCCCGGCAGACCTCAGCTCGTCTCGTCCATGCGCCGGGCCGGCTCCCTCCCTGGCGGCTGCCGCGGGCGCTGCCGGGCCGGGACCGGCGGGATCGATCGGTGCTGCGGGTGGCCGGCCGTGAGGTTCAGCTTCTTGTCGTAGTGAATGATCTCCAGCGGCTCGCCGTCCGCGAGGAGATACTGCGCGGTCGCCCGAGTAACCTCGACCTGCAGCCGGCGCGCGCGGACCTGGATGTTGAATGCGAGCCTGGCGATCCCCGCGGGCAGCCGCGGCCTGAACGTGACCACGTTCGCCCGGTGGCGGAAGCCGCCAAAGCCGCTGACCAGCGCGATCCACGAACCGGCCAGAGATGCCATGTGCAGGCCGTCCCGCGTGTTGTGCTCCAGGTCAAGCAGGTCCATGAGCGCGGCTTCGCCGAGGTAGTCAAAGGCGAGGTCCAGCTGGCCAACCTCGGCGGCGATCACGGACTGGGTGCAGGCTGAAAGCGACGAGTCCCGCACCGTGAGCGCCTCGTAGTAGTCAAAGTTCCGCGACTTCTGCTCGTCGGTGAAGGCATCGCCGCGCATGTGCATGGCAAGCACCAGGTCGGCCTGCTTGACGACTTGCTTGCGGTACAGATCGACGTAGGGGTGGCTGAGCATCAGCGGGTAGTCGTCGGCCGGCGTGTGCTCGAAGTCCCAGACCTGGTGACGCGTGAACGCCTCGGCCTGCGAGTGGACGCCAAGTGAGTCGTCGTAGGGAATCACCATGGCAACCGCGGCGTCCCGCCAGGCCGCCGACTCCTCAGGACTGATGCCCAGCTCGCGAGCGCGGTCGGGGTACTTCTCGGCCGCATCCGCCGCCGCGACCAGGTTCTGCTGCGCCATCAGGTTGGTGTAGACGTTATTGTCAGCGATCGCGCTGTACTCGTCCGGGCCGGTGACGCCGTCGATATGGAACTGGCCGGGAGGATCGTGGTGGCCAAGTGACCGCCACAGCCGCGCGGTGTGGGTGAGCAGATCCAGTCCCTCGTGCTGCTCGAATTCCTCGTCACCGGTGAGCTCTACGTATCGCACTGCCGCGTCCGCGATATCGGCGTTGACGTGAAATGCCGCAATGCCGGCCGGCCAGTACCCCGAGCATTCCTCGCCCGTGATCGTGCGCCACGGGAAGGCCGATCCCTTGAACCCCAGTTGCTGCGCTCGCCGCAGCGCCGTCGGCAGCGTGCCGTGCCGCCAGCGCAGCGCGCCCGCCGCCGCCTCGGGCGCGGTCACCGTCATTATCGGCAGCACGAACGTCTCGGTATCCCAGAATGCATGGCCGTCGTAACCCGGTCCGGTGAGGCCCTTCGCCGGGATCGCCCGGTCCTCGGCTCTAGCGCCTGCCTGCAGTACATGGAACAGCGCGAACCGGACCGCCTGCTGTACCTCTTCGTCACCGTCGATGGCGACGTCGCTGCGAGCCCAGAAGTCGTCCAGGTACGCGCGCTGCTCGGCCAGCAGGCCGTTCCAGCCGCTTTGCTTCGCGCTCGTCAGCCCGGCGATTACCTGCGCGCTGATCGCGTCGACCGTTCGCTCGGCCGACCAGCCATAGGCGACGAACTTGATCACTTTGAGCCGCTGGCCTGGCTCGAGCACGGCGGACGCCGTGACCATCCCGCCGTTCGCGTGCGCATGGGATTCGACGAGCACGCTCGCCGGCGCGTCGACCAGGTGTTCCATCGCAGCGCCGATGCGCAGGCCGCTGTGCGCGGTCTTGTGCACCGCGAGGACGTGCGCGTCCTGCGCCATGGTGTGCTCGCTCTGCAGCACGTTCTTGAGCACCGCGGCTTCGCGGGGATCGCCGTTCGAGGATGGCAGTTGCTCGTTCGCCAGCAGTTCCGACTGGACGGCTATCCGGCGCTGCCCGTCCAGTGGCTCGACCTCGTAGCAGATCGCGGCCACCGAGCGCTGCGTGAACGACACCAGCCGGGTGGACGAGATCCGCGCCTGCGCGCCGGCCCGCGAGACCCATTCAGCCTGACGCGTGAGTACGCCGCCCCGGAAGTCGAGCCGGCGCTGGTGCGAGCGGAGCTGTCCGTACCGCACGTCGAACGGCTCGTCATCGACGAACAGCCGGATGAGCTTCCCGTTGGTGACGTTGATGATGGTCTGGCCGGATTCTGGGAGTCCGTACTGCGCCTCGGAATAGGGGAGCGGCCGGACCTCGTAGAACCCGTTGAGATAGCTGCCAGGCATGCCGTGCGGTTCGCCCTCGTCGAGGGTGCCGCGCCACCCGATGTGCCCGTTGGACAGCGCGAATACCGACTCGGACTGGGCCAGGATGCTCAGGTCCAGTGTGGTCTCTGGCAGGGCCCACGGCTCGACGCCGAAGGCTTCCTGCTTGATCACGACTTGCCCAGCAGTTCGCTGAGGTCGGTCACCACGACATCCGCGCCGTGCTGACGAAGTTCGTCCGCCTGCCCGACGCGATCTACGCCGACCACGAAGCCGAAGCTGCCCGCCCGGCCGGCGGCGACGCCCGCGAGGGCGTCTTCAAAGACGGCAGCGGCAGCGGGCTCCACTTCGAGCGCGCGAGCGCCGGCGAGGTAGCTGTCCGGGGCCGGCTTTCCTCGGAGGTGGTCACGTTCCGCCACAACTCCGTCAATTTCCGCGTCGAATAGATCCGCGATATGCGCGGCCTCGAGCACGTCCCGGCAGTTGGCGCTCGATGAGACGACGGCGCGCGGCAGGCCGGCATCCTTGACTGCCCGGACGTAGCGAACGGAGCCGTCATAGGCTTCTACCCCGTCCGAGCGGATGCGCTTCAGCACGATCTGATTCTTCCTGTTGCTCAGGCCGAATACGGTCTGTGCATCGGGAGGATCATGGGGGCTGCCCTCCGGGAGCGTAATGTCGCGCGACGCGAGGAAGGAGCGTGTCCCGTCGGCGCGGGGCTTGCCGTCAACATACTCGTCGTAGTCCCTGACCGGGTCGAACGGCACGAACGGCTGGCCAGTCGCCGCTGACCGTATCCGCAGGAAGTCATCGAACATCTCTTTCCACGCGGCATCGTGCACCTTGGCGGTCTTCGTCAGGACGCCGTCAAGGTCGAATAGACAGGCGTGAATACTGTCCGGCAGGCCGAGCACGCGCTAAGCCTACGAGAGGCAGCTTGGCCTGACGCCCGGAGGCCGGCCTCGAGCCGGATGCCGCCATGCCCCTCGCGGGCGGGAGCGCCTCGTGGTCGCAGAGAAAGCGCTAAGCCCAGGCGGTGCCGTGGCGGGGCGTGGTGAGTATGGATGGGCCTTCCTCTGCTCAGGAGAGGTGGTCAGGGAGCTGAGCGATCAAGAGACCGCCGCGGCTGCTGCCCGACAGCGAGACTCGCCGGACGAGCCGCCGCGGCCCTCGCCCAGGGGCGCCGGACGACTCCACATCTATCTCGGCGCCGTGCCGGCTGCAGGAAAGACCTACGCGATGCTGGCCGAGGGCAGGCGGCGGGCGGCCTTCGGGGACGACGTCGTCGTCGGGCTGCTGGAAACGCACGGCCGGGCCGGGCTAAGCCAAGCGGCGGCCCAGGTCGAATCCGTTCCCATGCGGAACATCGAGTACCGCGGAGCCACGCTCGGCGAACTGGACGTCGATGCGGTGCTTGCCCGCCGGCCGGACGTTGTCCTGGTTGACGAGCTGGCCCACAGCAACGTGCCTGGCAGCCGTCGGGACAAGCGCTGGCAAGACGTCGATGTGCTGATCCGGGCCGGCATCGACGTGATCACTACGCTCAACGTCACAGACCTGTCCGACCTGCATGACGCGATCGAGCAGATCACAGGCGTCAGCCAGCGCGAGTTCGTGCCAGCAGCCATGGTGCTGGCCGCTCACCGGATCGACTTCGTCGACACCGACCCGCGGCTCGTACTCAGGCGACTCGGGCCCGCCCCAGGCCCGGCCGGCCGTGTTCGCGGTCCCCAGGGCGGCTTCCTCGACCTGGACCGGCTGGAGTTGCTCAGGCGACTGGCCCGTACCTGGCTGTGCCAGCATTCCCTGGGTGCTCCCGGCGAGCGGCGCAAGGCCGGGATGGCGGCCCAGCCGGGGCCGGTCGTGGTCGCG
>JASHOL010000455.1 GCA_030041135.1 Streptosporangiaceae bacterium | reverse complement strand
TGCGCGTGCGGCCGTAGGGTGAGTCAGCGGTGGCGACATTTCCTGACGGTTGGCGATAGCGCGGCGCCCGAGCCCGTTCCCGGTATAGGAGGTAAGCAAATGTTCGAGCGGCTTGCCGACCTTGCCGCTGAGCATACGCAGCTCGAGAAAGACCTGGCTAACCCGTCGATCCACGCCGACCAGGACCGGGCCAGGGCGCTCAGCCGGCGCTACGGCGAGCTCACCCCCATCGTCCAGTCCTACGCGGAATGGCAGCAGACCGCCGGGGATGAGGCCGCGGCGCGGGAACTGGCGCACGAGGATCCCTCGTTCGCGGCCGAGGCCGTGCAGCTGGCGGCGCGGCGGGAGGAACTTGAGCACCGGCTCAACGGGCTGCTCGTGCCGCGCGATCCCAACGACGACAAGGATGTCATCCTCGAGGTCAAGGCGGGGGAGGGCGGCGAGGAGTCGGCCCTGTTCGCCGGTGACCTGCTGCGGATGTACCAGCGCTACGCGGAGCGGCACCACTGGAAGACCGAGATCCTCGACTCGACCATGACCGGCCTCGGCGGCTACAAGGACGTCACGATGGCGGTCAAGGCCCGCGGGGACGAGGGGGCATGGTCACAGCTGAAGTACGAAGGCGGCGTGCACCGCGTGCAGCGCGTGCCGGCCACCGAGTCGCAGGGCCGGATCCATACGTCGGCGGCCGGGGTGCTCGTGATGCCCGAGGCCGACCCGGTCGACGTGACCATCGACCCGAACGACCTGAAGATCGACGTTTTCCGGTCCTCGGGCCCCGGCGGTCAGAGCGTCAACACAACCGACTCGGCCGTGCGTATCACGCACCTTCCGACGGGCGTGGTTGTCTCCTGCCAGAACGAGAAGAGCCAGCTGCAGAACAAGGAGCAGGCCATGCGCGTCCTGCGGGCCCGGCTGCTCGCGGTGGCGCAGGAAGAGGCGGACGCCGCTGCGTCGGCCGAGCGGCGCAGCCAGGTCGCGACCGTCGACCGGTCCCAGCGGGTGCGCACCTATAACTTTCCCGAGAACCGGATCTCCGATCACCGGGTTGGCTTCAAGGCCTACAACCTGGATCAGGTGATCGACGGGGACCTGGACGCGGTTATCAGCGCGCTGATCGAGGCCGACCGGGCGGAGAAGATCGCCGGTGCGCAGGCGAGCTGAGTGAGGCCGGCCCTGGCGCCGACGGGGGCCGAGGAGGCCGGCGCGGCCCGATATTCCATGATCCTTAAGTGTTTGGGCTCTGCCGGCGCCCAAGCACTACGTGATCATGATCAGGACGACCGGAGTGCCGGTCAAGCTGGGCCGGATGCCGGCCGATGAGCCTGCTGATGGACGAAATCGCGCTGGCGACCGCGCGGCTGGCCGAGGCCGGAGTCGACTCGCCCCGCGCCGACGCCGAGCTGATCGCCGCGCACCTGCACGGTGTCTCCCGCGGCCAGCTTCACCTGGTACCCGACACCGATTTCGACCCGCGGTTCTGGGATTACATCGCCAGGCGGGCGGCGCGCGAGCCGCTTCAGCACATCACCGGGCGGGCCTACTTCCGCTATCTCGAGCTCGAGGTCGGGCCAGGGGTCTTCGTGCCCCGGCAGGAGACCGAGGTCATGACCGGCTGGGCGATCGAGCAACTGGCCGCGATGGACGTGGCCGAGCCGGTCGTGGCCGACCTCGGCACCGGGTCAGGGGCCATCGCGCTGTCGATCGCCCAGGAGGTTCCGCGGGCTCAGGTGCATGCGGTAGAGGCCGACCCGCTGGCCCGGCAGTGGGCCGAGCGGAACATCGAGGCCTGCGCCGTCTCCGCGCCGCACACCGCCGGCCAGGTCCGGTTGCATGGCGGTGACTTTGCCACCGAGCTGTCGGAGCTTGACGGGATGGTCAACCTGGTCGTCAGCAACCCCCCGTACATACCGGTGGGGTCGTCGGTGCCGCCTGAAGTGGGGGAGTACGACCCGGCGACCGCGCTGTGGGGCGGTGCCGACGGGATGGACGCCATGCGGGTGATCGAGGCGACCGCGCGCCGGCTGCTCCGGGCGGGTGGGCTGGTTGCGGTCGAGCACGGCGCCCAGCAGGGCGCCGCGGTGTACTGGATATTCGCCGAGGAGCGCGGCTGGCTCCAGACCCGCAACCATCTCGATCTGGCCGGGCGGGACCGGTTCGTGACGGCCGTTCACCCGTGACGAAGGCGTTGCCTTCTGGCCGCGGCGATGAATGTGAGGTAGGTATTGCCGTCGGCCGGGTGT
The DNA here is from genome assembly GCA_030041135.1 of Streptosporangiaceae bacterium. Classification (GTDB taxonomy): domain Bacteria; phylum Actinomycetota; class Actinomycetes; order Streptosporangiales; family Streptosporangiaceae; genus JAJYUU01. The sequence continues at coordinate 2,507 of JASHOL010000455.1, read as the reverse complement.
AGCGATACCTGCCTTCCATTCATGGCCAGCCAGGGCCGGGATGCGCCGGTCCGGCTGGGTGGGGATGCGGCGGTGCGGCAGCGTTGAAGCCGATTCCGGTCGCGCTGGCGGCTTTGGCGCCGATTCCGGTCGGGCGGCGGCCCGGTTCACGGCCAAGCCGGTCCCCTTCTCATGGCAGGATGATCGGTTATGAGCGCCTGGTATGACTGCGCCGATGAGACCCAGCGCCGCGAGGGGCTGACCGACGCCGCCGGCGCCGTGCTGCGAGGCGAGTTGGTGGTGCTGCCGACCGACACCGTCTACGGCGTGGGCGCCGATGCCTTCAGCCCGGCCGCGGTGACGAGGCTGCTGGCGGCTAAGGACCGGGGCCGGGACATGCCGTCGCCCGTGCTGGTCGGCACCGTCAGGGCCGCGGCGGCGCTGGTCGAGGACCTAGGCCCGTACGGGCAGCTGCTGATCGACGAGTTCTGGCCGGGCGGCCTGACCATCGTCTGTCGCGCCGCCAGGACGTTGAGCTGGGATCTCGGCGACACCAAGGGCACCGTGGCGGTCCGGATGCCGCAGGACCCGGTGGCGCTCGAGTTGCTGCAGGAAACCGGGCCGATGGCCGTTACGAGCGCCAACAGGACCGGCGAGCCGTCACCGACCACCGCAGGTGACGCACGGGACCAGCTCGGCGACTCGGTGTCGGTCTACCTGGACGCCGGGCCGCGTACCGGCGGCGCCGCGTCCACGATCGTGGACCTGACCGGGAACCAGCCGAGGCTGCTGCGGCGGGGGGCCATCTCCCTAGGCAGGCTGCGCGAGGTGGCTGCGGTGCTGGCAGGGGCCGAGGCCGGCCAGTCATGAGTCATTGCAGGTCGGTAGGTGTTCTAGAGTGGCCGTGATGCCCTGCGCAGCGACACCGTCCGGACCCGGTGAGCGGTGAAAGATTACATCCTGACCCTGCTGGTGGCGGCCGCCGTCACCTACATACTGACGCCGCTGGTCCGGCGGGCGGCGGTCAAGTTCGGGGCGATGCACGCGCCACGCGAGCGCGACGTGCACACCGTGCCGGTGCCGCGCGGGGGCGGCGTGGCCATGTACCTCGGGCTGGCGGCCGGCTTGTTCGTCGCCGAGCAGGTCCCCCAGCTACGGAGTGCGCTCGGGTCGACCGGCATGGTCCAGGGCCTGCTGCTGGCGGGTGGCCTGCTGGTGGCCATCGGCGTGGTTGATGATCGCTGGGGCATGTCCGCTCTCACCAAGGCGGCCGGACAGGTAGCAGCCGGCGCGATCCTGGTGGCCACGGGCACCCAGCTCAACTGGCTGCCCGAGCCTGGCGGCGGCACCTTCGCCCCCACCCCCGATCAATCCACGCTGCTGACCATCCTCATCGTGGTCGCGACGATCAACGCGGTCAACTTCATCGACGGGCTCGATGGGCTCGCGGCCGGGATCGTCGCCATCGCGGCGGTTTCCTTCCTCATTTATTACTACGAGATGACCAAGGTCCTGAGGATCTCGGACCTGGCCGCACCGGCGCTGGCGTCGGCCATCCTGACCGGCGTCTGCCTCGGGTTCTTGCCGCACAACTTTTCCCCGGCCCGGATCTTCATGGGCGATACGGGGTCGATGCTGCTCGGCCTGGTGCTGGCCTACGCGCCGATCTCCAGCATCACCTCGCTTGACCCCGCTGACTTGTCCGAGGTCAACCGGTATCCGGTGATCATGCCGCTGCTGCTCCCGGCCGGCCTGCTGGTCATCCCGTACACGGACATGCTGCTTGCCGTCGTCCGCCGGATGCGGGCTGGGCTGTCTCCGTTCGCCGCCGACCAGAAGCACCTGCATCACCTGCTCATCGGGATCGGCCATTCGCAGCGGGCCAGCGTCGTGGTCATGTGGCTGTGGGCTGCCTTGTTCTCTGGCAGCGTCGTCTGGTTCTCGCTGGAGCCGACAGCCGAGCGCGGTCTGGCCAACCACCACGGTCAGCCCGTGCTCATCTTCGTGCTGATCACGGCCGGGGCCGTTCTCACCCTGGTTATGGTGTCGCTGCCGTGGCTGCGCAACCGCGACCGGCCGCCGAAGGCGGCCTCCGGCCGCGGCCCTGGTACGACGGGAGCCGCTGACACTACCGGGGCGCTGCGGCCGGCCCGTGCCCTCCAGGCCACGGCACCGACGGCCGCTCGCGACGGTTCGGACTCCGCCTTGTCCGCGGATCCAGCCGATCTGCCGGTCTCGGTTGCCCAGGGGCCGCCGCCCGCCGGCGGCGAGAAGGACCCGGCCCGCCCCCCCGACCTGATGGACGGAGCGTTCGGCCCAGCCCCCGGAGCCGGTAATGGCACTGCGTCCGGCGCGGCCGGGCACGAGCACGCGTCCGCTGAGCCGGCTAGACACGCGTCCGCTGAGCCGGCCAGGCACGCGTCCGCTGAGCCGGCCAGGCGGGCGTCCGCTGAGCCGGCCAGGCGGGCACCTGCTGAGCCGGCCACGCATGCCTGGTCGGTCGTCGGCACCGTGCCGCCGGCGGTCGA
>JASHOL010000454.1 GCA_030041135.1 Streptosporangiaceae bacterium | reverse complement strand
TTGCCGGGCGGCGCGTCCTTGGCGCGTCGCTCTCTCAGGAACGCATCGCTGACCTGGCCGGTTCAGCCAGGCCGACAGTTCATCGTGGCTGCCACCAGGGGAGTTACGGGTACCGCTCAGCCTGGCGCTGCCAGAGGTGCTGGCGCTAGCAGAGGTGCTGGCGCTACTGGAGGTTCTGGCGCTATTGGAGGTATTGCTGCTGCCGGAGGTACTGCTGTGCCGCCGTCGGGTACTCGTAGATCTCTTCCTTGCCGAACCACACGTCGATCTCGTGGTCAGCCTCCTCAGGGGTACCCGACGCGTGCACGAGATTGGCCACGGCCAGGCTGTGCTCGTTCGCGTAAGCCCGGCTCATGTGCGCAAAATCACCCCTGATCGTGCCGGGCGCGGCCTGATCAGGGAAGGTCGGGCCGACGAGCTTGCGCGTGCACGCCACGGCTTCAACCCCCTCAAGCACGAGGGCCAGGACGGGACCGGTCTGCATGAACTCGGCCATGAGGTTGTAGACGTCGGCGCCGAAGCGCTCCTCGAGGTCGAAGTAGTGCTGCTTAGTCAGGACGGCGTCCATCCACACCATCTTCGCCGCGACAACCTTCAGCAAGGCGTCCTCGAAGCGCGCAATCAGCCGGCCGACAAGTCCCCTGGCAACAGCGTCGGGCTTGAGCAGCACCAGGGTCCGCTCGACTCCGGTGTCGTCACTCATAACGTTCCTCTCAGTGCGCGTTCCTGGCTCATGCTTGAGTGGGCGCGCACAGCTTAGCGATGGTCGGAGGCCGGTTGGGCCGCCGCACCAAGATCCCCCAGGCGCAAGACGGCCGCGCACGGCGCTGGCCGGCAATTCCCGCCCGCGCGGAGGCGAGGCAGGACAGACGAACACCACATCGGTGCTGCTTATTGCCCCCTATTCTCGCTACTCTCCTAAGAGCCGGGAATCCCGGCCCCGAAAACGATTCCAGGGATCCGCCTCCGGGCCTCGCGATGAGTACTGCGTCTGGGTCCCGGTTAGGCAGTGAAGCTGTGCATGACACCTGGGCGGCCAGGGACCTGCCCGTACTGGACGCAACCGTAAGCCTGCTCGAAGAGAGCTACATGGTCACGGTGAGCGACATCGCCGCCAGGACCGGGCTTGACGACGCCGCGGTGGCGCGGGCGCTGGAGGCGCTTGACCCGGTCTATGTCGACTTCAGGAAGACGACCACCGGCGGCGACCCTACGTTCTGGTACGTGCTGAAGGTGACTCCCGCCGCCCGGCAGGCCGTCGGGCAATGGCCGACGGCGGAATCGCTCGTTGCGGCGCTGGCTGGCGAACTCGCCGCGAGCGCACAGCAGGAGCAGGACGCCGAGCGCAAGGGCCTGCTCGCCTATGCCGCCAGGCTGGTCGGAGACACGCTCCGCGATGCCTGCGTCAAAGCGGCCAGCTCGGTGCTCGGCACGGCGATCGCGGCCACACAGTCGGCCGATGAGGATTTAGCGCGGTCAGCGCCCTCCGAGGATGCCTAGCTCTTCTGCGCCGGCCGTCTCGGGGCGGGCCTAGCTGTTCTTCGCCGGCCGTCTCGGGGCGGGCCTAGCTCTTCTGCGCCATCCGCCCCTCGGGGGGACGGATGGGCGGAATCGACGGGCAGTCCTCGTGCCGTCGTGGTCCCGACCACAAGGCGGGCACGGCATCAACCTCGCGGGCTATCGCGTAGGCCGCCTGCTCGTAATTGATGCGCCAGCCGACGAAGTCGGGCCAGGCGTCCTCCGGCTTTCGCTCGGTCGGGAAACTGACTCGCTTCAGCCGTTCGATCGCGTCCAGGAACTGCTCATAGGTGAGCAAGATGCCACCGCTTGGATCCGGCTCCTCGGGGACGTCAAAGCTCATGGCCCTCGCGATTTCGCGGAAGCACAGGAATCCTGATCGCAGGCAGAGCCTGGCCGGTACCTCGACCGAATACTGCCGTCCGAGCTGCGGAGACAGCGAGAGGATGAGCGCCGCCGAGTCCAGCACGGCGAGCAAGCCGGTTACCCAGGACGATAGCGGCCGCGGCGAGCGGAACCTAACCAGCGGCAGGTAGGTCGTGTGGCTCTCGCCGACATCGGCGGCCCAGCTTTCCCAGCTCTCGTACAGGTCGGGCAGCGTGTCGATGGTCGACACACCGGTGCCCAGGGCATAGTGCGTGCGGGCCAGCAACTCCGGTCCCCAGCTCGGCACTCCGGCCCGCGCGTTGAGCAGGGCGACGGCGGTCTCCCGTCGGTTGAACGCAGAGTACAGCGTGGGCAGGTAGGCAATCTGCAGCGTGACCGTGACGATTCCGGTGATCGATGCGATGTAGAGGATCGTCTGCTCCGCCGCACCCCTGGCGTGATCGTTGCCGATCTCCCATAGCGCCGGGGCCGCGGTGTGAAAGGCCTCGGTGATGCTGCCGGCGAGCGGCCAGAAGATCAGCGAGAAGCCGAGGAAAAACAGCAGAAGCCACGCGGCTAGCTGGCAGAGCAGGAGCGTGGCGGCGTGAGTCGACTCGACCCGGTCGCGCCGCTTGTACTCCTTGATGTGCTTGGTCAAGGACAAATAGCCGACATTGACCACACGGTCGATCTGTCGGGTCAGCAAGCTCGAGATGGGCCGCGGCACGATCAGCGTGCCGATGACGCTGGTTGCGGCCGCGACGACAAGCAGCACGCCGACTGCGGCGGCGATGTCCTTGACGATCAGCGGCATGACCATGGCTCTCCTCGCGCCGCGGCGACGCAGGGGCGCTGCGGCAGAGTAACGCAGCGGCGAGGGCGGTGAGGTAATCGGGTCCCGTGAGGTAATCGAGTCCCAGGCACCGGATGGCCTCAGGTCTCGCGTTTCGGCCGGATTGTCGGCCGAGCTATCCCGTCGGACCGGACTAATGCCGCTTTTGTTATCCCGCTATTCCGGGACCGCAGGCAGGATGCGGCCTGCCCCTCGGTCGTCGGCTGGCCCCCGACCGCGCGGCGAGCCGCGGCGAGTCATGGCGTGGCCTCAAGCTCGAGGAGGGTGTGCTTGGCGTCGAGGCCGCCGACGTAACCGGCCAGCGCGCCGTCGCGGCGCACGACCCGGTGACATGGCACCACGACCGGCAGCGGGTTGCTAGCGCACGCGCTGGCCACCGCCCTGAAGGCCTTCGGGTTGCCGGCCGCGGCGGCCACGGTCGAGTAGCTGGCGGTTGTGCCGTACGCGATCTCGGAGAGATGGTCAAGCACGGTGCGGCGGAAGCCGTGGGCGAGCTGAAGGTCGAGCGGAAGATCGAAGAAGCGGCGCCTGCCGGCGAAGTACTCGTCGAGCTGGAGGGCCACCAGATCGAGGCGCGCGGGGGCGTAGAGCACGCGCGGGCTGACGTGCCTGGCCAGGCTGGCCAGGATGTCCTCGTGTCCCTGGATCGGGTATGCGACTCGGACCACCCCGGCCGGGGTGGCGGCAAGCAGCAGGGAGCCGACGGGCGTATCGAGCGTCCGGTAAGCAACGTCGAGCAGGTCCTCGGCAGTGGCCTGCTCGACGAGACGGGCCTGCAGGCGAGCGATCGCCTCGGCGTCGCCCGGAGCGGCAAGCGGCTCGAGGATGGTTACTGGCTTGGTCATGTTCTGGCCTCCTGGCCCAGGGTGATGCGAAGCGAGGCTATGCCGTCTGCGGCGGCGCGCCTGGCTGCCGCCTCGCTGGTACCGAGCAGCTCGCCTACCTGCGCATAGGGCAGGTCGGCGACATAGTGATAGGCCACGGCTCCGCGCTGCTTTGGTGGCAGCGCGGCTAGTGCCTGCCACAACTGCGGATCAGGATCGGAAGGTTGTCCCTCCCTCGAGGCGGGCTCGGGAAGCGAGCCGACCGGAATCGGCGCGCGTTGCCGCGCCCGGACCCGGTCGATTGCCTTGCGGTGGGCGATGGTGACCAGCCAGGCCCGGACATCGCTGTCGGGCCTCAGCCTGGGGTAGGCACGAAGCGCGGCCAGGAACGTTTCCGACCACGCGTCCTCGGCGTCGTGAGCGCCGACAACCGCGCGGCACACCCGGAGCACGACCGGACCGTGCTCGGCCACGACCTGCTCGAACGGCGGCAGGCTCACCTGGCCACCCGGCTGTACTGTCCGAGGCGCACGACCCCCCGGACCCCACGCCTTGCTGACCGCGGGGGGACGACCCCCCGGACCCCCCGTCTTGCTGATCTCGGCATGGTCATACTGAGTCAACGTCTCCCGTGCCCGGGTCGTGAGGTCGGCGCCGGACGTAAAGCGCGCGGGCCCGCGCCTACGCCCGCAGATCGCGCCGGTAGTCGCGCAGCGCTGGCAGGTCGGCGAGCGGGCCCAGGTGCCTGAGCTTTTCGCGATTGATGATCGACCGGATCGTCTGCACCTGGCCGTCGGTGATGTCGACCTGGAACACGCTGATCAGGTCGCCGTTCGGTCCGACGACAAGCGCGCCGGGCTGGCCGTTGACCTGGACGGGCCGAAGGACGGCGCCCACGTCGCGCAGCTGCTGGGCGATCCCGGCGACCAGGCGGATGACATTGATCCGGCCGACGATAGGCCGCGGCCAGGCCGGCGGCATGCCGCCGCTGTCGCCATACACGGTGACGTCGGCGGCGAGCATTGCCACCAGGCCGTCCATGTCGCCGCCGCCGACCGCCGCGAAAAACCTGGCGGCCAGCTCATCCCGCTTCTGCTTCGACGCCTCGAACCGGGGACGGTGTTCGTCGACGTGCTGCCGGGCCCGGTGGGCAAGCTGGCGGCAGCTCGCCTCGCTGTGGCCGACGATGCGGGCCGTCTCGTCGTAGCCGTAGCCGAAAACGTCGTGCAGCAGGAACACGGCCCGCTCGACTGGCGTCAGGCGCTCAAGCAGCAAGAGGAACGCCATCGAGAGCGAGTCGGCCTGCTCGGCCAGCTCGGCCGGGTCGGCGGCTGGCCGGCCGAGGGCGGGCGGGGCGGTCACCAGCGGCTCGGGCAGCCAATGGCCGACATAAGACTCGCGCCGAACCCTGGCCGACCGCAGGTAGTCGATGCACAGCCGGGTGGTGACCGCCGACAAGTAGGCCCTGGGCGACTCCGGCCGGCTCGGCCCGGCCATCGCCTGGTGATATCGCAGGAACGCCTCCTGGACGATGTCCTCGGCCTCGGACACGGTGCCGAGCATCCGGTAGGCGATCGAGAACATCAGCGGCCGGAGCCGTTCGAACGCCTCCTCGGTTGCGGCCGTGCCGCCTCCGGAGTCCTGGGCCTTCGGCATGTCAGGTCGCCTCAGCGCGCTCGGGCGGCAGGGCCCGATCGAGGCCGCGCAGGAACCCGTCTCGCCAGGTCGGCCAGATCGGCTGCCAGCCGAGCTCGCGCTTTGCCTTGGCGTTCGAGCTGCCGCGGACCTGGGTCATGACCGAGATGCCTACCTCTCCGCCCAGCAGCCTGCCAAGCCATGCCGGGACGTGCAAGGGCGGCTTGGCGCCCGCGCCCTTCGCCATCAGCGGCAGCCAGTCGGCGACGGTGGCTGGCTCGTCGTCGACGATGTTGTACAGGCCGGGGCCTCCGGCCTCCAGCGCCAGTACTGTCGCCGCGGCCGCATCGGTGACGTGGAGGAACGACCAGACGCCGGCGCCGCTGCCGATAACCGGCATCTGCCTTCGCCGCAGCAGCCCGGTGAAGGCCTGCGACGCACCAGGTCCATAGAGGCTGCCGTAACGCAGCACGACGCCAGGGGTCGGCGCGTCCAGCACCGCCCGCTCCAGGTGCTTGATCGCGGAGATCGACTCGGCTTGCGCGGCCGGCGGAGTGGAGTCGAGCGGATCCTCCTCGGTCTTCACCGGCCCGCCCGTCTTCGCGTTGGGCCAGCCCGTGTAGCTCTGGGCGATGAACCGGCGCACGCCCTGGGCGGCCGACGCCGCCAGCAGGTGATCGACACCGGCGGTCCGCAGCTGGTTGGTGGCGGCGAACGAGGCGTCGAAACGGCGCAGGTTCAGGTTCGCCGGGATCGCCGTCATCTCGTGAATGACGACCTCCGGCTCCGCCCGCGCGACGGTCTGCCCGACCGCGTCGGCGTCGAGCCCGTCGAGCAGGTACGGCTCCGCGCCGGCGGCCCGCAGCGAATCCAGCTTGGCCTGAGTGCGAGTCGTCGCACCGACCCGGTGCCCGGCCGCGACCAGCCGCGGTACCAGCTGACTGCCGACTGCTCCAGTTGCCCCGACCACTAGCACGCGCATCGCGAGTTCCGCCCTTCGGCTACTCATTCCGAATCAATCACACGAGAAGACGAGATACGCCGGCCGCCTGTGACACAGAAATCGGGTTTCATATCGGAACGAGGCGCGGCCGGGGCCGGACCCGTCCGCTACCGCGGGTCCTCTTCGGCGAACTCGGCGCGGACGCCGAGCAGCCTGACCGGCCGCCGGTCGGTGAACTTCTCGAGCGCGGCCAGCGCCGCGTGCTCGATCTCGGTCCGGTCGCTGGTCGGCTCGGCGAGCGGCACCCCGTGCGTGCTCGTGAAAAACGGCTTGTACCTGACTTTAACGACAATCCGGATCGCGGGCCGGCGCTCGGCCAGCACGTCGCCGGTCACCTGCCCGGCGATCTTGATAACTTCGCCGCGGACCTCGTCCCAGTCGGTCAGGTCCCGCTGGAAGGTGACCTCGCGGCTGCGGGACCTGGGCACGTACGGATCGGCGCTGACCTCGGTCGAGCCGATCCCGCGCGCGGTCAGCGCCAGCCACGGGCCGTTTGTCGGCCCGAAGCGGGCGGCCAGCGCGGCCACGTCGGCGCCCGCCAGTTGCCCGACCGTGTCGATGCCGAGTTCCTCCAGCTTGTGCGCGGTTTTCGCGCCGATGCCCCAGAGTGCGCTTGCGGGCTGGTCGCCGAGCACATCGAACCAGTTCTGCGACGTCAGCCGGAAGACCCCGGCCGGCTTGCCAAAGCCAGTGGCCAGCTTGGCCTGCAGCCTGTTCTCGCCGATGCCGACACTGCACTCAAGTCCCGTGGCTGCTGCGACCTGGTCCTGGACGGTCCGCGCGAACGACTCGGGATCGCCGGTCTCGACCGCGAGGAACGCCTCGTCCCAGCCCATCACTTCCGTCACCGGGGACAGGTCGCGCAGCACGGCCATGACCCGCGCGGATGCCTCCTCGTAGGCAGCGCGGTCGGAGGGCAGGAACACGGCGTCAGGGCAGCGCCGGGCCGCGGTTCGCATCGGCAGCCCCGAGTGCACGCCGCGCAGGCGGGCCTCGTAGGACGCGGTGGCGACGACGCCGCGCTTGGTCGGGTCGCCGTCGCCGCCCACGACAACCGGCAGGCCGCGCAGTTCTGGTCTGCGCAGCACCTCGACGGCCGCGATGAACTGATCGAGGTCCACATGCAAGATCCACCGGGTCCCGCTAGTCACACCTCAGTGTTGCAAGCCGCCGCCCTGGCGTGGGCCCGTGCGTGTACGTGACAATCCACCTGCGTAGCGCGGGGGGTTCGGGGGGTCGTCCCCCCGGGCAGCACCTGCGTAGCGCGGGGGGTTCGGGGGGTCGTCCCCCCGGGCAGATACGGGGCCGGCAGGCGCTGCCAGCGCAGCCGCAGCCGCCGCACGCTCCGCAGAGACCCGGACACGGCCGCCGCGGCCTCGCCCCGGCGCCGATCGGCGCCGCGCTGCTCGGCGACCGTGTGGGTCCGCTCTATCTCCCACTGCCGGTAGGACTGGTACGGCATCATGGCTGTCTGCCTCCTGATAGCGCTTGCTTGTCGCCAGGTCGACGAATTGCAGACCAGCGGATGGACAGCCGAGACTAAGCTCACCGAAATGGCGGGTCATGGCGGGACGCGGGCGACGGACCTGCTGGCCAAGAGCGGCATCAGCCACTCCGTGCATGGCTATGCCCATGACCCGCGGCACCCGTCCTACGGCCAGGAGGCCAGCGAGGCACTGGGCGTGCCACCCGAGCGGGTCTTCAAGACGCTGGTCGCCGGCGTCGACGGCGCGCTTGCCGTCGCGGTCGTTCCGGTGGCTGGCAGCCTCGACCTCAAGGCGCTCGCGGCCGCGGTCGGCGGCAAGAAGGCGGTGATGGCCGAGCCGGCCGAAGCCGAGCGCGCGACCGGGTATGTGACCGGCGGCATCACATCGCTCGGCCTCCGCAGGCCGCTGCCGGTCGTCGTCGATTCCTCGGCCCTCGACCACGACACGGTCTTCTGCAGCGCGGGACAACGTGGCCTGGAGATCGAACTCGCGCCATCCGATCTGATCGCGGCGGCACGCGCTCAGGTGGCACCGATTGCCAGAGCCTGAAGCCTGGTCATCGCGCTGACCGGGACTTACAGTCGCAGCAAAGATCTCTTGTGACTGAGGAGACGACGTGGCCGCTGCCGATGCCGTGCTCGGAACCGATGGATCACTGGCCGTCAAGGAGAAGGCGAAGCTGCGCCGCGTGCTCGGGCGGTTCGACCTGGTGCTGTTCACCGCCTGCGCGATCGTCGGCCTGGACAGCGTGGCCCAGGCGGCCGAGGCAGGTGCGCAGGCGATCACCTGGCTCGCGATCTCGCTCGTGCTGTTCCTGATCCCGTACGGCATGCTCACGGCCGAGCTTGGCGCGGCGTTCCCGGTCGAGGGCGGGCCGTACGAGTGGGCGCGGATGGCCTTCGGCCGGCCGGCGGGCGCGGTGACCGCGATCCTGTACTGGCTGTCCAACCCCCTGTGGGTGGGCGGGACGCTGACCGCGGCCACGATCGCGGTCATGGACTCGTTCGTGCTGTCCAAGTCCATGAGCACGACGTGGGAGATCATCGTCGGGCTCGCCTTTACCTGGATCACCGTTGCCCTCGCGATCATCGCGTTCCGGATCGGCAAGTGGGGCCCGAACATCGGCACGTTCGTGAAGATCGTCGTGGTCGCCATCTTCACCGTGCTGTTCATCGCCTTCCTGATCAAGCACGGCCGGCCAGCGGGCGCGTCGACGGTCGGCGACCTGAAGCCGTCGCTCGACGGCTTCCTGACCGCGATCGGCATCCTGGTGTTCCTCTGGGTCGGATTCGAGCTGTCCAACGGCGCCTCTGAGGAGATGCGCAACCCCAAGCGGGACGTGCCCAAGATGATCCTCAGCTCGGGCGTCATCGCGGCGATCCTGTACGGGCTGGTGATCCTCGGCATCGTGCTGGTCATCCCGAGCGCGGGGTTGTCGAACGTGAGCGGCTTCGAGTCCGCCTACTCGTCCGTGGCCAGCGGCGTCCTGCACTCGCACCCGCTTGACGTGTTGTTCGCGATCCTGATCATCGTGACACTCGTCGGCAGCGGAGCGGTGTGGCTCGAGGGCGCCGACCGGACGCAGGCTGTTGCGGCGCTGGACGGGGCCGCGCCGGCGTGGATGGGCCGGTTCACCAGCTTCGGCACTCCGATCGCCGTCAACCTGTCCTCGGGCGTGGTCGCGTCGGCGATGTGCGTGATCGTGCTCGTGGCGACGCACGGCAGCCTGAAGAGCTTCTTCGCGGTCATGCTGGCGCTGACGGTCTCCACCACGACGCTCAGCTACCTGTTCATCTTCCCCGCGCTGACGATCCTGCGGCGGCGGTACCCGGACGCGGACCGGCCGTACCGAGTGCCGGGCGGCCCGCTCGGCGCCTGGGGGGCCGTGGTGATCACCGAGCTGTTCGTCATCGTCACAGTGGTCACGCTCGTCTGGCCTGGGGCGATCAACGCGATGTTCGGCCAGTCGTACTCGATGCAGGCGAACTGGGGCGTGGACCGGCGGTTCTTCGAGTGGACCACGCTCGGATCACTAGCAGGGATGGTGGTGCTCGGGCTCGTGTTCTGGCTGCTCGGCGAGCGGAAGCGGCGTGCCGGACTGCTTGGCATCAACATCTCGGCCGAGACGCTCGCGCAGTCCGATCCGGCCGGCTGATGGAGGCTGCACGCGGCTTCGGCTCGCGCCGCGTCGGCGTCCGGTCGATGGTGGCGCCGCTGCGCCGCGTGCTGCTGCGCCGGCCGGCCACGTCAGGAGACTTCGCGGCCGCGGACTGGCGGCCGCCCGACCCCGTGCTGCTGGCACGCCAGCACGAGTTGTTCTGCCAGCTGCTGACCGGCCTGGGCTGCGAGGTGGAGCTCGCGGCCCAGGTGGACGGGCTGGTCGACGCTACCTACGTCAGGGACCCTGGGATGGTGACTGGCCGCGGCGCAGTGCTCTTCCAGATGGCCAAGCCGATCCGCGCCAGCGAGCCTGGTTTGCTCGGAGTCGCGCTTGAAGCAGCGGGCGTGCCGGTCATCGGAGAGCTGACCGGCCCGGCCCGGGCCGACGGCGGCGACGTCATCTGGCTGGACGAGCGCTCGGTTCTGGTCGGCCGCAGCTACCGCACCAATGCCGAAGGGGTGCGCCAGCTCCGCGAGATCCTCGCAGTCGAGGGCGTGGGGGTGGCCTCAACGGACATGCCACACGACCGGGGGCCCGAGCACGTGCTGCACCTGATGTCGGTGATCTCGCCGGTCGCCGATGACCTCGCCGTCGTGTACCCGCCCCTGGCTCCGGTTCCGCTCATGGAGGAGCTGGCCGACCGCGGCGTCCGGGTCGTGCCTGTCCCGTCGGCCGAGTACGAGACGATGGCCTGCAACGTCCTGGCGGTTCGGCCCGGCGTGGTTGTGATGGTCGAGGGCAACCCGCAGACCCGCAAGGCGCTTGCGGCCAGCGGCTGCGAAGTCCACGTCTACGACGGCTCGGAGATCTCGATCAAGGGCGACGGCGGCCCGACGTGCCTGACCCAGCCCCTGCTGCGCGACCGGCTGTGACTCGCACCGCCATCGCGGGCCATTGGTGGAGCAGGGCCGGGTAGCAGCCGGATCGGTGCATGGTCTGCGCTATCTTTGCGGCTACTATCTGGATTCACGTCGCTACTGCCTGTCGATCGCCGACATACGGAGGTAGAGGTGGGACTCGCCACGTCGGCGGTCAAATCCTTGCGGCAGACCGCAGAGGAGCGGCCGGGCGCTAGGCCGATCGGGCCGTACCTGGTGCTGGCCGCTTACTTCCTCGGCGCGCTGTACCAGACGATCCAGCTGTGGGCCGATCCGGCCAGCCGGATGCAGGCCGGCGATGTCAACGACGTGGACCAGGCGAGCTGGTTCATGCGCTACAGCGCCGAGGCGGTCTCCCGCTTCCGCCTGCCGGCGCTGGTGACCGGCGCGATGAATGCCCCGCACACGGTGAACCTGATGTGGAATACCTCGCTGCTGCTGCCGGGCGTGATCATGACCCCGGTGACCTTGCTGGCGGGCCCGCAGGTATCGCTGAACATCTTGCTGTTCCTGGGCCTGGCCGGGTCGGCGGCCGCGATGTATTTCGTGCTCCGCCGGTGGGGTGCCAGCGTGCTGCCGGCCGGCCTGGGCGGGGCGCTGTACGGGTTCTCCCCGGCCATGATCGGGTCGGGGATCGGCCATTACCACCTGGTGCTGGCGATCGTGCCGCCGCTGATGATCGATGCCCTGCTGCGGATCGTG
>JASHOL010000043.1 GCA_030041135.1 Streptosporangiaceae bacterium | reverse complement strand
AAGGAAGGCTGAGGCCCCTAGCAAGGCAGTTAATGAGCTTGCGAGCAGTCTCTTCACCAGATCTCCCATCTATACTCCGCGATGGACCTTTCTAGCCGTCCATAAAGTTATGGTGACATCAGGCAGCCCGCGGCGTCACGTCTCTTAAGAGAAGCAGGCCGGACTTGTTCGCCCAGGCCCGAGCGCAAATTGATACCGGTGGCTCACGCGGATCGCGCTGGCGCGGGTCAGCCAGCCGCCGACTTCGCTGGCGAAGCTGATCCGGCCGCGCCTGCTGTCGGGGCAGGGCCTGCTGTCGGGGCAGGGCCTGCTGTCGGGGCGGGGCCTGCTGTCGGGGCAGGGCCTGCGGTGGCCGCGCCCGGACGCCGGGCCTTCGGCGAGTGTGTTTTCATGCTGGCCAGCTCCGGCTCGAGCTTCTTCTCGGCCGCATCCACGACTCCGAGGTCGGCCCTGATGTGCAACTCGGCCGCGGTGATCAGCAGTTCGACGACGCCTGACGGCTCCTGCCGCCGGGCCTCGGCCAGGCTGTGCAGCTCCCTGAGCAGGTGAGCGCGCTGGCGGCGAACGACGCCATCCAGCGTCTGCGGATCACCGGCCTGGACGGCCGCCATGAGCTTGAGGAAGAAGTCGTCGCGGTAACCGCGCAGCCGCGGGCTCGGCTCGCTCAGCCACCGGTCCAGCTCGGCCCGGCCGGCCGGCGTCAGGTGATGGACGACCCGATCCGGCTTCACTGGCTGCGGCTGGCGCTGCGACTCAATGAGTCCGTCCCGGCTGAGCCGGTCAAGGATCTGATAGAGGTGCCCGATGTTCAGCCCGCCCCACTGGTCTCCGACGGCCTGCTCGAAGCTGCTCCTCAGCTCGTATCCGTGCGCTGGCTTGTCAGCAAGCAGTGCCAGGACCGCGTGATGCAACGGCATGGTTCGGGTCGGTCTCCCGTCGAGGTTGTGTTATGGGCCCGGTCGCGAGGCCCTTGTCGCAGGCCGTCCCGGCAACGGGGCTGCCCCGGCAACGGGGCTGTCCCTGGTAGCAGGGCTTTGCTGGTAACGAAACTGTCTCATCTTCCACTGTGGCTAGCTAACGCGCTAGGACTGGTCTTGCATTGTCACTAGGTATGCACTAAGCAAGAGTAGTCCGCGCACCTGGCGGGCGCCAGCCCGATCGCCAGGGCAGGAAGTCGAGGACATGGAAAACCGTGGTGCGCGTCTGGAGTTGCGCGGCGTCGGCAAGAGCTACGGCATCGGCGAGGACCGGCTGGTGCATGCTGCCGATGACGTCAGCCTGACCATCGAGTCCGGCGCCTTCGTCGCACTCTCCGGGGCGTCCGGGTCAGGCAAGTCGACGCTGCTGCACTTGATCGGCGCGATCGAGCGGCCGGACTCCGGCACGATCGTCAGCAACGGCCAGAACGTGACGGCGCTGGCGGGCCGTGCGCTGGCAGCCTACCGGCGCACGGTCGGCTTCGTATTCCAGAGCTACCACCTGCTCCCCGCGCTGACTGTCCTGGATAACGTCATCGCGCCGGTACTGCCGTATAAGACGTCGTTCAGCAAACGGGAACGGGGCCGCGAACTGCTGGCCGCGGTCGGACTGGCCGGCCGCGAGCGCTCGCTGCCAGCGAAGATGTCAGGCGGGGAGCAGCAACGCGTTGCCATCGCGCGAGCGCTCGTCAACGCCCCCGCGCTGCTGCTGGCCGACGAGCCGACCGGCAACCTCGACTCGGCGAATGCGAGCGAGATCTTGCAGTTGCTGACCGACCTACGCAATGACCGCGATATGACGATCATCCTGGCCACGCACGATCCCCAGGTCGCCGCCCGCGCTGACCGGCTGATCAGGCTCCGCGACGGCGGCGTTGTCGACGACATCGCGCTGACGCAGAGCGATGCCGCCGAAGACGTCATCCGCCGCGTCGGTCAGCTCGGCTGAGGACGCGCGATGACAAGGCTGGCCTGGTCGCAGCTGCGGTTCCGCACCGTCCGGCTGATCGCGCTGCTGGCCGGGATGCTGGTGGCGACCACCGCGTTCACCATACTGACCGCCGCGTCCCGGACCGCTCAGCTACGCACCGTGGGCACGGTCTCGGCGCACTTCGCGGCCGCCTACGACATCCTGGTCCGGCCCAAAGGCAGCGAGACCGCGCTGGAAACCCAGACCAACACGGTCCAGCCCAACTTCCTGTCCGGCATCTACGGCGGCATCACGATGGCGCAGTACCACCAGATCGCGGGCATTCCCGGCGTCCAGGTCGCCGCCCCCATCGCCATGGTCGGCTACACCCTGCTGGTGTACGAGTTCTCTTTCCCGCTGCCCGCCGCTGACCTGAGCCGGTCCGGGCCGCAGCTGTACCGGGTATCCACTACCTGGATCTCAGATGGCGGCACGAGCCGTGCCACCCAGCCGCCGTCCTACATCTACGTCACCCCGCGACCGCTCGGCGAGCAAGGCATCCTGCCGGACGAGCAGCTTCCGGACGGCACGAGCGTCAGCATCTGCCCGGAGGATGCCGCCCTGGAACCTGGCGTCGATCCGTTCGGCGCGGCCGCGCAGTCAGACTGCACGGCCTGGTCAAAAGCCAACGGCTACGGTCCTGGCCAGTCGCTGGGCACCAGGACGGACACCCCCGTATACGACGTTTACTGGGTCGTCCCGGTGCTGATCGCGGCGGTGGACCCGACGGCCGAGGCGAAGCTGGACGGGCTGAACCGGGCTGTGACCTCGGGTCACTATCTCGCGCAGAACACCACCCGTGCCGGGACTACCGGCAATTTTCCGGTGCTGGCGTCCTCGGTCAGCGGGCTCGATGAGTCCGCGGTCACCCAGGTGGCGGCGCTGAGCGCGCCCGCGTCGCCGCCGTCGATGACCGCCTCCTGGATAACTCAGCACGCCACCACGACCGGCCGGGTGATCTCCACCACCACGACCACGGCGAACCAGGCTTACCGGCAGGTGCTCGCATCGCTCGCCGTCGACCGCAACCCCCCGGCCCAGGCGTCCGGCGCAGGCAGTTGGTCGTACGGCGTGAAGATTCAGACCTCGAACGGGGGTGGTGTCTTCGTCGAGGCGTACTGGAGCGTCGGGCCAGTCTCGTACCGCCGCTCGGGCTCTGGCGCGCTCGTTCCGCAGCTCACTGACAACCCGCTGTCGACCTGGTACACCGGCGGCGCCCAGGTCGCCAGCATGGACGATGCGGACAACCAGTACCGCAAGGTCTCGGTGCACGCCCCGCCTGGCACGGTTTTCAGCGGCATATCCGCCAGAGCGTATCTGGCCGGCACCTTCAACCCGGCGAAGATCAACGACTTCGACCCGTTGTCGCGGGTGCCGCTTGGCGCGTATGAGCCGGTGACCGCCGCGCCGGCGAACGCGGCGACAAGCCGGGCGCTGCACGGCAGCGACCTGCTGCCGAATCAGAATCTGGGCGGCTACGTGAGCCAGCCGGTCGACCTCATCACCAGCCTGTCCGCGCTCCCGACCCTGGAGAACGAAGGCTACTACGGCACGCATCTGCCGGTGAAGGATCCGATCAGCGTGATCCGGGTCCGGGTGGCGGGGGTATCCGGGCCGAACCCGGTGTCGCTGCAGCGCATCCGGGAGGTGGCGCAGCAGATCGAGCTGCGCACCGGCCTGGACGTGGACATCGTCTCCGGGTCCTCGCCCGCGCCGACCACGATAGACCTGCCCGCCGGGAAGTTCGGCCAGCCACCGCTGACGCTGTCGGAGAACTGGGTAAAGAAGGGCGTTGCGGTCGCGATCCTGACCGCGATCGACAAGGACAGCCTGGTGCTGTTCGTGCTGATCCTGGTCGTGTGCGTGCTGTTCGTCGCCAACTCCGCATCGGCAGCGGTCCGCGGCCGCCGCCGCGAGCTGGGGGTGCTGGCCTGCCTGGGCTGGACCAGGCCCCGGCTGTTCACCGCGGTACTCGGAGAACTCGCGGCGATCGGGCTGTCCGCCGGACTGCTCGGCGCCCTGGCCGCGCTGCCGCTGTCATCCGCACTGGGCCTGCATGCCTCACCGGGGCGGGCCGCGCTAGCAGTGCCGATTGCGGTCGCGGTCGCGGTGATCGCCGGGCTGATCCCGGCCTGGCTAGCCGGCAGGGCCGAGCCGGTCGCCTCGGTCCGTCCGCCGGTGCTGGGTGTCCGCCGGGCGCGCGAGCCCGGCGGTATCACCGCCCTGGCCGCAGTGAACGTGCTGCGCACCCCAGGGCGCGCGGCCGTCGGCGCGGTCAGCCTGGCCGTCGGCGTCACCGCGCTGGCCATCCTGGCCGCGGTCACCTTCGCCTTCCGCGGCGTCGTAGTCGGCACACTGCTCGGCAACGCCGTGGCCGTCCAGGTCCGCGGCGTCGACTACGTCGCCGTCGCCGCCACCGTCGCCCTCGGCGTCCTCGCGGTCGCCGACGTGGTCTTCCTCAA
>JASHOL010000453.1 GCA_030041135.1 Streptosporangiaceae bacterium | reverse complement strand
GACGATCCCGCCGTGGCCGGCGGTCCGGGCCAGGGGGAGCGGGCCGCGGCGGCGAGCTCCGTGGCGGCTGGGGAACCGGCCCGGATCGGCCTGACCCCAGCGGCGGTCGACGCCCCAGGGGCGGCGCAGCCGACTCCAATCGGCCCGGAATGGCCCGTGACCGCGCTAGCCACGCTGCCAGCCGCGATCAGGCACCGGATCCTGCGCGCGGCCGCGCTGGCCGCTGGCTGCCCAGCCGCAGCGTTGGCCGAGCGGCATGTCGCAAGCATGGACGAGCTTGTGACCCACTGGCACGGGCAGCGATGGACCGACCTGCCCGGCGGGATCCGCTGCAGGCGGCGGTATGGCAAGCTGCTTTTCACCGCAGCACGGGCCGACCTGCAGGCGGGCACCGGGCGGGTGGCCGCGCGGGCCAGCGCGGCGCAGGGCTCGGCGCTCGCCCCCCGAGCCCGCCCAGGGCCGAGATCGGAGGACCTGCTTGGACGCGAGTGACATGGGTGATGGCCTCAAAGAGGTCCTAATCACCTCCGAGCAGCTCAGTCAGCGCATCAGCCAGCTAGCTGCGCAAATCGACGCCGATTACGCTGAGCGCGAACTCCTTCTGGTCGGCGTACTCAAGGGCGCCGTGATGGTCATGGCCGATCTCGCCAGGGCAATGCACCTGCCGGTCGAGATGGACTGGATGGCAATCTCCTCCTATGGATCGGGCACCAGGTCGTCTGGCGTGGTCCGAATCCTGAAGGACCTGGACACCGACATCAGCGGCCGCCACGTCCTCGTGGTCGAGGACATCGTGGACTCCGGACTCACGCTGTCCTGGCTACTCGGCAATCTGCGCTCTCGCGGCCCAGCATCGCTGCAGGTATGCGTGCTGCTGCGCAAGCCCACCGCGGCCCGGATGGCCGTGGACGTCGCCTACACGGGGTTCGACATTGAGGACGAATTCGTGGTCGGCTACGGGCTGGACTATGCCGAGCGCTACCGCAATCTGCCATTTGTCGGAACTCTGGCCGAGCATGTTTACGGCCCACCGGTTCGGTAATCAGGTCGTCCCGCTGCCCCGCGCCGTCTGCGCGGGAACCGCCGGGTCGCTTAAAATCGTTGCCCTGGGTAAGAGGCGTTAGACGGCTGCCAACTGCCCCTGAGCAGCCGGCTACGTGTTGGCTATTGCCGGCGCGGTGTACCGTCGAGTATTCCCGTCGCCACGCTGCGGGAAGAATTAGCCGCGCATTCGCGCTGGATGCTAGGGAGGTCTCGCCGGGTCGGCGGGGCACGAGGCTCGTCAGGAGGGACTGGCCGGACCTGTGGGCCGTTCATCGATGGATCTTAGGCGCATATTCCGCGGTTGGCTGCTGGCCATCCTCTTCGTGGTCGTGGTGCTTGTCATCCTGTACAAGCTCGTCAACACGAGCCCGCAGTACAAGCAGGTCTCCACCTCGCAGGCGGTTGCCGCGATCGACACCGGGAACGTGAGGTCGGTCACCCTGACCGACGTCGACCAGATCATCCAGCTGACCACCAAGAGCGGGCAGAACTGGGAATCGTCCTGGGTGGGCTCGCAGGGCACGCAGCTCGCGGGCACGCTGCAGGCCCAGGTGAACGCGGGCAAGCTGCCGGCCACGGCTTACACCGTCAAGGTGCCTAAGGGCAGCGACTTCTGGGACCTGATCTTCAGCTACCTGCCATTCCTGATCATCTTCGTGCTGTTCCTGGTCTTCCTGAACCAGATGCAGGGTGGCGGGTCGCGGGTGATGAACTTCGGCAAGTCCAAGGCCAAGCTGATCACCAAGGACACGCCGAAGACCACGTTCGCGGACGTTGCAGGCGCGGACGAGGCTATCGAGGAGCTTCAGGAGATCAAGGAGTTCCTGCAGAGTCCAGGCAAGTTCCAGGCCATCGGCGCCAAGATCCCCAAGGGCGTGCTCCTGTACGGGCCTCCGGGAACGGGCAAGACGTTGCTGGCCAGGGCCGTTGCGGGCGAGGCAGGCGTGCCGTTCTACTCGATCTCCGGCTCCGACTTCGTCGAGATGTTCGTTGGTGTCGGTGCCTCGCGGGTCCGTGACCTGTTCGAGCAGGCGAAGGCGAACGCCCCGGCCATCGTGTTCGTGGACGAGATCGACGCGGTCGGCCGCCACCGCGGAGCGGGCTTCGGCGGAGGCCACGATGAGCGCGAGCAGACGCTGAACCAGTTGCTGGTCGAGCTGGACGGCTTTGACACCAAGGGCGGCGTGATCGTGATCGCCGCCACGAACCGGCCGGACATCCTTGACCCGGCGCTGTTGCGGCCCGGCCGGTTCGACCGGCAGATCGTGGTCGCCCAGCCGGACCTGGCCGGGCGCAAGGGAATCCTCCGGGTGCACGCGCGCGGCAAGCCGTTCGGGCCAGACGTTGACCTGGACATGATCGCCAAGCGCACCCCTGGCTTCACCGGCGCAGACCTGGCAAACGTGATCAATGAGGGCGCCCTGCTGACCGCACGCAGTAACCAGACCCAGATCTCGATGGCCTCGCTCGAGGAGGCGATCGACCGGGTGACGGCGGGCCCGAAGCGCAAGAGCGTGCTGCTCTCGGAGAAGGAGCGGAAGGTCATCGCTTACCACGAGGGCGGGCACGCCCTCGTCGGCCACGCGATGCCGAACGCTGACCCCGTGCACAAGATCACGATCATTCCGCGCGGGCGCGCGCTCGGGTACACGGCGGCCGCGCCGGCCGAGGACAAGTTCCTGGTGAGCCGGGCCGAGATGATGGACCAGCTAGCGATGCTGCTTGGCGGCCGCACCGCCGAGGAGCTGGTGTTCCACGAGCCGACCACGGGCGCCGCGGACGACATCGAGAAGGCCTCCAGGATCGCCCGCGGCATGGTGACCGAGTACGGCATGAGCGAGCGCCTGGGCGCGCGGAAGTTCGGATCGGGCGACAGCGAGCCGTTCCTCGGCCGGGAGATGTCCCACAGCCGGGACTACTCAGAAGAAATCGCCTCGGCTATCGACGATGAGGTTCGACGGCTGATCGAGTCCGCGCACGACGAGGCCTGGGAAGTGCTGGTTCAGTACCGGGACGTGCTCGACACCCTGGTGCTGCAGCTGCTTGAGCAGGAGACCCTGACTCGCGAGCAGGTTCTGGCGATCTTCGAGCCGGTCCACGTGCGCCCGATGCGCGGGTCGTACACCGGATACGGCAAGCGACTGCCATCGGAGAAGCCGCCGGTGCTGACGCCCAAGGAGCTGGCACTGACGGCATCTTCCGACGGGCCTCAGTCGCTCGGCAACGGTCAGGCTTCAGCCAGCGGGTTGCCGCCGGCCCCGCCGGCGGCGTCACCGGCGGTCCCAGGGTTCGGCGGCGCGAGCCCGCTGGGTGGCGCGAGCCCGCTGGGTGGCGCGAGCCCGCTTGGCGGCGCGAGCCCGCTGGGTGGGGCGAGCCCGTTGGGTGGTGGCGGTGGCGGGAACCCGTTCGGGAGCGGTCCGGCGGACGCCGGTACCGACGGCGAGGAGCATTGATCCTGGAGTTCGATCAGGCGCGGATTGAGCGCGCCATCACGGAAATACTGCTGGCGATTGGCGAGGACCCGGAGCGGGAAGGGCTGAGGGACACACCCGCGAGAGTCGCCCGTGCCTATGCCGAACAATTCGCTGGGATGGGCATGCGCCCGGCCGACGTGCTGACCACCGTCTTTGACGCCGATCATGACGAGATGGTGCTCGTGCGGGACATCGAGGTCTACTCGACCTGCGAGCACCACCTCGTGCCGTTCTTCGGCCGCGCTCACGTAGGCTACATTCCGAACGAGAAAGGCCAGATCACCGGCCTGTCGAAGCTCGCGAGGCTGGTGGACCTCTACGCCAGGCGGCCACAGCTACAGGAGCGGATGACTAGCCAGATCGCGGACGCGCTAATGGATACGCTTGAGCCTCGGGGGGTCGTCGTAATAATTGAAGCCGAGCACTTGTGCATGTCCATGCGCGGCGTGCGCAAGCCTGGTGCGAAGACAGTGACATCCGCGGTGCGGGGGTGTTTCTTGAGTTCAAAGAGCACTCGCGCAGAAGCGATGAGCCTGCTGACCGGCTATCGCTAAATAGGACGTTGGCCAATAACGGGGTTTGCCCCCGGTGCTGGCTGGCGATGACTACGCTGATGCCCCGTGAGCAGGGGCTTGACCTACTTGTCCGAGATGACAAACCAGACTGGGCCAGGCCCGGCAGAGCCGAGTGCCGGGGATGACGAGCGGCTGCCAGCGCCGCATTCCAGTCGTGCCGTAGACCGGCGCTTGCAGCGGCGCTGGGTGCCGCTGGCCGCGGGCGTCATGTCGATGATCATCGGCATTGCCTACATCATCGAGGGGATCGCGCCGGGACTCACCAAGCACCGCCTCCACGTTGAGACCTACCTCGGCAGTGTCACCAGGACCGCAGAGATCATCATCGGCCTGCTTTTGCTGATGGTCTCGCACGGCTTGCGCCGCAGAAAGCGGCGCGCCTGGGAGGCGGTCACGCTGCTGCTGGTAGCGGGCTTGCTCGTCCATATTGTCCAGCCCTACATCCCGCACATCGCCGACGCTGGCGGCCGGGGTTACGTCCGCTTGCCGGCCACGATCATCTCAGTGCTGCTGATCCTTGCCCTGCTCTGGTTCCGGCGCGAGTTCTATGCGGTCGGTGACCGGCGCTCCAGGCTGCGGGCGTTCTGGGTGCTGTGCTACCTGATCGTCGCCGACGTGCTCATCGGCCTCGCTTACCTGGCGCTGAGCAAGAGCCTGCAGGGAAACTACAGCCTCCTCCAGCGCACCCATGCGGTCGTCGCGAACCTGGCCGGCTTCTCCGGGCCCGTGCACTTTATCTCGACCACGGACGCCGACCACTTCGGCTTCGTGACCGGCGGTCTCGGCCTGTTCACCGTGCTGGTCTTCATCTACATGTTCCTGCGCCCGGCTCGGCGAACAGCCAGGCTTCAGCCAGCCGATGCCAGCCACATCCGGCACTTGCTCGAGCGCTACGGCGACCAGGACTCGCTTGGCTATTTCGCCCTGCGCGACGACAAGAACGTGATCTGGTCCGCTACCGGGAAGTCATGCATCGGTTACCGGGTGCTCTCGGGCGTCATGCTGGCCAGCGGAGATCCGATCGGTGATCCTGAGGCCTGGCCCGGCGCGATTCACACGTTCCTCGACGAGGCTTCCAGGCACGCGTGGGTGCCGGCCGTCATCGGCTGCAGTGAGCTTGGTGCCGAGGTCTGGTGCAGGGAAGGACAGCTGACCGCGCTGGAACTCGGCGACGAAGCGGTCGTATACGTGGCCGACTTCACCCTGCAAGGCCGCGCCATGCGCAACGTGAGGCAGATGACCACCCGTGTGTGCCGCCAGGGCTACGTGGCCGAAGTCCGCCGGGTCGCCGACATACCGCAGGAGGAGATCGCCTGGCTGAACCGGCAGGCCGACAGCTGGCGCGGCAGCCCGACCGAGCGCGGATTCTCGATGGCCCTCGGCCGAGTCGGCGGCCGCCAGGACGGACAATGCGTGATCGCGACCGCGAGCCAGGAAGGCGAGTTGCGGGCGCTGCTGCACTTTGTCCCCTGGGGAGCCGACGGACTGTCACTCGACCTCATGCGCCGGGACCGGTCGGCGTCGCCAGGTCTGAATGACTTCATGATCGTGGAGGCGATCAAGAGCGCGACCGATCTCGGGGTGAAGCGGATATCGCTGAACTTCGCCGTGTTCCGGGCGGCGCTCGAACGGGGAGAGCGCATCGGCGCCGGGCCGGTGCTCCGCCTGTGGCGCAATTTCCTGCTGTTCCTCTCGCGCTGGTTCCAGATCGAGTCGCTCTACAAGTTCAATGCGAAGTTCAACCCGCAGTGGGTGCCCAGATACGTTGTCTACCCCGGTACCAGGGACGCGCCAAGGATCGGCCTGGCGGCGCTGGAAGCTGAGGCATTCCTGGTCTGGCCGACCTTCGAGATCCGCCGGATCGTCAGGAAGTTCCAGCTTGGCCGGATCCGGCGGCGCATGGTCGCCCGGAGCCAGCACAAGTCCGCCGGCGGCTGACGCGTGCCCGCCCTCTGGTGGCGGTGCCTGCTGGGAGGTAACCGTAGATTGGCCTTATGACGGGCGACGGCGAGGCGGCGAGTAGGGGTTCGCGGCCGGGTCCGGGCCAGCGCGGGCGGTCGGACCGGCAGGCCCAGCCGAGCCACCGGGCCCAGCCGAGCCGGCAGGCCGAGCCGAGCCAGCCCGGCCAGCCGAATCAGTCGCGCTGCCTGGTCATGGGCGTCGTCAACGTCACACCAGACTCGTTCTCCGACGGCGGCGCTTGGCTGCAGCCGGCCGCCGCCATCGCGCACGGCCTGGAGCTGGCCCGGCAGGGAGCGGACATCATCGACGTCGGCGGCGAGTCGACGAGGCCAGGTGCGCAGCGAGTTCCGATCGCCGAGGAACTCGACCGGGTAATGCCGGTTATCACGGCCTTGGCGGCTGCGGGCGGCTACGTGAGCGTTGACACCATGCGAGCCGAGGTCGCCAGCCAGGCCCTGCGGGCAGGCGCCAGCATGGTCAACGACGTCAGCGGCGGCCTCGCCGATCCTGACATGGCCGGCGTCGTGGCGGCGGCCGGCGTGCCGTACATCATGAACCACTGGCGCGGTCACAGTTCGGACATGTACGGCCTGGCAACGTACACCGACGTCGTCTCCGAGGTCAGGGATGAACTTGGGCTCCGGGCGAAGGCCGCTATCGCCGCGGGCGTGAACCCTGCCCAGATAGTCGTTGATCCCGGTCTCGGATTCGCCAAGCGGGCGGAGCACAACTGGGCCCTACTGGGCAGCCTTGACCGGATCGGCTCTCTGCCGGGCTTCGAGGACCGGTTCCCCGTCCTGGTCGCGGCGTCGCGCAAGCGCTTCATCGGCAGGCTGCTCGCGGGGCCGGACGGCGAGCCGCGGTCGTTCGTCGGCAGCGATGACGCCACCATCGCGATCACTGCGCTGGCCGCCGCGGCCGGCGTCTGGTGCGTCAGGGTTCACGTGGTACCTGGCAATATGGATGCCGTGCGGGTGGCTGCCCGCTGGCGGCAGGCGGTCGCGGCAGGCGGCAGATGACGCTCGACCGCATTTCCATCACCGGTCTGCGTGTGCGCGGCAGGCACGGCGTTTACGAGGATGAGCGGGCGGCCGGTCAGGAGTTCCTGGTCGATGCGACCCTCTGGGTCGATACCGCTCCAGCCGCAGCAGCAGACGACCTGACGATGACCGTCGACTACGGTGTCATGGCCGGGCGACTGGCTCAGATCGTCGCAGGCGAACCGGTCGCGCTGATCGAGACGCTGGCCAGCAGACTGGCGGCGGCTTGCCTTGCGGACGCGGCGGTTCAGGATGTCGAGATAACCGTACATAAGCCACAGGCACCCCTGAGGTTGCCGATCTCCGACATCGCCGTAACCATCCGCCGGAGCCGTGAATGAGCGAGGTGCCGGGCGCCACGGGGCCGGCTTCGCCGGGTCCAGATCGTCGGGTCGTGATCGCGCTCGGGAGCAACCTGGGGGACCGGCTGGCAAACCTGCAGCAGGGACTGGCCAGTCTCTGCGGTGGCGGCCTGGCCTGCGGGGCCGTTTCCGCTGTGTTCCAGACCGCGCCGGTCGGCGGCCCGGCTCAGGATGACTTCCTGAACGCCGTCCTGCTAGCGAGCAGCCCGCTGCCCGCCCGCGAGATCTTGCGCCGCTGCCAGCGCGCCGAGGATGCCCTCGGACGGGTCAGGACGGTCCGATGGGGGCCCAGGACACTGGACGTGGACATCATCACCTGCGGGAAGGAAGTCGCCAACGACCCTGACCTGACGCTGCCGCATCCGCGGGCCCATGCGCGAGCGTTCGTGCTCGCGCCATGGCTGGACGCCGATCCGACCGCATGCCTGCCCGGCTATGGCTCGGTTCGCGACCTGCTGGCGGCGGTCGGTGATGAGGGGGTCCGGCGGATGCCACAGTTGCGACTAGTCTTGCCAAGAGGCCGGGCAGAGGAGGCGGACATCTCGTGCAGATGACGCGGCCGGGCACGCTCGCCGGCATCTTCGCCATATGCGCGGTCGCAGCCTGGCTTGCCGTCCGGGAGACGTTCACGAGCCTCCCGCTGTTTCCGGTCTCGACGATCCCGGTGTTGGCCGCGCTGGCCGTGGGCGAGACATTCGTGGCGCGGTATGTCCGCAATCGGCTGGCCGGGCGCGGGGCTGGCAAGCCGCTCGCGCCAATCGCCGTGGCCCGGCTGGTTGCCCTAGCCAAGGCCAGTTCCGCGGCGGCCGCCGTCATCGGCGGCCTGAGCGCAGGATTCCTCGTGTACATGCTGGGGTCGCTGGACAAGACGATCCCGGCCCGCGACGCGCGGGTGGCCGGCATTACCGTTGCTTGCGCTGCCGCTCTCACGGCGGCCGCGCTTTACCTGGAGCGCTGCTGCCGGGCGCCCAAGCCGCCCGACGACGATGACGACGACAAGTCCTACTTCGACACGTGGTCGTGGCACCAGTGACCACGTCAGCCCCCTGCTGCTGCCCGGGCGGCCGCACCTGGGCAAGATGCTCAGGCACACGGTCGCCTGGACGAGAGGCCGGTTGCCAGTGATCACCAGCATGCACTCGATCATCTACGCCAGCGACGCTGAGCGGGCGCGCGCCTTCTTCCGTGATGTGCTTAACCTGCCCAGCGTGGACGCGCATGACGGCTGGCTGATCTTCAAGCTGCCCCCCTCTGAGCTCGCCCTTCATCCTGAGTCGGGCCCAGGGGCGCCAAGCGGTCGGCATGAGCTGTACCTGATGTGCGACGACATCGCCAAGACAGTCGACGAGCTGACCGCACGGGGCGTGGAGTTCACGTCTCCGGTGACGAAGACCGGGTTTGGGCT
This sequence comes from Streptosporangiaceae bacterium, assembly GCA_030041135.1. Taxonomy (GTDB): domain Bacteria; phylum Actinomycetota; class Actinomycetes; order Streptosporangiales; family Streptosporangiaceae; genus JAJYUU01. Next base: position 5,891 of record JASHOL010000453.1, on the reverse strand, counting down.
GCTCACGTCGATCCGGATACCCGGCGGTGGGGAGATTGGGCTGTACGAGCCGAGCCACCGGACCGCGTATGACCTCTGACGCCACGTCGGGGCACAGGCACCCGGCGCAGCTGCGCGTCGGCGTGGTCGGCGCTGGCCGGGTCGGCACCGCGTTCGCGACCGCGCTGAGCCGCGCGGGCCACCGGGTCGTGGCCGCCTCCGCGGTCTCCCTGGCATCCCGGCAGCGGGTGGAGCGGTTCTTCCCTGGCACGCCGATCCGCCAGCCGGCCGACGTGATCGAGGCCGCCGACCTGGTGCTGCTGACCGTCCCCGACGATGCGCTGGGCGGGCTCGTGTCCGGACTAGCCGCCACTGGTGCGCCGCTGGCCGGGCGCCTGATCGCGCACGCCAGCGGCAGGCATGGCCTGGCCGTCCTGCAGCCCGCGACGAGGCTCGCGGCGCTCCCGCTGGCGCTGCACCCGGTGATGACCTTCACGGGGCGCCCGGACGACGTGGACAGGATGGCGGGCATCTGCTTCGGGGTGACCGCGCCCGAGGCGCTGCGGCCGGTGGCTGAGGTCCTCGTGGTCGAGATGGGGGCGGAACCCGTGTTCATCGAGGAGGAGTACCGCGGGCTTTATCATGCGGCCCTCGCGGGCGCGGCCAACCATCTCGTGACCCAGGTCGTGCAGGCTTGCGACCTGCTAGCCGAGGCCGGCGTCCCCAAGCCCGCGAGGATGCTCGGCCCGCTGGTGTCGGCCGCCCTAGACAACGCGCTTCGCCTCGGCGATGCCGCCCTCACCGGCCCCGTTGCCCGTGGCGACGCCGAGACGGTGGCCACTCACGTCTCGGTGCTGCGCGATGCCGCGCCAGAAGCGCTTCCTTCCTACCTGGCGCTGGCCAGGCTGACGGCGAGCCGAGCCATGGCCTCGGGGATGCTGTCGCCGCCCGACGCGCAGCGGCTGCTCGACGTCCTGGCCGAGGTGCCGCGGTGACAGCAGTCAGCGCGCCGCCGATCCCGATGCTGGCCAGGACGCGGGCGGGCATTGCTACGGTTCGCGCGGCCCTGGCCGGGCCGGTGGTGCTGGTCCCGACGATGGGCGCGCTGCATGACGGGCACCGCTCCCCGTTGCGGCTCGCACGCTCACTGGCCGGGCCGGCCGGCAGCGTGCTCGTCTCGATTTTCGTGAACCCGCTGCAGTTCGGGCCGAACGAAGACTTCGACCGCTACCCGCGCACGCTCGAGCGCGACCTGGCCATCTGCGCGGAAGAAGGGGCACGGGCGGTCTTCGCCCCGTCGCGACGGGTCATGTACCCGGCCGATCCGCGAGTCACGGTCTGCCCTGGCAAGCTTGGTCAGGCACTGGAGGGCAAGTCGCGGCCCGGCTTTTTCGATGGCGTCCTGACCGTCGTACTGAAGCTGTTCCAGCTAACCCAGCCGGACGTCGCCGTGTTCGGCGAGAAGGACGCGCAGCAGCTCACGCTGATCCGCCAGATGGTCACCGACCTGGACCTGGGCGTGCAGATCGCCGCCGCGCCGCTGCATCGCGATCCGGACGGCCTGGCCACGTCGAGCCGGAACGCTTACTTGTCAGCCCAGGAACGTGCCAGCGCACTTGCCCTGTCCAGGGCGCTGTCGGCGGCGAGGACGGCTGGCCCGGCGGGCGTGGCCAGCGTGCTCGCGGCCGCGCGGGTGGTCCTGACGGCGGCCGCCGCCGCGGCGCCGCCGGTGAAGCTCGATTACCTAGTGCTCGCCGAGCCAGAAGGCCTGGCCGAGGTCGGCCAGCGATATTCCGGGCCGGCACTGCTCCTGGTCGCCGCGAAGGTCGGCACGACCAGGCTGATCGACAACATGGAGATAATGGTGGGTGAGCGCAGGTGATCACTGACCGGATGCTGGCGCCGCCGCCTGGCTGGCGACGGGATGCGGACGTAGTCGTGGTCGGGTCAGGAGTGGCCGGCGTCACGACCGTGCTCGCAATTCGCAGGAGGCTGCCCGAAGCCCGGGTCCTGCTCGTGACCAAGTCAGAGCTTGACGACGGCTCGACGCGGTGGGCGCAGGGAGGCATCGCCGCGGCGCTCGGGCCGGGTGACACGCCCGAGCAGCATCTCGCCGACACCCTGAAGGCAGGCGCGGGCATCTGTGACGAGCGCGCGGTCCGAGTGCTGGTGACAGAGGGCCCGGACGCGGTCAGGCGGCTAATCGCGCTGGGTGCCGAGTTTGACCGCGAGCCGTCGGGTCCGCTCGCGCTGACCAGGGAAGGCGGCCACCTGCGCCGCCGCGTCGCGCACGCTGGCGGCGACGCGACCGGTGCCGAGATCTCCAGGGCACTGCTGGCCGCGCTGGCCGACGGGCAGGCCAGCGCCGGCCTGGAGGTCATCGAGCACGCGCTCGCGATCGACCTGCTGCGCGCGGCCGACGGCCGCGCCGCCGGGATAACCCTGCATGTGCTCGGCGAGGGCGACCAGGACGGCGTAGGTGCGGTGCACGCCGGCGCCGTCGTGCTCGCCACCGGTGGCTTCGGCCAGGTCTACTCGGCTACCACCAACCCGCGCGTTTCCACCGGAGACGGGCTGGCGCTTGCCCTTCGGGCCGGCGCATGCGCGGCTGACCTGGAATTCATCCAGTTCCATCCGACCGTCCTGTGGCTCGGCCCGAACTCTCACGGCCGGCAGCCACTGATATCCGAGGCCGTCCGCGGGGAGGGTGCGTTCCTCGTGGACGGCGCTGGCAGGCGGTTCATGGTCGGCCAGCACGAGCTCGCCGACCTGGCGCCCCGTGACGTGGTCGCCAAGGCGGTCATGCGCGTGATGCTCGCGGAGGGCACCGACCACGTGTTCCTGGACGGCCGCCACCTGGGCGCGCAGGTGTGGCACGACCGGTTCCCCACGGTCCTGGCCAACTGCCGGCTCAACGGCATCGACCCCGTGACCGAACTCGTCCCGGTCGTGCCCGCCGCGCACTACGCCAGCGGCGGGATCCGCGCCGACCTGCACGGGCGTACGAGCGTGCCCGGCCTGTACGCGTGCGGCGAGACCGCGTGCACGGGCGTGCACGGCGCGAACCGGCTCGCCTCCAACTCATTGCTCGAAGGGCTGGTGTTCGCCGAGCGCATCGCCGCGGATTTGGCCAGGCGGGGGGTTTCTGGGGGTCGTCCCCCCGAGCCAGCACGGTCGCTATCGGCCGGATCTGAGCCGGCGCCTGACCCGCGGCCCGCGGGCCTGCTTGACCCATCGATCATGCGGCCGGTGCAGCAACTGATGTCGGCCAAGGCGGGCGTGCTCAGGTCGGGTGAGGGCCTGGAGGAGGCCAAGGCGGCCCTGGCCGCGCTGGGCGAGCAGGCGAGCGACAAGCCGGGCGCCGATGCCTGGGAGGCGACGAACCTGCACCTGCTCGCGTCCGGCATCGTCAGCGCGGCCCTGGCCCGGCGGGAGACCAGGGGCAGTCACTGGCGCGAGGACTTCCCTGAGCCGAACGACGCCTGGCTCGGGCACGTGCTGGTGTCCGCCGGCTCGGCCGGCCTCCAGGCCGTCTTCGAGCCGGACGCGCATGACTAGCGCCGGCGTGGCCGGCGGGCCGGATCAGCCCCGCGCAACGACTGCCGGAAATGGCCAGCCGTATGAGGCCGGCTGCGGCGGGGCGCACCTCGTTCCCGCTATTCCCGTCGATATCGCCCGTCGGCTCGAGGCGGCGAGTCTGCCCGCAGCGCAGGTTGTCGATCTTGCCGGCGCGGCGCTGGCCGAGGACCTGGCGGGCGGGATCGACGTCACGACGGCTGCGACGGTCCCCGCGGATGAGCTTGGCCGCGCTGAGCTGGTGGCTAGGTCAGCGGGCGTGGTGGCCGGGCTGCCGGTGGCGGAACTGGTGTTCTGGCTGGCGTCGCGTGACCATCCAGCCGAGCGCCGGTCGCGAGCGGCCGACGGTGATCGGGTTGCGGCCGGCCAGCCTGTGCTGACCGTGACCGGGCCGCTCGCGGCGATCCTGACCGCCGAGCGGACCGCGCTGAACCTGCTGACCCACCTGTCGGGCGTCGCCACGCTGACCCGGCAGTGGGTCGACGCGGTGGCCGGAACCAAGGCACGGATCCGCGACACTCGCAAGACACTGCCCGGCCTGCGGGCAGTGGAGAAGTACGCGGTGCGCTGCGGCGGCGGGATGAACCACCGGATGTCGCTTTCAGACGCGGCGCTGATCAAGGACAACCACGTGGCCGCGGCCGGGTCGTTGACGGCGGCGTTCGCGGCGGTGCGCGCGCGGGCGGCGGCTCTGCCGCTCGAGGTCGAGTGCGACACGCTCGCGCAGGTCCGCGAGGCGCTCGCGGCGGGGGCCGACCTCATTCTGCTCGACAACTTCCCGGTTGCCGACATGGCGGCGGCAGTGGCGCTGGCGGGCGGCCGCGCGCTGCTCGAGGCGAGCGGCGGGCTGACTCTCGACGGTGCCCGCGCCGTAGCCGAGACCGGTGTGGACTACCTTGCAGTAGGAGCGCTGACTCACTCGGCGCCAGCGCTTGACATCGGCCTCGACCTCGTGCAGGCCGGCTAACGGATCGGACCGACATGCTGCTGACGATAGACGTCGGGAACACGAACACGGTGCTTGGCGTGTTCGACGGCGACGAGGTGGTTGAGCACTGGCGCATTTCCACCGACCCGGTGCGGACCGCCGACGAGCTGGCCGTCCTCCTGTATGGCCTGCTGCGGCAGAGCGCGCTCCTGCGCGAGCCCGACATCAGCGGCATCTCGCTGTGCTCAACGGTGCCATCGGTGCTGCACGAACTGCGGGAGATGTGCCGCCGCCACTACGGCGACGTACCCGCGCTGATCGTTGAACCCGGCGTCAAGACGGGAGTGTCGCTGCGCTACGACAATCCCAAGGAGGTCGGAAGCGACCGGATCATGAACTCGGTGGCAGCCATGCACCTGTACGGTGGCCCGGCCATCGTGGTCGACTTCGGCACCTCGACCAACTTCGACGCGATCAGCGCGCGCGGCGAGTTCGTGGGCGGCGCGCTGGCGCCCGGCATCGAGATCTCGGTGGACGCGCTGTCCCGGCGCGCCGCGCAGCTGCTCAAGGTGGAGCTGACCAGGCCGCCCCGGGTGATCGGGAAGAACACCGTGGAGGCGCTGCAGTCCGGGATCGTCTACGGCTTCGCCGGGCAGGTGGAGGGGATCGCCCGCCGGATGAGGGCCGAGCTGTCCCCCGAGGATCCGGGCGCGGTCACGGTGATCGCCACTGGCGGGCTCGCCCCGCTGGTGATCGAGGAGGTGCCGATCATCGACGCTCACGAGCCGTGGCTCACGCTCATCGGGCTGCGCCTGGTCTGGGCGCGCAATATCGGCCAGGCAGCCGGAAACTGATATGCCGCCGGGGGCGATCCCCGGTAGCCTTCGGGCGTGGCAGAGGAGAATGTCCCCGAGCAGGTGCGCGTCCGGCTGGGCAAGCGCGCCCGGATGCTCGAGTCCGGCATCGAACCGTATCCCGTGGGCTACCCGCGCACCACGACCGCCGCGGCGCTGCGGGAGAAGGACGGGTCGCTGCCGCCGGACGCGGCGACCGAAGAGATCGTCGGTGTCGCGGGCCGGGTCATGCTGTCCCGGATCGGCGGCAAGCTGTGCTTCGCCACGCTGCGCGATGGCACCGGCGACATCCAGGTGATGATCCGCGTGGACCGGGTCGGCTCCGACGCGCTGGCGGCGTGGAAGCGGGACGTTGACCTCGGGGACCACGTCGGGGTGACCGGCGAGGTGATCACGTCGCGCTCCGGCGAGCTGTCGGTGCTCGCCGACTCGTTCGCGATCACCGCCAAGTCGCTGCGGCCGCTGCCGGAGAAACACAAGGGGCTGACCGACCCGGAGTCACGGGTACGGCAGCGGTACCTGGACCTTCTGGTGAACCCTTTGGCGCGGCGGAT
>JASHOL010000042.1 GCA_030041135.1 Streptosporangiaceae bacterium | reverse complement strand
AATGACGGGCCTTGATCCTAAAGACTGTAGGGCCGCGAGTAGGCCAAGGGAGGGGCGAACCCCTTCTGAGCTTGGTGGGCGGTACTGGGACTGAACCAGTGACCTCTTCCGTGTCAGTTCCAGCCGGACGCGGGTTGTTGACGGCCTGACTTCCTGATCATCACGGCTGCGGTTTCGGCCGCGCTGTTTGTCGATGTCGTCGCCTGGCCGCTGCGGGCGGGCCAGGATCTTGCTGTCCCTGTTGCAACGTGAAGGATCCCTCCTCGCTGTCGTTTGGTCGCGGTCGCGAGAAGGGATCCGAGGCGGTGCTATCGCCTGTGGCCATGGTATGGCCGTGCCCGCTTGCGGTCGATGCGTACGTGGCGGCCGGCCGGAAGGGCAGGTTCCCGCGGCCGGAGTGCCCGGCGTGCCGGGTGCCGATGGTGTTCTGGTCTGGGTATCTGCGTCATGTCCGTGAGGGCGGCCGGTGCCGGAAGATCTTCATTCCGCGGCTGCGGTGCCGCTCGTGCGGGGTGACGCATGCGCTGCTGCCGGCGTTCGTGCTGGCCTGGCGCCTGGACGTGGCCGAGGCCGTCGGCACGGTGGTCGCTTCGGTGGCGGGCGGGGCGTGCGGGGTCCGGCCGGCGGCTGAGCGGCTGGGAGTCCCGCACACGACAGCGCGCGGCTGGTGCCAGCGGTTCTCCAGCCGCGGCGTCGAGCTGGGGGCGGCGTTTTCGGCGCTGGCTGTCGAGCTGGGCGGTGAGCCGGTTCGCCCGCCGGGCGATGCTGGCCGGTTCGCGTTAGCTGCGGTCGGCGCTGCGTTCGATGCGGCCAGCCGGCTGCCGGGCTGGGTAGCGCTGGGCGCCTGGCGGTTCGCGAGTTCGGTGAGCGGCGGGAGGCTGATCGCCGCCAACACAATCTCGCCCTTCCTGATGGTCGGCAGGCGGCGTTTCATGCCTCCTGTCCCGCCATGACCGAGTCAGGAGGCAGAACCCGATGGATCACAAGGAGCAGGAGCAGATCGCGCTGCACCGCTGGGCGGTGATCGCCGAGGCCGCGAACGCCCGGCTGACCGCCGCCGAGCGCGGCGTGCTGGTGCGCCAGATCGCCGCCCGCGCGCATGCCCACCCGGACGGGTCGGCCCGCACCTACTCGCGGGGCACCATCGACCGGTGGATCCGCGCGTGGCGCAACGGCGGGCTGGAAGCCCTCGAGCCGTCGCCGCGGGCTGACACCGGGACGGTCCGCGCGCACCCGGAGCTGTTTGCCGAGGCGGCGGCGCTGCGGCTGGAGCTGCCCGGCCGCTCAGCCGCGCAGATCGCCTCGATCCTTTACCACCGGCACGGCATCGAGGTGTCGGAGCGGACCATCCGCGGCCAGCTGCGCCGCGCCGGGCTGCACCGCGAGGCGCTGGCAGCCGAGCCGAAGGCCTACGGACGGTATGAGGCCGGCCGCCCGAACGAGCGGTGGATCTCCGACGTTCTCGTCGGCCCCTGGGTCCCGTTCCCGAGGCGGGACGGGTCGGTGCGGGCCCGGCTGTTCCTGATCGTGGACGACCATTCGCGGCTGCTGGTCGACGGCCGGTTCTTCGGCCACGAGAACGCCCGCGCCTGCCAGGACCTGCTGCGCCGCGCCATCACCCGGCGTGGCCTGCCGGAGGTGTTCTACTGCGACAACGGAGCCCCGTTCTCGAATGCGTGGCTGGCCCGCACGTGCGCGGTGCTGGGGATCAGGCTGGTGCACAGTCAGCCCTACTCGCCCGAAGGGAGGGGAAAACAGGAGAGGCTGAACCGCTATATCCGCGAGGCGTTCCTGGCCGAGGCCACCCACCGGGGCATCGAGTCTCTCGATGAGCTCAATGACTTGTTCGCCGCCTGGGCCGGGCAGGCCTGCAACCGGCGGACACACGCCGAGACCGGGCAGGCGCCGATCGACCGGTTCGAGGCCGTCGGCCCGCCCCGGCAAGCGGATCCGGGGTTACTGGCTGAGGCGTTCCGCTGGTCGGTGACCCGCAAGGTCACCCGCACCGCCACCGTGCCGCTCGAGGGCAACTCCTACGCGGTCGACCCGGCGCTGACCGGCCGGCGGGTCGAGCTGCGCTACGACCCCGAGGACCTGACCCGCCTGGATGTGTTCCTGGACGGCCGCCCGGCTGGGCAGGCGGTGCCGTTCGTCACCCGCCGGCACGTGCACCGGGCCGTGCCGCAGGCCGCGCGCCCCGACCCCGACCCGACCGGCATCGACTACCTTGGCCTGGTCGCCACCGCGCACGACGAGCAAGCCGGCACTGGCGCGAAGATCGACTACACCGCACTGGGCAAGCTCTCCGCGGAGCAGCGGTGAGCCCGGCACCGTGGGCCGCGCACTTCGGCCTGTCCCGCACCCCGTTCGGCAAGTCCATCCCCGCCCGCGACCTGTTCGCCAGGGCAGCACACGCCGAGGCAATGGCCCGGATCAGCTTCTGCATCGCGGAAACCGCGCTCGGCGTCGTCACCGGTGACGTCGGCGCCGGGAAGACCGTGGCGCTGCGCGCCGCGGTCGCGGCCCTGGACCCCACCCGTCACCAGGTCATCTACATCGCCAACCCCGCCTTCGGCACCCGCGGGCTGTATGTGACGATCGTGCGGGCGCTCGGCGCCCAGCCTCGCTACCTCAAAGCCGAGCTGATGGCCCAGGCCTCAGACCTGCTGGCCGCCGAGACGGCAGAACGACACCGCCGTGTCGTGATCATCTGCGATGAGGCCCACCTCCTGCAGCCCGACCAGCTCGAAGAACTGCGGCTGCTGACGAACTCGGACATGGACTTCGCATCCCCCTTCGCCGCGATCCTGGCCGGGCAGCCCACGCTGAACCGGCAGCTGCGGATGGGCATGTTCGCCGCCCTCGACCAGCGGATCGCCACCCGGTTCACCATCAAGCCCATGGACCTGGCCGAATCGGCTGCCTACCTCAAGCACCACCTGGCCCTCGCCGGCCGAAACGACCCGGTCTTCGCCGACGACGCGACCGCCCGGCTGCACCGCGTCTCCAACGGCCTCCCCAGAGCGCTCAACAACGCCGCCGTCGCCGCGCTCATCGCCGCCGCCGCCGACGGCAAGGACCTCATCGACGATGCCTGCGCCAAAAAAGCCGTCGCCGAGCTCACCCGCGACTAGCCCGGCACCGGGCAGCCCGGCCACCGTCGTCAGCCCGGCCGTTGCCGCCCGCATCCGTCAGCTCGCCGCCCACGCCGAGCACCACCGCGCCATCGCCGAGTTCCGCGCCCGCCACGCCGCCGACCAGCAAGAACGCATCAACGCGCTGCTGCTCGAACTCATCAACGCCCTCGCGAGCCTGTTCGCCAGCCAGCGGAGCTGACCCAAACCCCCGCATCACCACCATGCCGGACCGTGAACACCGAGCACTGCCGACTCATGTGCAGACAGCGTGGCCGCTAACACCGTGCCAGCCACCTGGGCTTCGACGTCTATGACGACCTGGTCAGTCAGTCATTCAGCTCGCATCACGTGACCTTCCGCAACGGCAGGCCGGAGTACACCGTGGTGCCATTCCGCTATGTATGGCCGGCCGAGCTCGACCTGATGGCCAGGCTGGCGGGCCTGCGGCTGGAGGAGCGGTGGGCCGGCTGGAACCGGGAGCCCTTCACTGGCGAGAGCCGCTCGCACGTCTCGGTCTGGGTGAAGGCGTAGCCACGGATAAGTCACCACCTGTCCTCCGCCAGCCCAGCCAGCTCGCCGACATCCGCAACCAGAGTCAACTTCAGGCTGACAATCGGGCATAGCTCAGTCCGGCGGCGCAGGTGCAGCCAGCCAACCGCCCAGCCGGGCGCAATGGTGACCAGCCGTCAGCTTCGAAGATCCGGAGTGCGCAAATCCGATCGCCAAGACCGGTGAGCCTGCAGGTCGCAGCCCTGGGCCCGCCGAAGCTCCATGATCGTGAGCAAAGTCAGGTCTTAGTCTTCGCGCGTCGGATGCTCGTTAAGATCTGGTCGGCGTCCTTGGTCCAGGCGAACGGGACCGGGTGGTCGTTCCAGTGGTCGATGAAGGCGCCGATCACGGCGATCAGTTCCCTGACTGAGGTGAAGGAGCCGCGGCGGATGGCCTGCCGGGTGATGATCGAGAAGAAGCATTCGACCAGGTTGATCCACGAGCACCCGGTCGGCGTGAAGTGCAGGGTGATGCGCTGGTTCTCGGGCCTGGCCAGCCAGTTGCGGACATCGGGATGCTTGTGGGCGGAGTAGTTGTCGCAGATCACGTGCAGCCCGGTGCCGGGATAGGCTGCGGCCACCTTCTTCAGGAACCTGAGGAACTCCGGGTGCCGGTGCCTGGGGTAGCAGGCGTCGGTGACCTGTCCGGTTGCAACATTGAGGGCGGCGAACAGGCAGGTCACCCCGTGCCGGGCGTAGTCGTGGGTCTGCCGCTCGGGGATGCCGGGGCGCATCGGCAGGATCAGCTGCCGGCGCTCCAGCGCCTGGCACTGCGACTTCTCGTCCACGCAGACCACCACCGCGTTCTCGGGCGGGTGCAGGTAAAGCCCGACGACGTCGCGGACCTTGGCCTCCAGCTGCGGGTCGGTGGAGAACTTGAACCCCTCGGTGCGGTGCGGCTGCAGGCAGAACCGCCGCCACAGCCGGCTGACCGAGTCGTGGCTGACCTCGAGCTTCTTATTCCGGCGCAGCCAGTCCGCCAGCCGGCGGCTCGACCAGTGCGTCACTCCCATCGCCTGCAGCGAGCCCGGCGGCGGCGTCACCGTCGCCGACAGGATCTGCGCGATCGCCGCCTCGGTCAGCACGCTCTTCGGGCCGCCCGGCCGCGGCGCGTCCTCCAGCCCGGCCAACCCGTCCTCGGCATACTGCCGCCGCCACTTGATTACCGTGGGCTCACTGCACCCGACGCGCTCGGCGATCTGCGGCCCGGTCAGGCCCTCAGCCGACAGCAGCACGATCCGGGCCCGCTCCGCCACCCGGGCCGCGGCTCCCCGGTCCCGGACCCGCCGCTCCAGCTTCACTCGGTCGGCGTCGGGCACCGTCAGCAGCCGCACGCGATTCGGCATACGCCATTGTCCCGCACCCCGAACGAAAACTAAAGAGAAACACGCGTCAGAACACTAGCTGGCCACCGGTGACCTTGGCGCGGAACACCAGCGCGATGATGCCGCG
>JASHOL010000452.1 GCA_030041135.1 Streptosporangiaceae bacterium | reverse complement strand
TCTGGGCAGTCGCTGTGGTACTTCGCGCGCTGCCGGAACGCGTGCAGGAACGTGTCCGCCACAAGGTCGTCGGCCAGATCGGGACCAAGCCGGCGCGCCGCGTACCGGTACAGCCGGGCCGCGTGCCGCCGGTACAGCACGGCGAACTGCTCGGGGTCGTCCATCGACCTCGCGATGATCGCCGCATCGTCGGCGAGCGGTGTCGCCTGGTCGTCGGCGAGCGGTGTCGCCTGGTCGTGGGCGAGCGGTGTCGCCTGGTCATCGGTCGGGCCGGTGGGGCTCTGCGCTGCCATTCGCCGGGCTTCCTGAGGGGTTCGGACGGTCACCCGTTACTTGCCCGGACGCCGGGGCCGGGTTCCCGGCGCGCGCCGGGGGCGGGTTCCCGGCGCGGTCCCGGCCCGGTCCCAGGCGGGACGGGGCGGGACGGGGCGGGACGGGACCCAGGTGCCGCTAGCTGCGGTAGCTCTCGGCGACCGTGAAGGCGAGGTCAAGCGACTGGCTGCGGTTAAGTCGCGGATCGCAAGCTGTCTCGTAGCGCTGGTGCAAGTCCTCGGCGATGATCGCGTGACTGCCACCGACGCACTCGGTGACGTTGTCCCCGGTGAACTCGATATGGATGCCCCCGGGGTGGGTGCCCAGGCTGCGGTGCACCTCGAAGAACCCCTGCACCTCGTCCAGGATGTCCTCCAGGCGCCTGGTCTTGTAGCCGCTCGGAGCCTCGAACGTGTTGCCGTGCATCGGGTCGCAGACCCATGCCACCGGGATGCCCTCGGTAGTCGCCGCCTCGATCAGCGGCGGTAGCAGGGCCCGGATGTGCCGGGCACCGAGCCTGGTGATCAGCGTGAGCCGACCCGGATCGCCGTCGGGACTGAGCTTGCGTATCAGCTGGCGCAGGCCGTCAGGCGTGGCGGTGGGCCCGATCTTGACCCCGATCGGGTTGCTGATGGTGCTGGCGAAGTCAACGTGCGCGCCGTCCAGCGCCCTCGTCCGCTCGCCGATCCAGAGGAAGTGCGCGGACAGATCATAGGAACCCCCGCTGACCGGGTCGATCCGCGTCAGCGCCCGCTCGTATGGCAGCAGCAGGGCCTCGTGGCTGGAGTAGAACTCGACCGTGCGCAGCTCTTCCGGGTCGGCTCCGCAAGCCCGCATGAACGACAGGGCGCGCTCGATCTCCCCGGCCAGCCCCTCGTAACGCTGGCCGGAAGGGCTTTGCCGGACAAAGTCCTGGTTCCATGCGTGTACTTGGTGCAGGTCGGCGTACCCGCCAGTCGTGAACGCCCGGCACAGGTTCAGGGTGACCGCGGCGCAGTGGTAGGCGCGCAGCAGCCGCTCGGGGTCTGGGGTCCTGGCGGCCGCGGTGAATTCGAACCCGTTGACCGCGTCGCCACGGTAGGCAGGCAACTCGACCCCGTCACGGACTTCGGTTGGCCGGGACCGGGGCTTGGCGAACTGGCCGGCCAGGCGGCCGATCTTCACGATCGGCACGCTGGCACCGTAGGTAAGCACGACAGCCATCTGCAAGATCGTCTGCAGCTTGCCCCTGACCGCGTCGGCCGTAGCCCCGGCGAACGTCTCGGCGCAGTCGCCGCCCTGCAAGACGAACGCTTCGCCCCTGGTCACGGCGGCCATCCTGGTCTTCAGTAGATCGCATTCGCCCGCGAACACTAGCGGCGGGAGCGCGGCCAGCTGGGCCAGGACCTGACCCAGCCGAGCGGTGTCGGGCCAGTCCGGCTGCTGCCCGGCGGGCTCAGCCTGCCCCGTCGGCCCCGCCCCGGGCGGAGTCGGCCCCGCCTCGGGCGGAGTCGGGCGCGCTGCGGGCTGGAGGTCTCGGAACTCGCGCGCAGAGGGCTCGCCGTCCGGGCTGGTGGACGTTGCGGGCTGCGCGAGCTCGGTCATGCCGGCCTGCCGGGAGATGACGCGCCCGTCAGTCCATCCAGGGGATTCACGGCTCTCACGGTACTCACCCGATGCACGGGCGATGTGCTCCGGGGGAGAATGGCGGAATGGACTCGCCGCCGCCTGGCGCGCACGCCGCGCCGCCACGACAGGTCATCCTGCTGGGTTCGACCGGGTCGATCGGCACGCAGGCCGCCGACGTCATCCGGCGCAACCCTGGCCGGTTCCGGCTGACCGGGATCGCCGCCGGCGGCGCGAACCCTGGCCTGCTGGCCAGCCAGGCGCTGGAGTTCGGGGTCGAGGTCGTAGCGGTGGCCAATCGGGATGCGGTCGCCGACGTCGGCGAGGCTCTCGCTGCCCGGGCGCCGGCGGCTGGCGGCCGGCGCAAGCTGCCGGACCTGCTGGCCGGCCAGGAAGGCATCGCCGAACTGGCCGGCCGCCAGTGTGACGTGGTTCTCAACGCGGTGACCGGGGCGGTCGGCCTGGCCGCGACGCTCGCGGCGCTGGATGCCGGCCGGGTGCTGGCCCTGGCCAACAAGGAGTCCCTGATCATGGGCGGGCCGCTGGTGGCGCGCCGAGCCGCTCCCGGCCAGATCGTGCCGGTGGACTCAGAACACTCAGCGATCGCACAGTGTCTGCGCGGCGGACGGTCAGCTGAGGTCAGGAAACTAGTCATAACGGCCAGCGGCGGGCCGTTCTTGCACCGCAGCCGATCCGAGATGGCCGGCGCGACGCCGGAGCAGGCACTCGCGCATCCGACCTGGAACATGGGCCCGGTGATCACGATCAACAGCGCGACCCTCGTCAATAAGGGCCTGGAGGTGATCGAGGCGCACCTCCTGTTCGGCGTCGGCTTTGACCAGATCGAGGTCGTCGTGCACCGCCAGTCGGTCATTCACTCCATGGTGGAGTTTGCCGACGGGTCCACGCTTGCCCAGGCCAGCCCGCCCGATATGCGAATCCCGATCGCGCTGGCGCTTGGCTGGCCCGACCGGGTCCCTGACGCCGCTCCGGCAGTGGACTGGACCACCGCGCACACCTGGACCTTCGAGCCGCTGGACGAGGACGCGTTCCCCGCCGTCCCGCTGGCCAAAGAGGTCGGATCGGCTGGCGGGACCATGCCGGCGGTCTACAACGCGGCGAACGAGGCGTGCGTGGCCGCCTTCATGGCGGGCAGAATCCCGTTCGCCAGAATCGTAGACACGGTGGCCCAGGTAGTCTCGGAGCATCATGATCCTGCCGGGACGGCCGTAGAGCTAGCCGACGTGCTGGCGGCCGATGCTTGGGCGCGGAACCGGGCCAGAGAGCTGAGCGGGGCCGGGGAAGGGACAACCGCTGCATGAACGGGTCACGCGGCCTGCTAGCCGGGCTCTTGCGTGCTCGGGTGGCCATTCTGATCGTCGGCATACTCCTCGCGCTGATCATCTTGGACGGCAGTCACCTGACCTTCCTGCTTGGCATCCTGATCTTCATAGTCGCGCTGATCATCTCGGTCATGCTCCACGAATTCGGGCACTTCATTACGGCCAAGAAGTTCGGCATGCGGGTCACCCAGTTCTTCCTTGGCTTCGGCACGACCCTGTGGTCCATGTTCCGTGGCGAGACCGAGTACGGGATCAAGGCCCTGCCCTTCGGCGGGTTCGTGAAGATCGTCGGCATGACCTCGATGGAAGAGATCGACGTCGCCGACGAGCCCAGGTCGTTCCGCAAGCAGCCGGGCTGGCAGCGGATCATCGTGCTGGCCGCCGGGTCGTTCATGCACTTCGTGCTGGCCCTGTTCCTGTTGTTCGCGCTCGCCGTCGCCATCGGGCAGGAGACCAGCACCAACACGGTCAGCGCGCTCGCGTCCTGCGTCCCGGCCAGCAGTGCCGCACTCAACAGCTCGAACCCCTGCCCGAACGGGCACAGCACGACACCGGCCGAGACGGCCGGAGTCAAGGTCAACGACACGATCATCTCCGTCAACGGCCACTCGGTAGCCAACTTCAATCAGCTGCATAGCGTGCTGAACTCGCAGCCTGCTGGCGTGAAGCTACCGATGGTCGTGAAGCGAGACGGGCGGGACGTGCACCTGGAGGTCACGCTCGCGCGCGTCCACGGCGACTCCACGCCCTACCTCGGGGTCGAGTCCGAGGTCGCGTATCAACGGCAGAACCCCTTCAGCGCGGTAGCGTTCGCGGGCAGTCAGTTCGCCGACACGATCACCTCGTCCGTCCAGGCGATCGGCAAGCTGCCGGCCGCCATCCCAGACCTATTCGCCAAGGACCGGGCCAAGACCCCGGCAGGCCAGGTCAGCAGCGTGGTCGGGGTAGGGGCCGTGACCGGAGACGTGGTCGAGGCGGCCATCCCGTGGCAGGCGAAGGCCTGGCTCGTGCTGTACCTGGTCGCCTCGCTCAACATCTTCTTCGGGGCGTTCAACCTGCTGCCGCTGCTTCCGCTGGACGGCGGTCACCTTGCGGTGGTGATCTATGAGCGGGTCCGAGCCTGGTTCGCCAGGCTCTTCGGCCGGCCCGATCCCGGCCTGGTCGACATACAGAAACTTGTGCCCTTGAGCCTGCTCGTCTTCGCCGTCCTCGTCGGCGTCGGGACGCTGCTGATCGCGGCCGACATATTTAACCCAATTCATATCCAGGTATAAGCCAGGTAATAGCGGAGATCGCATATGACAGTAGATCTAGGCCTGCCTCAGCTGCCACCGGCGCCACTCGCGACCCGGCGGATATCCCGGCAGATCATGGTGGGCAAGGGCAAGCATGCCGTCCCGGTGGGCGGCGGCGCGCCGGTGTCAGTGCAGTCGATGACCACGACCCTGACCGCCGACGTGAACGCCACGCTCCAGCAGATCGCGCAGCTCACCACGGCCGGCTGCCAGATCGTCCGGGTGGCGGTGCCGTCACAGGACGACGCGGATGCCCTGCCGCAGATCGCCCGTAAGTCCCAGATCCCGGTGATTGCCGACATTCACTTCCAGCCCAAGTACGTCTTCGCCGCCATCGACGCCGGCTGCGCCGCGGTCCGGGTCAACCCGGGCAACATCAAGGCGTTCGACGACAAGGTCGGCGAGATCGCCAAGGCCGCGTCGGCGGCCGGGGTGCCGATCCGGATCGGCGTCAACGCCGGCTCGCTCGACAAGCGGCTGCTGGAAAAGCACGGCAAAGCGACGCCGGAGGCGCTCGTGGAGTCGGCGCTGTGGGAGTGCTCGCTGTTCGAGGAGCACGGCTTCACCGACATCAAGATCTCGGTCAAGCACCACGACCCGGTCGTGATGATCAATGCCTACCGCCAGCTCGCGCAGCAGTGCGACTACCCGCTGCACCTCGGGGTCACCGAGGCCGGCCCGGCGTTCCAGGGCACGGTCAAGTCGGCTGTCGCCTTCGGCGCACTGCTCGGCGAGGGAATCGGAGACACGATCCGGGTGTCGCTGTCGGCGCCGCCGGTCGAGGAGGTCAAGGTCGGCATCGCGATCCTGGAGTCGCTCGGAATGCGCGAGCGCGGCCTGGAGATCGTCTCGTGCCCGTCATGCGGGCGAGCCCAGGTCGACGTGTATACGCTCGCCGATCAGGTAACCGCGGCCCTGGACGGGCTGGATGTGCCCCTGCGCGTCGCCGTGATGGGCTGCGTCGTCAACGGGCCGGGCGAGGCTCGGGAGGCCGACCTCGGGGTCGCCTCGGGCAACGGCAAGGGCCAGATCTTCGTGCGCGGCGAGGTCATCAAGACCGTGCCCGAGTCGCAGATCGTCGAGACGCTGATCGAAGAGGCGATGAAGCTGGCCGAGGCGCAGGAGCCCGCCGAGTAGCGCGGCGGGCTGACGGCCGAACTGGCCAGGCAGGACAGCGGGATGCGCACCAGGCTCGCCGTCACTCCGCGGGCCGCCCTGACCGCCGCCCTGACCGCCGCCCTGACCGCTGTGCTGGCCGGCTGCTCGGGCGGACCGACCACTTCTCCCGCCATAACCGCCACCGGCGGTCGCGCGGAAGCTGGCATCGGCACCGGCGGACGCGCAGAGGCCGGCATCGGACCCGGCGGGGCGAACGCGGCGACGTCGTCCCTGCACTGGCACTCGTGCCCGCCAGAACTGGATGGCCAGTCCTATTCGGGCCCGCTGCTGTGCGCCATGCTGCAAGTTCCGCTGAGCTATGCCAAGCCGGGCGGCCGCAAGATCAGCCTGGCGCTGTCCGAGGTGCCCGCGACCGCGCCGGCGAGCAAGCAGCAGGGGGTGTTGCTGGTCAACCCCGGCGGCCCGGGAGCGAGCGGGCTGACCCTGCCGACCGAGGTGGCCGCGGTGCTGAGCCCGTCAGTCGCCGCTGATTACGACATCATCGGCTTCGATACCCGCGGAGTGGGCTCGTCGGTGCCGGCCCTGACCTGCGATCCGTCCTTCTTCAGCAAGCCGCGCCCGAATTACGTGCCCTCCAGCCCGGCCGCTGAGCAGGTCCTGATCGGGCGGGCACGGATGTACGCCGCCGACTGCGAGAAGAGGTTCGGCTGGCTGCTGCCGTACATGACCTCGGAGGACAACGCGAGGGACATGGACTCGATCCGGATCGCCCTCGGCCAGCGGCAGATCAACTACCTGGGCTACTCCTACGGCACCTATCTCGGTCAGGTGTACGCGACGCTGTTCCCAGGGCGCATCCGGCGGATGGTGCTGGACAGCGTCGTCGATCCCGAGGGCGCCTGGTGGGCCGACAACATCATGCAGGACTATGCCTTCCAGGGCAGGATGAACGCGTTCCTCAAGTGGGTAGCCGCGAACCAGGACATCTACCACCTGGGCGGCTCCGAGGCCGCCGTCGCCGCGACCTGGTCCCGCGTGATGGCGAGCGTGCAGGCACGCCCGATCGCCGGACCGTCAGGCCCGCTCGTCGGGCCGGACGAGCTGAGCGACACCTTCCTCGCGGGCGGCTACGACGAATCGCTGTGGCCCGACCTCGCCGCGGCCCTGGCCGAGTTCGTGAGCGCCGGTTCGGGGAGCGACCTTGTCTCGCTGTACGAGGCTGTCGGGAAGCAGGACGAGAACGAGTTCGCCGTGTACAACGCGGTGGACTGCTCGGACGTGAACTGGCCGCGCAACTGGGCGACATGGAACGCCGAGAACACGCGGGTCTACGCCAAGGCCCCGTTTGAGACCTGGGGGAATGTCTGGTTCAACGCCGCTTGCGCGTTCTGGCCAGTCAAGGGCCCGGTCACGCCCATCCGCATCCACGGCGCTGGGCTGCCGCCGATCCTGATGCTGCAGGGCACGCTCGACGGCGCGACCCCGTATCAGGGTGCGCTGGTCGCCAGGAAACTGCTGCCGAGCGCGCGCATGGTGGTGGTCGAAGGCGGCGGCGACCACGGCCAGTCGCTGACGTCGCCGCCGAATCCTTGCGTGCTCGGGTACCTCAACCGCTATTTGGGGAACGAGGGGTTGCCCGCTGGCACTGGCCAGGTGAGCGCGACATGCCCGGCGATGCCCGCACCTGCGGCTTAGATACCGCCGGTATAGCCGCTACGCTGGGTATGTGCTACGCACGAGGGCATGGCGGTCAGCGTCGCTCCGCCTGCTGACTGATCACGACCGCGACGACGTTCTCGCTTTGTGCGACCGTGATCCCGTGACGAACGTCTTCGTCAGCTCGCGGATCAGGGCCGTCGGGATGGAGCCTGCCAGGCTCGGGGGCCAGGTCTGGGGGTTCACCGACGGTGGCGGGCAGCTCGAGTCGGTGTGCTATTCGGGTGCCAACCTGGTGCCGGTCGAGGCCAGCCAGGGGGCGATAGCCGCCTTCGCGGCGCGGGCGCGCATGCAGGGCCGCCGGTGCTCCTCGATCGTCGGGCCCGCGTACGCCGTGGGCGAGCTGTGGACGCTGCTGGCATCGCACTGGGGCACCCCGCGGGAAGTGCGTGCCGTCCAGCCCGTGATGGCAACCTCCGGGCCGCCGGAGGCGGAGCCCGATCCGCTGGTGCGCCGGGTCGTTCCCGATGAGCTCGACGTGGTGCTTCCCGCGTGCATCGCGATGTTCACCGAGGAAGTCGGCGTGTCGCCGGTCGGCGTCGATGGCGGCGCCGCCTACCGCGGCCGGGTCGCTGAGCTGATCAGGGCCGGCCGGTCCTTTGCCAGGATCGAAGACGGCCGCGTGCTGTTCAAGGCCGAGATCGGAGCGGTGACGCCATTCGCGTGCCAGGTACAGGGCGTCTGGGTGCCGCCGGAGGAACGCGGCCGGGGGCAGGCGATCCGGGGGATGGCAGCAGTGGTGCTGCACGCGCTCCGGATTGCGCCGGTCGTCAGCCTGTACGTCAACGACTTCAATGCCCCCGCGCGCGCGGCCTACCGGCGGGTGGGGTTTACCGAAGTCGGCACCTTTATGTCGGTGCTGTTCTGACATGGCGCAGGCGGCCGGGCGACGTGCGGCCTCCGACTACCTGCGCCAATTACTGCTCAAGCCGGGGAACTATCGGCAGGCCTGGGAAAAACACGTAATCCGGGCCAGGCACGGATCGGTCAATCAGCTGGCCGTGGCCGAAGTGCTGGCGCGGCACGTATCGGGGGCGCGCGGAGGTCAGGTTTCTGGGGTTCTGCCCCGCCAGCTCAAAGACACGGTGTCGCGCGCCTTGTCCGGCCGGCTGCTCAGCCGGCAGGTGCTCGCGCTGTTCATCGACGCGTTCGACTTCACCGACGACGAGGCCGAACGGCTCTGGCGGCTCTGGAACGGCTCGGCCACGATCAGCGTGCTGTCGGGCAGCCATGCGGTGCCGACCCAGGCCGAGCAGGATCTGCGGCAGGTGCTCGGGCCGCGCCGGCACCAGACGGTCACCCTGCACGACCACCTCACCGTCGATGCCGACGGCCGGATGGCCAGGACCCGGACGCTGCAGGTGATCGAGGCAACCCAGGCAGGAGTCGACCGGATCCCTTACCTCTACGACACCAGCTCGCTGACCGTGGAAGTCGGGCAGGGGTGCGTGGGGCTGTCCGGCGAACTGCGGCAGATCGGGCCCGACTTGTTCGCCGCCGACATCTTGCTGGCCAGGACGCTCGGCCTGGGCGACACGATCACGATGGAGTACTCGACCACCTTCCGCTATCCCGGCGACCCCGACGATCCGCACGAGCGCCAGTTCCGCCGGGCCGTCCTGGCGAGGCTGGACAACTTCGACATGCGGATCGAGTTTCACCAGGATCGCCTCCCGGCGGAGCTGTGGTGGGCAACCTGGGACGGTGTGGACGGCGATGTCCTAACGCAGGAGCCAGCGAGCCTGGACAGTCAGCATGCGGCCCAGCGCTTCATGCGATCCCTCCAGCGCGCGTGCGTGGGATTCTATTGGACCTGGTAGCAGCTTGGCGGCGCAGATATTCAGATGCCCGGATGGGTGGCCGCCTGCTACGATCCTGTGCCCTTGTGCCAGCCATCCCGCGCTTGCGCTCGCGATCCCGCCATCGCCGAGGAGATGAGGCATGCCACTGAATAGCCAGGTGCCCGCGGCCGATAGTTCCCTCCCCTCGGCCGACCCCGCCGCCTGGGTGCTCGCTGCCGAGCGCGCGCACCTGCGCCGCTCCCGCGAATTCCTGGCCGGGATGCGCTCGGACGTACTCTCGCTCAAGGCCATGGGCGGGGACCGCGTGTCACAGGAATACCTGAAGGCCGACCTGTACTGGCGGGCCGAGGCTCTGCGCGACTTGCCCGACACCCCCTTGTTCTTCGGTCGGCTCGACTACCGGCGCGGCGCGCTTGAGGCTCGGGGGGACGACCCCCCGAGTCCCCCCGAGGTGGACGCGAGTGCGGCCGGGCATGGCGATGAGCCGGCCGGTGAGCACTTCCACGTCGGCCGGCGCCACGTGCATGACCCGCACGGCACGCCCGTGGTGATCGACTGGCGGGCACCGGTGTCCCGGCCGTTCTACCGCGCAAGCCAGCAAGACCCGATGGGCCTGGTCAGGCGTCGCCGGTTCGGCTTCGCCGGCGGCGACCTGACGGCGTTCGAGGACGAAGACTTCGGCCCGCCCGGTGCGGGAGCCGCCCAGCCGGCGCCGGCCAGCCGCATCCTGATCGAGGAGATCGAGCGGCCGCGGTCCGGTCCGATGCGGGACATCGTCGCGACCATCCAGCCTGAGCAGGACGACATCGTCCGGGCCGAGGTCGAGCGAACCCTCTGCGTGCAGGGGGCCCCTGGAACCGGGAAGACGGCCGTCGGCCTGCACCGGGTCGCCTACCTGCTGTACGCCCACGCATCGCGGCTCAGCCGTGGCGGCGTGCTGGTCGTGGGCCCGAACGCGGCATTCCTCGCCTATATCAAGAACGTGCTGCCCGCGCTCGGCGAGCTGGACGTCACCCAGCTGTCGGTGGCGGACTTGCTGGACACCGTCGAGGTCCGGGGTTCCGACTCCGCCGAGGCGGCCAGGGTCAAGGGTGACGCGCGGATGGCCGAGGTGCTCCGCCGGGCGCTGTGGGACCAGGTCACCGAGCCCGCCGAGGCAATCATGCTGGTCCGCGGCTCGCGGCGGTGGCGCGTACCCGCTTACGAGATCGGCGAGCTCATTGCGGAGCTGCGGGAGCGGGGCGTGCGCTACGGCACCGGCAGGCAGATGCTCGCGCACCGGATTGCGCACGTGATCCTGACCAGGATGGAGGCGGCCGGGGAGACGTGCGACGACCGCACGCACGAGGCGGTGCGCCGGACCAGGGTAGTGCAGGCCGCAGTCGACGCGGCCTGGCCGAAGGCCGACCCGGTCCGGCTGGTCTTCCGCCTGCTGTCAGACGCTGCCGTGCTGGAGCGCGCGGCCGACGGGCTCCTCGACCCGGCCGAGGTCCTGGCCGTGCGCTGGCACGCTCCGCCGCGCGGGCCAGGGTCGGCCCGGTGGAGCGCTGCCGACGCCGTCCTCATCGACGAGGCCGCCGACCTGATCGAACGGACGCCGAGCCTGGCCCACATCGTGGTCGACGAGGCGCAGGACCTGTCGCCGATGCAATGCCGGGCCATCGGGCGCCGCTGCGCGACCGGCTCGGCGACCGTGCTCGGAGACATTGCGCAGGGCACCACCGCGTGGGCCACGGCGAGCTGGCCGCAGATGCTTGCCCATCTGGGTAAGCCCGACGCTGACCTGCGCGTGCTCGACACCGGATACCGCGTGCCGCGGCAGATACTCGACTTCGCTAGCAAGCTGCTGCCCTACATCGCGCCCGGCCTGACCCCCGCCAGTTCCGTCCGGCAGGATCCGGAGGCGCTGCTTGTGTGGCAGCTTGAGCCGGACGAGCTAGCCGACGCCCTAGCGGAGGCCTGCGCTGACGCGCTCGGGCGCGCTGGCTCGGCCGCGGTGGTGGCCGCAGACGGCCAGATCCAGTCGCTGGCGAACGCGCTGGCCCGCGCCGGGCTCCCGCATGCGATGCTTGAGGGCGCCGCGACCAGCGAGCAAGTCACGCTGGTGCCGGTGTCGCTGGCCAAGGGCCTGGAATTCGACCATGTCATCGTCGTGGAACCGGGACAGATAGCCGCCGCGGAGAGCCGCGGCCTGCAGCGCTTGTACGTCGCGCTGACTCGCGCGGTCTCCCGGCTGACGGTCCTGCACACCGACCCGCTGCCCGAGGCCATGCGCTAGAGGCCATGCGGCAGAGGCCATGCGCCAGAGGCCGGGCCTACAGGTCCTTGACCGCGGCGGTCATGAGCGCGCCGGATTCCTCGAACGACAGTGCGCTCGCGCGCAAGTGGTTGAAGAACACGTTGTATCGGTCGACCTCGTCGACGTTCTCTACCCACAGTGCGCTGGTGAGGTCCTCCAGGTAGACCACGTCGGGGTCGATCGTCTCGCCGAAGACAAGGATGACGAACGGCCGCCCCATGGCCGGGTGCGCACCGCCGGCGAACGGGATGACCTGCAGGTTGACGTTCCGCAGGCTGCCCAGCTCCCGCAGGTACTCCAGTTGCTCGCGCATGACCTCGGGCCCGCCGACCTGGCGGCGCAGTGCGGCCTCGTCCAGCACGGCCCACACCTTGGGCGGACTTGACCGCGCCAGCCGCTGCCGTTCCATCCGCAACGCGACGTGGCGCTCGATATCCGCGCGGGGGCTGTTGACCATCTCGGCAGAAATGACGGCGCGGGCGTAGTCCTCCGTCTGCAGCAGGCCGGGAACCAGGCCGACCTCGTAGATCCTTATTTCCGACGCGGCGCTCTCGAGCCCGAGGTAGGTCGCGATGTGCGGCTGGACGGTGTCGCCGTACGCGTGCCACCACCCCTTCTGCCGGGAATCCCTGGCCAGCTGGACCAGGCTGTCCCGCTGCTCGGGTGGTGCCCCGTAGATCTCCAGCATGTCGCGGACGTCGCGCGGAGACACAGAGACCCGGCCGGTCTCAACCCTGCTGATCTTCGACGCCGAGCACTCAAGGCGGTCGGCGACCTCTTCGCAGGTCAGCTTCGCTGACTCGCGCAGACGCCTGAGTTCGAGCGCAAGGCGGCGCCGCCGAACTGTCGGACTTTGCGCGCTTGCCAAAGTTCCACCTCCCGCCCCTCTCCTGGCGGTGCGTTTAGTCTGGCGGGCGGCTGCCGCTGCGTCCAGTGCTGCGACGGGACCGATGTAAAAAGCAGCATGCGAATATTGCTGTGCACGTTGCACAGCTAACCCTAGAAGGGGCACCCTAAAGGAGCGTCATTACTCTATGCTGTGTACCAGCTACCAGAGGTGACAACATGACGATTGACGCTCAGCAGGCCAGCGGCGCCGACACCTGGCGCGCCAATCTGGCCAGGCTTGAGGGACTCGCTGAGGTGCTGGCAGACCACGGCTTGCGGACGAGGATGATGACGCCTCCTGGCCGCGTTCCGAGCTTGCATGTGGTGAACCCGTCGGCGGCCGTCCTGGCCGAGGACGTCTATGCCGGGCGCGGCCAGGATGGGTTGTGGTGGTTCTGGTGGTCCTGGGCCGAGCGCATTGCTGCAGGCGAGGACCTCGAGGGTGCCGCGAACATGATCGAACACGTCCTGTCGGCCGGCGCCTGACGGCTTGCTACCCGGTCGAGCCCTGGCGGCCGGTCCCCGCTCCGGGCCGCGGGCGGCTCGTCCGCCATCGGGGCGGGACTCGGTCAGCCAGGCTCGCTGATGGCCGACGTCGATCCCGGCGCGCTCAGGCTGCTGCCCGGCAGGCCAGGGAAGGCGGCGGTCGCGTGGCTCCAAGTGGCGGCCCGCAGTGCCGCATCGCGAAGCTGCCGGGCACCAAGCGCCCGCAGGGTCAGGTCAGTGAGTCCGACCAGGCCGGTATAAGCCTGCGCGACCCGCTCTTCCAGGATGACGGCCAGCGCCGTGGCCTGCGCGGGGGAATGAACCTGGATCGGCAGCTGGTAGGCGACCGCGGCCGGCACCGGATCCGCGCCGGCGGCGGTGATCGTCGCGACCAGGTTGTCCCTGGCCAGTTCGTGCGCGACCCAGTCGGAGTCGGCCATGGCCGCGGCGGCGCCGGACAGGTACGCGCCGACGACACCGTATGCGTAGCACGCGGCCTGCTCGGCGGCCAGCGCGGCCTGCAGCTTCGCGATCGCCTGCGGGCTCACCGGCCCGCTCGGCATGCTCGGACCGGTCACCGGGCCCGCCCGAGCGATCCGAGCACCGGCACGTGCGTGGCCTCGGAGGCGGAAATGCTGGCCATCAGCTGCGCCAGCGACGGCGGCACCCCGAGCAGCTGGCTGGCGAGCGTGTTCGACGCATCCTGCTCGGCGGTCTTCAGCACGCCAAGCACGGCCGTCAGCCCGGTCGGCAGCGGCGCGCTCGCTCCCGCGGCGGGCGGCAGCCGCGAGGCGGAGCCGGCCGGCACGACGAGCCTGGCGGTCAGCTGGGCCAGGTGCTGCTCGTGCTCGGTCAGGATGCCGGTCAGCGCGGTCACGGTCGGGTGCCCCGCCGGGCCGGCCAGCGCGACCGCCTTCCGGTACCGGGAGACCATGAGCCGTTCGGCGGCGATCGCGGAGCGCAGCAGCCGCACATCCTGGGACAAGGGCGGGGGCGTGCCCAGCACCTGGACGCCACGGCAGGCGCTCAGCAGCAGCGGCACCGCGGCCGCCGAGACGGCAAGCACCGCTCGCCTAGTAGGGCCGACTGCCAACCGGCCGCCTCCTCCCGCGTGCCAGGTCACTGGGCGTGCAGCATCTCAGCATGACACGAGCAGGCCGGGGGCGCGCACACCGCGCCCAGGCCGGCCAGGCTTCGGTCTGCATCGCCACATCCCGGCTAGGCTAGATCACGCCTGGTATACAACAGCACAGCTCGCGGGCGAGGAGGTCGTCATGCACGGTGGCTCCCGTCAAGGTTCGCGCGGTCATGCTCGCCCTGGCGCGAGGGGATCAGGTGCGCGCGGCACGCCGGGCCGGGCAACGGCGGCCGGGAGCGACCGGGCGAGCGGGGGAAAGGCGGACCGGTCCGCCCCGGCCAGCGCTCCTGACCGGCGCCGCCAGGCACCGGCCGGGGGCGGGCTCCCCGATTCTGACCGGCTGGTCAGGCTGCTGGAGCCGGTGGCTCACGCCATGGGCATGGACCTCGAGAGCGTGCGCGTCACCGGAGCCGGGCGCAGGCGGCTGCTACGCGTGATAGTCGATGCCGACGGCGGTGTGAGCCTGGACACGATCGCGCTGGCCAGCAGGGAAATGTCGGCCCGGCTAGATGGCGCCACCGACATGGGCGAGCTGCCGTACACCCTCGAGGTTTCCTCGCCCGGCGTGGACCGGCCGCTGACGCAGCCGCGGCACTGGCGCCGGGCCGTCGGGCGACTGGTCATCGTGCCGCTGACCGGGCAAGCTGCCGCTCATGGCGGGAACGAGGCGCCTTCCGTGGAAGGCCGGATCGCAGCCTCGAGTGACCGTGGCGTGACGCTGGACTGCGGTGGAGTGCTCCGCCAGTACGAATACGCCGAGCTTGGCCCTGGCCGCGTGCAGGTCGAGTTCGGGCACCTGGACCCGGACGAGGGCGAGGAGCCCTTCGACGAGGACCAGGGCGGAGGAGGACGAGGTGGACATTGACCTGAGCGTCCTGCGGAGCCTGGAGGCCGAGAAGGACATCTCCCTTGACCTGGCGATCAAGGCGATCGAGGATGCGCTGCTCGTCGCCTACCACAAGACCGATGGCGCGGCGCCGAACGCCAGGGTAGAGGTGAACCGCAGCAGCGGCCATGTCACCGTCTGGGCGATCGAGCCCGCCGAGGAGGGCCAGCAGGCCAGGGAGTACGACGACACCCCGGCCGGTTTCGGCCGGATCGCGGCCACCACCGCGCGCCAGGTGATCCTGCAGCGACTGCGGGACGCCGAGGACGAGCTGACGTTCGGCGAGTACGCCGGGCGAGAGGGCGACGTCGTCGCGGGCGTCATCCAGCAGGGCAAGGATCCGCGCGCCGTCCTGGTGGATCTGGGCAAGCTTGAGGCGATCCTGCCGCCAACCGAGCAGGTACCAGGCGAGCGCTATGTTCACGGTGAGCGCCTGCGGTGCTATGTCCTGCGCGTGCACAAGGGATATCGCGGGCCGTCGGTCACGCTCTCGCGGACCCACCCCAACCTCGTGAAGAAGCTGTTCGCCATGGAGGTGCCCGAGATCGCGTCGGGCGCGGTGGAGATCGCCGCGATCGCGCGCGAGGCGGGCCACCGCAGCAAGATCGCCGTCATCTCGCACCAGCAGGGCGTCAACGCCAAGGGTGCCTGCATCGGCCCGATGGGCTCCAGGGTGCGCAACGTGATGACCGAGCTTCATGGGGAGAAGATCGACATAGTGGACTACTCGGCTGATCCGGCCGAGTTCGTCGCACACGCGCTGTCGCCGGCCAGAGTCTCCAGGGTGAACGTGCTCGATCTGCAGGCTCGGGTAGCCCAAGTCATCGTGCCGGACTATCAGCTGTCACTCGCCATTGGCAAGGAGGGGCAGAATGTCCGCCTTGCTGCTCGGCTGACCGGATGGCGAATCGACATCCGGGCCGACACGGCTGACGCCGGCCCGGCGGCCGCGTCGGCCGGACCGGAGGACCAGGCGAGCGCCGGCCAGGGCGAAGGAGCATCCACGGGGGACGAACCGCCCGATAGCCCGGGTGCCGGCGAGGCGTCGGCCCTGTAAGCTGGGTAACGCGAAGGCAGGGCGGACTCCGTTGGCTTCCCGACCGGTGTCACCGATCCGGACGTGCGTAGGGTGCGGAGTCCGTGCCGCCAGATCCGAGCTCATCCGCGTGGTGGCAGCAGGAGACGAGATCGTCCCTGATGTTGCCGCGCGGCTGCCTGGCCGGGGTGCATACCTGCATCCAAGCCTGGAATGCTTGGGTCGAGCCCAGCGCCGACGGGCGTTCCCGCGGGCTCTTCGCCTGCCGGCACCACTGCCGGACGGCAAGCTCGCGGAATACCTGGCTGGCACTGTTAGCTAGCACAGCGGCCAGCGCTGCGGGAACTGCGGAGCTGGCACTGCAGCGTTAGCCCGGAAGGGAAGAAGGCCGAATTGCGATGAGCGCCCGATGAGTATGCGGCGATGAACAGCACAAGCTGACGCCGTCCGGAGCACGCGCTGCCCCGGTCGGTGCGAGGGTCCGGGTAATCCGGGCCAGGTAGAGGGAGCGCAGTGGCGAAGGTTCGGGTGTACGAACTCGCGAAGGAGTTCGGAGTCGAGAGCAAGGCCGTGATGGCCAAGCTCCAGGAAATGGGCGAGTTCGTAAGGTCGGCGTCTTCGACGATCGAGGCGCCCGTCGTGCGAAGGCTCAAGGAAGCGTTCGCTTCCCAGCAAGCAGCGAAACCGCAGGCAGCCGACGGTGCGGTGGCGAAGGCGCCAGCCGCGGCCAGGCGCACCGCCAACGGCCAGGCTGCGCCTGCGCCGACGGCTGAGCTGCCGGCCCAAGACAAGCCGACCGCTCCGCCCGCGGAGGCGACCAGGCCGACCGCGCCCGCGCCGCCCGTCACGGTCCCGTTCCCCCA
>JASHOL010000451.1 GCA_030041135.1 Streptosporangiaceae bacterium | reverse complement strand
TCAGGCGCCATCCTGGGCCTCCTTCACAGTCGGGCGAGACGGAGCGGCCGGGACCGTCTCGGCGATGGCGCGCGCGAGCATGTCCCGCAGACTCGGCGGCGTTCCGCTGGCGTTGAGCCAGAACTCGATGGTCGCCCGCAACGCGCTGACGGCGGCGGCGGCGGCAAGATTCGGATAGAGATCACGGCTGGCATCGGTACCAGTTCGGTCGGCGATCGCCTGGGCGAGCGGAGCCTCGGTGGCGAGCATCGCTCGCTCGACCGCGCCCATCATCCCCGGATTCGAGGCTGCGCGGCGTACCGCGGCGCGCAGCGACTCGTCAGGTACGTTCCGGGTCGCGTACTCAGCCACGAACAGTTGTCCCAGCGCGTCCGCCAGCGGCTCCTGCGCCGGCCGCGCCAGCAGCGCGGCGCAGATCCGCTCCGCTCGATCGAGAGCCATCGACGCCATCGCCTCCTCCTTGGTCGCGAAGTAGTTGTGGAAGGTGCGCCGGGACACGCCCGCCTCCTCGGCGATGTCCTCGACCCGCACCCGGTCCGGGCCGCGCTCGACCGCCAGTCGCCAGGCGGCGACGCCTATCGCCGCCCGGGTTGCGGCCTTCTTGCGTTCCCTAAGACCCGCGGATGTCATGGCGGCTACCCTAACCAAACTTGCGCGAGTGTGCAATATTGCATCATCGTGCAGCCTAGCTTTCCGGTAAACCTTGTCCGTCCGCGTCGCGCTGGCCAGGCCCGACCGACGGGCAGCCTCAACCAGACGTGGCGGCCGTCACGGAGGGCGAGCGCTCAAGGCGGGCGGCAGGCCGCGACTGCGTCGACCCCGGAATACGAGCGGTCGGCGGCTGCGTGATATGCGTGGCCGTTTTAAGATCATTACGTCAGGGGGATGAGGGTCGGCCGACACAACAGCAGGCCTATCGCTTGTCTCACAGCGGCCGCCTGGCCCGAAGGCTTCCTCGGCCAGGTGAGCAGGTGGCCGCCGACGGCGCGCTGTGCAATTGCGGAGGGCGTGGGCGGTCAGGCCGACGCGAGCGGGTACGACCACTTCGCGGTGGCGTACGCGCAGGACCGTGAGATGAACGTGTGGAACGCCTCCTATGAGCGCCCGGCCACCCTGGCGCTGGCCGGCGATGTCGGCGGTCTTCGCGTACTGGATGCTGGCTGGGGCAGCGGCGCGCTCGCCCCGGCGCCGGTCGGCGCCGTCACTGGCATCGACCTGAGCGCCGGCTTGCCGGAGATCGCCGCGCGGCGGCTTGGCCAGGATGTTGTTTCTGCGCCGGGCTAACCGCTGCCATTTGCGGGCGCGAAACCGGTGGTGAACTTCGCGCCGATGTCTGCGCTATTCGGTCAGCTCGCCGGGCATTTCCCTGGCGTAGGGACTCCTGGGCGTGGCGCGCAGCGACTCATCCGTTTTCGCGACGGCAAAGCCGGCCCCGGGCTCGGCACCGGCCGCGGGGTCGGCGCTGGCCGCAGGATCGGCGCCGGCCGCAGGATCGGTGCGCGCTCCCGAACGCTCGCCACCGGCGGTCAGCCCGGGCTCGAGTGCCGGATTGTCTGGGCCGGCCGCTGCCCGAGGCTGGCATGGCTGGGACGGCGCGGATCCCAGCGGAAGAACCGTACCGAGGCCAGCAGGCCCGCGACTGCCCAGACGATGAGCACGGCAACGTCGCGGGAGGGTACCGGCGTTAGGCCGCCGCTGGTGTGGCGGAGCACCTGGGTGATCGCATCGATGACCGGCTGGGCAGGCAGGTACCGCAACAAGGTGGTCAGCCAAGATGGCAGGCCGCCGATGGCACCGAACGTTCCCGACAGCGCCAGGAGGGGCAAGCAGGTGAGCCCGAGTACCGGGAAGGCCGCATCGGGGGCCGGGACCGCGATACTGGCAGCGGTACCGACCGCGGCCCAGGTCAACGAGGCCAGGGTGAAAACGGCGAGCAGGCTCAGCGCGGCGCCGACAGTGACTGTCAGGTGCGTCAAGACGATGCCGACGGCCACCACGATCATGCCTGAGGTGTCGGCGACGAGCGCGGTCGCGGCGATCCGGGCGGCGAAATAGCCTCCGGTCGGCAGAGGGCTTGCCCGCCAGCGCCGCAGTACCGCATCCTGGCGGGCCGACACCAGGCCGCTGGCCTGGGTGATGTAGGACGTGGTCAGGATGCCGAACATCGCGCACCCGCCGACAGCGGCGGCGACCGCCATGTCCTGCGCCCGGGTCATGTGGCTGGGCCGGCCCGCTCGCAGGGCCAGCAGAAGGCCGGGCACCAGGACACTGAGCCAGATCGCGCGCGGGTTGCGGGCCAGCAGCCGGAGCTGGTAACCGACCTGCCGGGCTAATACCCGCCAGACGCCGGGGAGCCGCTGCTGACGGCCGGGCGGGCGGGTATCAGCCATGGGTATGTGCCTCCTGTCGGCTGCGGTCTGGGCGGTCTTGACCCGTGCCGTCTGGATCGGGTGCCTGCATGTCGCTGGTGAGCATGAGGTAGGCGTCTTCGAGGCTGGGCGGGCCGACTTCCAGGCCGGTGAGGTCGGCGTGGTTGCGGTGAGCCCACCGGACCAGCGCATCGAGGTCGGCGGTCACATCAGCGCTGCGCACCGACAGTTCCGCGCTGCCGGGTTCTACCTGGGCGGCCAGGGCGGGCGGCAGGTCGTCCAGCGGCACACCGCGCGGCACCCGGTAGCGGATGACCGAGCGGCCGCCGCGGGCCCTGATCTGGTCCGGTGTTGCGTCGGCCGCGACCCTCCCGTCGGCTAGCACGATCACGCGGCTCGCCAGGTGCTGGGCCTCGTCTAGGTAGTGGGTGGTCAGCAGCACCGTGCCGCCGGATGCGGCAAGGTCTTCGATGATTGCCCACTGCCGCCGCCTGGCCTCGGGATCAAGACCTGTGGTCGGCTCGTCGAGGAACAGCACGTCGGGCCGGCCGATAATCGCAAGGCCCAGGTCCACCCGGCGGCGCTGCCCCCCAGACAGGGCCCCGATCCGGGTTCGCGCGTCATCGGCCAGGTCGATGACCTCCAGCACCTCGGCCGCCGGCCGCGCGTGCAGGTAGAGCCCGGCGAACAGCCGCAGCGTCTCGGCGACGGTCAGCTGACCGTCCAGGCTGGTGGATTGCAGTACCAGGCCGATCCGGGCGCGCCAGGCCCGGCCGCCCCGCCGGGGGTCGGCGCCGAGCACCCGGACCGTGCCGCTGCTGGGCGCCGTGAACCCTTCAAGAATCTCGATCGTCGTGGTCTTGCCGGCGCCGTTCGGGCCAAGCAGCGCCGTTACCTGGCCCTCAGGCGCGTCGAAGCTGACGTCCCGCACGGCGGTGAGCCCGCCGAACCGCTTGACCAGGTGCTCCACCGTGATAGCGGTCACCGCGCCGACCTGCTCTCGCCCTTGCGGCTGATCGGGCGCCGCCGCAGGCTGGCGGCGGCCACGCCGACCCCGATGACGGTCAGCACCGCACCCGCCACGATGAGGATGCCGGAGTGCACCAGCAGCCCAAGAACGAGCGCGGCCAGGCCCAACACGGGCCGCAGGAGCGGGTAGCGCTTGCCAAACAGGAAGAAGAACATGATCGCCTCCGGTGATCCAGTACTTTCAACAGATGCCAGCCCGCCTCGACGGCCTCCTCCAGATAGTGGCTGGCGAAAACGATGGTGCTTGCCTGGAGGCGAACCCGCGCAGTCGCACGCTCAGAGCCGACCCAACAGATCAGGGAAGTCGGCAAAGGTCGCATTTGCATCCCGCGCCAATGTCACGGTAGGCATCGCGCCAGGTCGCGCCGGGCGGCCATCCGCCGTTCAGAGGGCACGCGTGGGTGCGCAGCGTCTGCCTGGCCCGAGCCGCGCCCGCGCGGAGCATGCTCAGCCACATACTCGTTCCTGTTCCGTACATCCATCCCTGGCATGTTGACGGTCATCATCCGGATCGTTATCGCTGACCGTTTTCATGGCCACCGCCTTGCTCGACTGGTCCACCCCCTTTGCGGCTAGGAGTGCGCCCGGCGGTCCGCGGCAGTCACCACCGCTTTCATGAGCGGAGGGGTGGCTCGGTTCAGCAGCGGTCCTCGCTGTCGGCCCGCCGGGCGCACTCCTAGCTGTACAAGCGCACGATGCAGCGCCCTGACAAGCCACCCGGCGCGTCTCTCAGTTTGCCTGCCAGCCTTAGTGTCCCCGGTGACCGCATCGTCACCGCATCTTCGGTGTATCAAAGGCGCGGCCTGCCCCAGCTTGTCAGGAGCGTTGCGGGATCCACCGTGTCGTCACCGGCCTGTTGACGATCGCGCCCCCGTTGATGCGGCAACGATGCGCTGACGATGTAGCCAGCAGAGATGATCGGCGTCGGTGTCCTAATTGACGGGCGCATGGAGGTGGGACATAGTCAACCTTCGCCTGCAGGCGTACGAAGCGACTCATCGACGCCCTGGCATGGGAGCCGACACGCCATCCATGGCTCGAGAGACATTCGCGTGGTCGCTCCGCGAGCAGACGACCGGAGTGCTCAGGACCCCTTGGCCGGTCCCCGCTGCTGGATTTCGAGTTGCTCCTTTACGCAGCTCTGGCCTCACTCGCGATGGAGGACGGATTGCGTCTGCGTCAGCTCATCGTTGCGAAGCGCACGCCGCCCGACAGATTCTTCGATCGATCACCGCCACTACAGAAGTACTGCGACACACAGGGAGAGGAAATCGTGAGTGCTTACGCCGATTTTCAGTACGAGGTGTACCTGGCAGAGGACCGAAGCGATCTGCCTTTCGACGTTGTGGAGCTGGAGGAGCGCGCCCGGGCGATTCTCACACCTCAGGGCTACAGCTACGTCGCGAGCGGGGCCGCGACGGAAGAGACGATGAAGGCCAACGCTGAATCCTTCCGTCGTTGGCGCATCGTCCCCC
>JASHOL010000450.1 GCA_030041135.1 Streptosporangiaceae bacterium | reverse complement strand
CGGAACCCGCCGCCCGGCGCGGCTTGCCCTGGCGGGCGGCATTGGGGCTGCGGCGCTCGCGGGAGGGCTGCTGGCCCAGGGCCTGCTGTCCGGAGGGACCAGCGCCGACGGCACGCGTCCGGCCCAGTCAGGCACCCAGCTCGCGGCGTGGACGGTCCAGCGGGCGCCGGGCGGCCTGGTGATCGTGACCATCAGGGACCTGCGCGACCCGTCCGGCCTGGCAGCGCTGCTGCGCAGGTACGGCGTGCCGGCCAGGCTCGAGTTCCCCGGACACGACTTCACCCCGACGACCTCGCTCAGCGTGCTCCCGCGCGGGTGCAAGTCACCCAACCTCTCGAACCGCGCCTACGGACAGCTGGCGATGAAGATCGACCCGCCGCCGCCGGTCTGGAGGCACCTGCGCCTGCACTATGTGAAGGGGCCGCATGGCCGCATCGGGTACGGCGAATTCCGGCGTCCGCCCGGCGGACTGGCGGCCCGCGGCGTCTTTGCCATCCGCCCGTCCGCGATCCCGCCAGGTATCGGGCTGTTCATCGAGGCGTGGGCGAACCCGCATGCCATTCCGCCAGGCGGCAGCGGCGACGTCCTCTCGATAAACAGCGACCTCGTGGACACGAGCCCGCAGTGCACCGGATCCTGAGCCAGCGCCCCGTGCGGGGCGCACACCCAGCTGCCCGAAGCAGGCGCATATCCAGGCGGCCCCACGCAGGCGCATATCCAGGCGACCCCACGCAGGCGCACATCCAGGCGACCCAACGCAGGCGCACATCCAGGCGACCCAACGCAGGCGCACATCCAGGCGACCCCCGGCCATGCGCCCGTCTCCTTAGCCTCCCGTCGGGCGCAGGTCCCTGCAGCCTTCCATGGGGCGCAGGGCTCGGCGGCCTCCCGTGGCCGGAGTTTGCTATGGTCCGGGCGTGCCCGAGATACACGGACACCGTGGCGCGCGTGCCTTGCGGCCGGAGAACACGCTGCCCGGACTCGCGCATGCGCTGGTCATCGGTGTCGATGCCCTGGAGTTCGACGTCACGCTCACCGGCGATGGCGGCCTGATCCTCGCACACAACCTGACCGTCGACCCCTCCGTCATCCGCGAGACGGGCCCAGCCACTGCGGGCGATCCGATGTTCCCCTACGTCGGGAAGCGGTGGCTGGACCTGACCCGCGGTCAGGTCGCCACCCTGGACGCCGGCGGCCGCCAGCCGGCGGATCCGTTCGGGGCGACCTTCCAGGCGGTCCCGGCGACCGGGGTACCGACGCTCGATCAGGTCTGCCGCCTGGTGACAGAGTCGGGTGCGGATCGGGCCATGCTGTCGGTCGAGCTGAAAACCGACCCGTCCTGGTCCGAGGCAGACGTGCGCCGGCTCACCGGGAGTGCGCTGCGGACGCTGGCCGCACACGATCTGTCCGGACGGGCCAGGATCCTCGGGTTTGACTGGCGAGTGCTGCGGGCCGCGCTGGCCGCTGACCCGAGCGTGCCGCGGGTCGCGCTGGTTGAGCCGGCCACCTGGATCCCGGGCTCGGCCTGGCTGGCCGGGCTCGACCCGGCGGACTACCCAGACGGCGGCAATGCGCTCGGATCGGCGGACGCGGCCCGCCACGTCGGTGCGTCATGGCTGTCGCCGTGGGAGCCCATGGTGACGCCCGGCCTGATGGCCGCCGCTCGGGAAGCCGGTCTCGGGGTCATCGCGTGGACGGCTAACAGCGAGGACCGGATGGCCGAGCTCGCCGGACTGGGCGTGGACGCGATCGTGACCGATTACCCCGGCGTGCTGCGGCAGGTCCTGGCCGGTCGCGGTGATCGGCTGCCAGCCAGCTGCGAGCTGCCCTGGCCGGACGGCGTACCGGACTGGGCGCCGCGAACCCAGGCCGCTATTCGGTAGCCGGAGGCTGTCCGCCGCGATTGTCTCGGTCCTGCCATGTGCACACGCACACCTCGTTGCCCTCCGCGTCGGCGAGGATCCAGAATGAACGGGCCTCGGCGTCGCTGACGAGCACCCCGCCGGCTTGTAGGGTCGCCAGGATCCTCGGCTCCGCCTCGTCGTGCGCCACCGTGATGTCGAAGTGGATCCGGTTGCGCTGCGGGCGGGGCTTGTCCATCTGCTGAAACCACACAGCCGGGAGCTGCCCGGCGGGATCGACGATGGCATCCTCAGGGCCGTCGTGGCCCGGTTCGTCCGCGTAGCCGAGCACGGCCTTCCAGAAAGGCCGGATCGCGGCGATGTCCATCGCGTCGATCGCCAGTTCCAGCATCTGAACTGGCCGCGGATAGTCGGCGGTCACCGGCGGGGCAACCGTGGCGCCGATCGCGGCCAGCGCAGTGGTAATAGCCCCAGCGAGTTCGGTGTCGCGCCGGGTCGCCCACGCAACCTGCCGGTCCATCAACGACAGCTCTACACGGTCGGGCCGCAGGTCCATGCGCAGGTGTCCGTCAGCATGCTCGCCGCAGGCCGCGTTTGCGGCCACCGCGACCGAAGCCGCCTGGCCGAGCGAGCTGACCGCCACCGACGCGGCCAGGGTGCCAAGCAGATAGCGCCAGCCGATGGACTCGACGGCCTGCGAGGCCGCCGTCCGCGTCAGGCGTTCATCGGCCGTCCGCGTCAGGCGCTCATCCGCCGCCTCCGTCAGGCGCTCGTCCCCCGCCTCCGCGGCGGTTGCATGCTGATCAATCATCCGGACCCCTCTGCTCGTGACAGCCAGGCTCCCGCCAGGATCGCGCACGGGTACGACAGTCGGCACCGTCCCGGCCCTAAGACGCACGTGGCGCCTGTTGGGTCAGGCGGGGTAGCCGATGACGGCGGGCTGGTAGGTGCGGCTGCTGGGGGTGGTCCAGGTCATGTGTCCTGGCTGGTCTTGGCTCAGGTGCCAGCCGGGTGCCTGCTTGGCCTGGTGGTGTTGCCGGCAGGTGGGGGCCAGGTTGCATTCGCAGGTTTTCCCGCCGTGCTCGTAGGGGGTGGTGTGGTCCAGGTCGCAGCGGGCGGCGGGCCGGCCGCAGCCGGGGTGGCAGCAGGCGGGCTGGCGGATGGCGATGAGGTGGGCCAGGCCGGCGGAGGGCCGGTAGCCGGGTTCTTCGCGCTGGTGGGTGCAGGGACCGGTGTCCAGCCAGGCCAGTGCCGGGGCGAGACGGGCGGCCCAGCCAAGGGCGCCTGGCCCTGGG
>JASHOL010000449.1 GCA_030041135.1 Streptosporangiaceae bacterium | reverse complement strand
AGGGTGTCAAACGACATCATCCCGCTCACGCTGGCCGAGCCCGCCGTCACCGACAGCTGCGCCTTGGCGCCGAACTGCAGCGTGTTCGACGTCACCGCGAAGTAGGCCTGGAGACTGAACGTCGGGTTGTTGCCTGACGACAGCGAGATCGCCAGCCGGTTGAGCGTCGGGAAGTCGGGCGGCGGGCTGAACGCAGGATGGAAGCCTCCGACCGAGATGAGGAACTCGCGGTCGGCCCCCCACCCCAGCCGCATCGCCATGTCGCCGCTGATCGTGAACTCGGTGACCCGAGAGTCGTATAGCGACGCGTCCAGTGAGAACAGGCCCTGGCCTAGATCCAGCACCCCCAGCGCGTCCAGGTTGAGGTCGACGATGGCCAGGCTGGCATCCTCGTCGTCGATGTCGGGAGGCAGCGTGATCCCCAATACCCCCAAGATCGTGATCCGGATCGGCGCCGGCAGCTCGATCAAGACCCCTAGTTCCGCCGTCAGGATGGTCAGCGGGCTGCCCCACTCGACCTGCACGATCGGGCCGATCAGGAACCGCCCGGGAGCGGGCGGGAAGAACCCCTCCAGCGCCTGAACGATCTGCGCCGCGTGCCCGACCGGATCGACCGGGAACATGATGTCCGCCAGCGAACCGCTCCTGACGCCGGCGCGGAGCGCATCGACGTTCGTGGTCCGGTTGAGCCCGGCCAATCCGCCGACTCCGTCCAGGCTGAAGCCGAAGCCCAGTTCGATCGGGGGCAGGAACTCCACCGAGATGATGACCAGCAAGCTGAACCCGCCCGGCAAGGGCGTCCCGTCGGCCGCTTTGGTCTGGATCAGCCCGATCGCCGTGAGGGCAAGCGACTCCAGCGCCAGTTCCAGCACTCCGGCGTACTGGCCCTGCGCCGCATTGCACTGGACGTACCCGCCGCCGGTAACCGGTCCGGCGTCCAGGACCAGGCCCGCGCCGTCGGGTGCCTTGAACCCGACGGTGAGCGCATACGGGCCGGCGTTCCCGCTCGCCGGAGCCGAACCCGTCGTGGGTGGTTGCTGCAGGGCCGCCGCTATCCCGACCGCGTCGATCGTGACGTCCAGCGGTCCCAGAGCCAGCCCCAGCGTTGCCGTCAGCTGAAGGCTGGCGGCGCCGCCCGACAGCGTCAGAGCGGCAGCGATCTCATCGAGATCGACCGGGCCGAGCGACTGGTTGATCGCCGCGCTCCACGCCAGTCCACCCGAGCCGTGCACCCGGACCCCGTTGCGCAGGCTGAGATCGAGTCCAAGATCGGCTCGCAATTCGACCGGATCCTGGGGGAGCACCGTGGACAGGAAACCGTCCCCGTCCCCAGCCCGGATTTGCAGGGCGACCCCGGTGAGGCTGACGCTGCCGTTGATGTCGACCGATCCGCCCGCCATCGACACGCTCAGCCCTGCCTGGACTCTCGCTACCTGCACGCTCGTACCGCTGGCCGAGCCGAAGCTGACGGCTGGCTGAGCAGTGGAGGCATAATTCGCGGCGGCGTCGAACGTGACTGGACCCGACGACCCCGCAGCAAACTGCACAGACTGCCCGGTGATCACGAGCGGCTGCTCGGCGCCGGATAACGTCAGGATCAGGCCCCCTGCTGATATCAAGATCTCGCCGCTGGCCGCAAGGAGTAGCCCGAATCCTGGCTGGCTCGTCTCGTCGGTGAGACCGAGCGAGATCCGCAGGATCTCAGTTGCCCCTGCCGAGGTCTGCACGGACTCAACCAGCAAGAGGTGCGCGCTCACCGCTTGCTCAGCCGCGGTGAGATTCAGGCCCGGCTCAGCCGGGGTGATGCCGTAGCCTGCAGTCAGGCCCGCCGCGACTAGGCCACCAGCCACACCTGGGCCGGCCAAGTCCGCGATGGCCTGCGCGGCCCGTGTGGCCCCCTGCGGATCGAGCACGAGACTGGTACGGGCATAGCCGAGCGGATCGCGCAGCGCGGCGTCCAAAGCCGCGAAATCGAGCGTTAGCCGGGTCGTCGCGGGCCGCAGTACCGCGCCGTCCGAGCCCACGAGCTGGGGCACAGGCACCTGCTTGGCGAACCCAAGCGCCAGTGCGACGAGGGATATCCACGGCAAGCTCCCGGCCGCAAGACTCTCGACGAGGTAGGCGAGCAGATCCGCTGCCAGTTCGGTTAGGGCATTGCTCGGGATCCCGCTGCCCGTCGGTAGCCCGGAGAGCGTTGTCACCAGGCTCGCGCAGGCCTCGCCCAGCGAGACGAGGGCTGCGGCCACCGTCGCTAGGTCGACGTCGTCCTGGCTTGCGACCTCCTGGGCCGTCCTCAGTGCTGTGGTGAGCGCTGCGGCATCAGCCGTCAAGGCGGATGCCGCAGCGCCGAGCGCGCTGGGATCCCAGTTGATGACGTCGAGGATGGCCGCGAACTCGTCGCTGTCCGCAAGGAAGATCAATGGTTCGAGCAGGCGCACAAGCTGCCTTACCGTCGAGCGACCGAGTTCCACAGCCCCACCCTCGCCCGTTTGCTCGCCTAGTTCACCTATGCTCGCCGATCTGGCTGGCATCCGGCAATAGTCTCAATGCCATAATGGCCTGCACTCACCCCACCTAGTGACACTTCAAAGCTCACGGCGTCTGGGTTAGCGATTAACATCAGCCTTGTGAGTATCGATGTCACCGATGCGGTAATGCAACAGCTGGTGTCCGCCGCTCCGGTAGGGCTGCTGGGTGACCAGCAGCCGCTTGATCCAGGTTGGACACCAGGCGACTCTCTGCAGAGTGTCCTTGAGAAGGTCTTGGCGAACCCAACACTCCCAACAACTCTCCGGAAGCACTCATACGCGGTAGTAGACCTGACTGACGATCCGCTCGCGCCCGTCTACGCCGGGCACCGCGACCTCGAGCAGCGGAAAGTGGCGAGCCTGGCCAAGCTGCTCGCACTGTACGGCGCTTATAGCCTCCGCGCGGACCTGAATGCGCTCATCCCCGCCCTGTCCATAACGGACCAAGACACTATGGGTACTGCGCTACGCGACAACTACCAGCTCAGCCGGGCATCATCGAGCGTGAATCCAAAAGTTGAGTATATGTTCGAGCCCCCCTCCGACTCGGGCACTACCAACTTCGAAAGTGTTCCGCTAACGGATGAGGAACTAATCCCGTTCTACAAACACACCCATATCGATCCTTATTTTCTCCAGCACCCGCTCCGGGAATACCTCCGTCTCATGGCCGGATGGTCGGATGATACTTCGGCCACGAATGTGATCCGGGGACTTGGTTTTGATTACCTCTGGCAGCGAGCCAAAAGGTCTGGCATGTATCATGCCGATGAATGGCCAGTCCTCAGGCCAACCGACCAGAAGTTCAACGGACGGGGCGGGCTGTTTCTTGGCCAAGACTATTCTGGCGCCGAGTGGCAGTCTGCGCCGAATGGTACCCGACCAGCTGCGGCGAACCCCACCCCATCGAACCAGGCGGCAAATGCCAGGAGCGTAGCCTTTCTCCTGACGTTGCTCGCTCAGGACAAGCTCGTTGCTGATTACGCCGGCAACGCCGGGATGCGTGAGTTGCTTCGTAAAACCAATTCCGACTTCACGTCGATGGATGGCATGGAGGACAGCTCCATCGGCATGGGCCTGGCCGCGGCCGGCTGGAGGGCGCTTCAAGCTGAGTGGGATGAAGACACGACGCCGGTTCCACCGCCCCCCGACCCGACCGCGGACCTCGCTGTATCTAAAATCGGCTATCTGAAAAATAGTCCCGTGATAAACAACGGGCTCCTCGTCAGAACCACCAGGTCAGGCGTCACCATCACCGCCGTCTTGGTCGTAATCAACAACGTAAGTAACCAAGAGGCGGATCTAATCGCCTTCGGGAAGGCCATAGCACCGGAGCTGGCAGCTCTACACGGCGTAACATAACTCGTGGCGCACAACCTGTGCTTTAGCTCGAATTGATCCGTGCCAAGCCCATCTAGCGTGCCTGGGCACTGCTCTCACCGCCAACAGCATCCTGACTTGTGCAAACAACCGTAGCCCCGTTGACCATCATCATCATCATCGGTGGCATAGGCAGTCTGGCGTCTCGATGGCGTTGGCCACCATCGCCGCAGCGCAGGCGGAGGAGGAGGAGCGGTCGACGCCGTTCCGGCACTCGGTGCGGAGCGGCGTTTCTGTCCGGCAACGGCTCCAGTGTGGTGTTAGCGTCAACGTGTGGCCCATCCACTGACTGCCGCTCAGCTGCACTTGGGTGAGCTTGTGGCCGAGGCGCGGCGAAGCCACCGGCCTGTCACTATCAGCGAGGGCGGCAAGCCAGTCGCCGCCCTGATCGGCATCGATGACCTCGCGGACCTTGAGGATCGCGCGGCGCTGGCGGCGCACCTGACGGACAAGGCCGCCGGGCGAGATGGGGTCAGCCTCGATGAACTGGACGCCACGCTCGATCGGATGGATGAAAAGACCTGGTCGTGAGCCTGACCGTCGTCTTCCGCGAGACGGCGCTTCGAAACCTGGTCCGCATTCGCACCGAGGACAAGGAACTGTTCATCCGGGCACGCCGCGCCATCGCCCTGCTGGCTGCTCAGCCGCATCCGGATGGCGCGGTCGAGTGGGGCGCCACAGGTATCTACCGCTTGCACGCAGGCGAAATCAGGGTCCTCTACGAAGTAGATGAAGGGGCCGGCACGGTCTACATCATCAACGTTGGGATCATTTCCTGAATCTGGCGAGCCGTACGTCGGCGGCGGCCGAGCCGCTCAAGCTCGCCCGACGGCGGGCTGTCATCGACTTCCCGGTGGGCGGGCAATCGGCCCCAGGCGTATCCATGTCCAGCGACATGGTACGAGTCTTCGCTGGTTGGCTTAGTTAGGCGAGTGCGTGAGGTCCTACTATAAATCCCGCTAGATGCGACATTACTTCAGTGTTGTTTAGATAGCCCTCGGCCTACCAGGCAACGGACGTCACCGGCCGGCGGACACTGGATTGGAGCCACCTTGACCGCTTCCGACACGGC
>JASHOL010000448.1 GCA_030041135.1 Streptosporangiaceae bacterium | reverse complement strand
CGAGCCGCGGCGACCGCCAGCGCCAGCGGCAGGCGCGCGCACGCGCTGACGATCCGGTCGACCGCTCCGGGCTCGGCGGCGGCCCTGTAGCTGCCGAGCCGGGTGGTCAGCATCTGGACCGCCTCTTCGTGACTCAGCACGTCCAGGCTGAGCAGCCGCGCCCCGTCGGCGGCGGCCAGCCCGGAAAGCTGGCTCCGGCTGGTAACCAGCACCAGGCTGGCCGGGCCTGCTGGCAGCAGCGGCCTGACCTGCTGCTCATCCCTGGCGTTATCCAGCAGGATCAGCATCCGCCGATCCGCCAGCAGGCTGCGGTACAGCCCCGCCTGCGCCTCGACAGTGGTTGGCACGCGGTCGGGCGGAACGCTTAGCGCATCCAGGACCCCGCGGATGGCCGTCTCGGGGGCAGCCGGGATGCCGGAGGGGTCAAAGCCGCGCAGGTTCACGTACAGCTGCCCGTCACCGAATCGGTCGGCGACCTGGTGGGCCCAGTACACGGCCAGCGCGGTCTTGCCGACCCCGGCAGTCCCGGTGATCGCCGAGATGACCACGGTCGCCGGCGTTGCGCGCACAGCCTGGCCTATCAGCCGGGTCAGCGCCGCCAGCTCCTGATCCCGCCCGGTGAACTGCGGGGCCCGGCCTGGCAGCTGGCGCGGTACCTGCGCGCCGCCGGCCGCCCGGACGGCCGGCGCAGGCACTGCCAGCGCGGGGTCGGCGGTCAGGATTTGCTGGTGCAGCTCGCGCAGTTGGCCGCCGGGCTCGGCCCCGAGTTGCTGGACCAGCACCTGGCGGGCTGACTGATAGGCGGCCAGCGCCTCGCCCGGCCGGCCGCACCGGTACAGCGCGAGCATCAGCTGGGCGTGGAAGCGCTCCCGCAGCGGACACTCCGCGGCCAGCGACTGCAGCTCGGGGACCAGCTCGGCGTGCCGGCCCAGGTGCAGGTCCGCCTCGATCCGCCACTCCTGCGCCTGCAACCGCAGCCGCTCAAGCCCGGGTACCTCATCCCGCTGCAGTAACTGCGAGGGCACGTCGGCGAGCGCCGGGCCCCGCCACAGCCCGAGCGCCTCGGCCAGGATCTGCGCTGCCTGCGGCCAGGAGCCCGCCCTGACGGCGGCTGTGCCGTCGCGGCACAGCCGACTGAACCGACGCAGGTCAACTTCATCCTCGCCAGCTTCGACCAGGTAACCCGGATAACGCGTGATCAGCAGTGCGCCCGCCCGCGGGCCCAGCACCCGACGCAACCGCATCACGTGCGTCCGCAACGTGCCCGCCGCGCCCGGCGGCGGCGACCCGTCCCACACCAACTCAGCCAGGGCGCCGACGCTGACCGCCTGCCCGGCATGCAGCAGCAGCGCCGCCAGCAGCACCCGCTGCCGCGCGGCCGACACGCCCACCAGCCCCTGCCCGTCATCGACCAGCACGGGCCCTAAGATCCCGAACCGCATCCTGTCCCCGTCGGCCAGACCGCCGCCAGACTTATTGCCGGTCAGCCAGACGCCACGCCGACGTGACGGCAACTCCATGCATACCGGACACCATAAGCGAAGCATGCGCCGCAAGGCACGTCAAAGCGCCCATCGGGACTGGCCCCGGTTTCTCCCCGAGCGGCTCGGCGCTAGCCACCAGCAGTGCCGGCCGCCTAGCATCGCCGGAGTGGCGCAGCGAGTCCTCATCTACGGCGTGACCGGATCCGGGAAGACCACGCTGGCGGCCAGCCTGTCCGAGCGGACCGGGCTGCCGTTTCATTGCATCGATGACCTGACCTGGGAACCGGGATGGGTCGCGGTGCCATCGCAGGAGCAACGGCGGCGCGTGGCTGCGATCTGTGCACAGGACAGCTGGATTATCGATCATGGATACAACTCCTGGATCGACCTGGTGCTGGCCCGAGCCGACCTTATCGTCGGGCTGGACTACCCGCGGTGGCGGTCGCTGTCCCGGCTGATCAGACGGACGCTAATCCGAGCCATTGATCACCACGAGATCTGCAACGGCAACACGGAGTCCTTCCGGCAGGTGCTCTCGAAGGACTCGA
The DNA here is from genome assembly GCA_030041135.1 of Streptosporangiaceae bacterium. Classification (GTDB taxonomy): domain Bacteria; phylum Actinomycetota; class Actinomycetes; order Streptosporangiales; family Streptosporangiaceae; genus JAJYUU01. The sequence goes on along the minus strand of JASHOL010000448.1, from coordinate 4,516 downwards.
TCATCCTCTGGCACTTCCGGTCGTTCGCCAACAGGCGCCGCTATATCAGGGAGTGGCAGGACGATCCAGAGAAGCCTGACGTGCTCCGGCTAACGTCGCCCGCCGCGACAAGACGCTGGCTCGCCAGGCAGGAAAGAGCAGCGCAGCCGACCGCCCGTGCGTGCTGAGAGCATCTCCTTCTGTCCGTCAGCTGTTACAAGCTCCACAGTGCCTGGGTTGGGGAGAGGCGGGCGGCGCGTATCGCCGGCAGTAGACCGGCAAACGCGCCGATGAGAATCGCGGCACCCAGGCCCCCGGCCCACGCTTCGGGCGGGACTACAACCGCCCAGCCTCTGCCCTGCGCGTACACCGCGGTCGAGATCGCGCCGACCACGACGCCAGGGGCGCCGCCGGCCAGCGCGAGAAGGATGGCCTCGGACAAGAACTGGATGCGGACCTGGCCGCGAGTGGCACCCAGCGCGCGGCGCAGCCCGATCTCCTGTCGGCGTTCCAGCACAGAGATCACCATGATGTTCGCGACCCCGACCGCGCCCACCAAGAGCGCCACGGCACCCAGGCCGAGGAACAGCGCGTCGAACGCGCCGGCCGCGTCAGCTTGTGCGGTGAGTGCCTGCGACGGCTGGACGACGTCTACCTCGCCGGGATCCTGCGGGTTGGCCTGGGCCTGGAGCAGGCTATCGACCCTGGTGGTGGCGGCTTGGGTGTTAACGGTGCGGATATACAGCTCTGATGGTTGCCCGTCGAAGCCGAGGTACTTCTCGGCGGCCGGGAATCCCACGAGGACAGAGGTATCGAGCTGCGATGCCAGGGTGGCGGGGTTCAGGATCCCCACTATGTAGAACCACTGCCCGCCGACCCAGATCCGCTCCCCTGGCCAGATCCGGTCGATGCCCAGCAGCTGGGCGGCTTCGTAGCCGAGCACCGCAACCGGCTCAGTGGCGGTCGCGGCGTTCAGGTAGCTGCCCTGGGCCAGCGAGGTGCCAACCACGGCGGGCAGGCCCAGGCTGGCTGCCTCCACGCCCAGCCCGTCGGTGTCGATCGACGGGACGAGCGGACTGCGGTACACGTTGCCGATGACCGTGCCGGTGTCCTGGACAGCGGTGACGCCGGGCAGCTGGCCCACCATGCCGGGCGCCGTGGTCGGCAGCTCAGCGGTGCCGCCGGTGAGACTCTGCCCGCTGGTGGCGGTCAGCAGGTTCGTGCCGAGCTTGCTGATCTCGGCTAGCAGTCCGGCCTGGGAGGAGGCGGCCAGGCCCAGCACCGCTACGATCGCGGCCACCCCGATCGCGATGCCCAGGGCCGACAGCGAGGCGCGCAGCTTGCGGGTCCGCAGCCCTATGCTGGCCAGCCCGGCCAGATCGCCCGGCCGGAGCCGGGCGGCGGCCGGCACGACGGCGAGCCGGCCGAGCCGTTCCGATGTGGGATTCATGAGGTTCTTTCCTTCTCAGAACTGGTGGCGGGCGGCTTGCACTGGAGGGACGGGACGGGGCCGGTGTCCATGACGATGTGCCCGTCGAGCATCTCGACACGGCGCCGCATCCGGTCGGCGACCTGCTGGTCGTGGGTGATCACGATGATCGTAGTGCCGGCGTCGTTGAGTTCTTCCAGCAGGCTCAGCAGCGTCGCGCCGGTCGCCGAGTCGAGGTTCCCGGTCGGCTCGTCGGCAAGCACCACCGGAGGGCGGCCCACAACTGCCCGGGCGATGGCCACACGCTGGCGTTCCCCGCCCGAGAGCTGAGTCGGCCGGGCACCGGCCCGGTGGGCCAGCCCGACGCGGGCCAGCGCGTCAGTGGCCAGTTGGCGGCGCCGGGCCGGCGCCGCGCCCGCATAGAGCAGCCCGTCGGCCACGTTGTCCAGCACCTTCCGATGCTCGGCGAGGAAGAATTGCTGGAACACGAACCCGATCCGCGACGCCCGCAGCGCCGACACGTGCCGGTCGCTCATCGCGGCCAGGTCCAGGCCGGTGAGCCGCACCGTCCCGGTATCGGGCCGGTCGAGGGTACCCATCAGGTGCAGGAGCGTGCTCTTGCCGGACCCCGACGGGCCAACAATCGCGATCAGCTCCCCGGCCGCCACTGCCAGGCTCACCCGATCCAGCGCCCGCACCGGCGGCGAACCCGGATACTGCTTGGTCACCTGCTCCAGCTGCAGCACCGTATTGAGTGTCGAGGTCAAGGGCAGCTCTGTGCCGCTCACGTGGCCGGCACCACGACGCGCTGGCCTGGTGTCAGGTTCCCGGTCACCTGCACCATGCCCGAGCTGTCATCGAACAGCCCGACCGTCACCGGGACGAGCCGCCGGATATCAGCCGGGCCGGCAACCTCGACCGCGTACCCGGCCGAGGGCTGGGCCACCAGTGCGCCTACCGGGACCGCCAGCACGTTGCGCGCGCTTCCGGTGGTGATCTCTACCGTGACCGGGGCCTGGTCCAAGGACCCGGCAGCCGAAAGGTCCCTGAGCTTGACGGTCACGGGGATCGTGGCGCTGCCGGCCGACCCGGAAGCCACAGTGCCGACCCAGGAGATTGTCCCCGGCACGGTGTACCCGTCCGGGAGCGTGATGGTCACGGCATCGCCGGCGGCCACCTCCGACTCCTGGGCGGTGCTCAGCGCGATGCTCACAACGTGCCGGTCCGACGTCCCCGACAGTACCGGCCCGGTTGCCGGCCCGCCCAGGCTGCCGAGGAGGCTGGTGACCCGCACCGCGGACGGCTCGAACACGACCGTCCCCAGCGCAAGCGATCCCGACGGGCTGGCGATTCCGGCCGCGGACTGCAAGTCCTCCACCCCTGCCGCGGTTTCCCACGAGAAATAATCCCAGCCCAGCGCGCTGATCGCCGAACGGGACACATAACCCAGGTCGACCAGGTCATGGTTCAGCTGGGTCACATCAGCGCCTGTCATCGCCTCGCCCAGGGTTCGCCAGTCCGGTACCGAGCCGTACAGCAGCACTACGGGCACGCCGTTATCCACTCGGTACAGCACCTGGCCCTGCCCGATCGTCCGCCCAACCGAGGGCAGCCACGTCAGCGTGCCGGCGCCCTGGCCCAGCACCGTGTAGGACCCGGCATAACCCAGCGTCCCGTCGACTGGCGTCTGCGACACCAGGTCCGTCCGAAACACCGGTTGCGTCGCCGACGCCGGCAATCCCTGCCCGCCGCCGGGCGAAGACTCTCGCGAGAATGCGCCGGCCCGCCACGCCCCCGCCCCGCCCGCCAGCAGGACGACAACGGCTCCCGCGAAGATCCAGCGGAACCAACCCCGCCGCGGTGCCGTCGCAACTGGATCCAGGCCCCTCGCGTCCGCAGCCGCCACCTCGCCGTCCCTGGGTGCCGGCCGGGGAATGGCCGGGGCCACGGGACCTTCGGCCTGCTGGCCGTCCTGACGGCCATGGGAAACCGTCTTGCTCACGACGCGACCTTGGTGCCGTCGTTGATGCTGATTTGGGCTGGCTCCTGCGCCTGGCAGTCTTGCTGCGCCTGCTCAAACTGGGGCGACTGCGGGTTAATGCCAGTCCCGCCGACGTTGAACACTCCCTCGCTGTTGGGATCGGGCATGTTTGGCACGCCGTGCGCGCGCAGGCACTGCGTGTACTTCAGCCCCTGCGCGAGGTCGTAGGGCTGCTGACGAGCGCCGCCCGACGGTCTCGGCCCGGCCGGCGCAAGGCTCTTGCAGGCGTCCACGGCTGACTGCATCGCGAGCGACATGTGACTCTCCACCTGAGCGGGGATGCCACCGTTGCCGTTCAAGGTCATTTGCATGCTGCCGTTGTCGATGCTCATGGTGCCGCCGCTGCCGACGGTGACACCGGTCAGCCCGTGCGTGGTGAGGCAGTGCGCATAAGCATCTTCCTGCGCGATGCTGTTCGACGGCCTTCCCGTGGCGGTTGAGTCGGCGGAACTTCTGGCAGGGCTGCCGCTGCATGCAGCAATCACCAAGACGGTGCTGGCCGTAGCGGCCAGCACGGCGGCCCGTCGCTGGGCGCTGGCGTACTTCTTGTTGTCGTCCATGTGGCCACGCTGGCGGACGAGCAGGCGCTTCGTCGTCACCACGTCAGGGCAAACCACAGCTCACCTCGCGGGGGTAGCAGGGCGCGAGCGCCGCGGGGCCTGCCCCCTCTGGGTGACACCCTGCAGGGGGACGATCAAAACGCGCTGGCGCCCTAACCTGGCAGCATGCGAGGAACCAGCGGCGTTCTGCCCGCAGACGGCGCCCGGCCGATCGCGCGCGCAGCATGGCGCGGGCTAGCTCAGGTGCTGATCGGCCCCGACCCCTCTCTTCGTGGCGCCGGACGCTCGCCACGATGGCGCCGGGCCGCCCGCGCCACAATCGTTATGGCCGGACTGCTGGCATGCTTGGCCAGCGTTGCCAGTCTGGCAGGCGGCCACTTCCTGACCGGTTTCCTCGGTCCCCACAGCAGCCAGTTCAGCGAGCACACCTCCAGCCGTCTCATCGAACCGCGCGGCCAGGCCCACTCTGCGCCGCTGGCGAGTGCGCTTGACCGGCCGCTGGCGAGC
>JASHOL010000447.1 GCA_030041135.1 Streptosporangiaceae bacterium | reverse complement strand
CCTGTAGTCCCCGGATGGGACGGGAACCCTCGGGCGTTTCCCTGTGCTCCGCACCCCGCCGTTACCGGCAGCGCACGACAGGGCGGGGCCAGGCGTGAGCACGCGCCCGGAACTACGCGACCGACATAATCGGCCCTCCAGTCCGCGAGTTCCCTCGCAAGGTGCGACCTCGTGTCGCAACGGCAAATGAGTGCGCTGAAGGCGCAGCGTCGGCCTGTGCCGACGGCTCGGCCTGTGGGTCGCGGCGTGTCTTGCCGGCGGCCGGCAATGGGCGCCCGGCTCCCGGACTCACGTCCCGGCCGAGGGCCTTCGTAACCTTCCATCAAGGTCGCATGATCCGGTTAGATCTGGTTACGTCCTTCAAGCCTGCGGCGAGCTGCCAAGTCCGCCAGCCCAGGACTTCCCGGAACATCCGGCCCAGCGCATCAACTAGGCGGGAGCTATGCAGTGACCGCGATCATCGACCAGCCGTCGGCTCTGGTCGGTGTCGTCATAGGCGGGCGGCTCTGTCCCTCGTTGGCGCGGCACGGGACCGGGCCGGCTGGCGGCGAAGCCAGTCGACGCGGTGGGACGAGACTCGCGCTTAGGCCTATGCCGACTTGCCCGCGCAGTGAAGTATCTCTACCTGCACTGCGGCGCATCACGAGCTCCGGCGGAGTCACTACTCTGCCTGATGGACAAGGATGCCTCGCTGGCCGAGTTGGATAGGCTTGCCGGCGAGCGAACCGCTGTGTGGGAGCTTGTATTACTGCTGGGAGATCCAGATGCCGTGGCTGCCGGGCGGATCTGGGATCGCAGGGTCGGCCTGCTGGAGATACTGGCCCGAGGCGAGCAGTCTGACGCCGTGGACTACCGGACCCTGCAAGATCGCCAGCTGTAGCCGGCCCCCAGGCGGCATATGAGGATGTCAAACGCTTTGTACGAGTGAAACCTTGTACGACCGAGCCGCGGTCGAGCCGGGCGAGTCAGCTGGCGGGCTCGCCATTGCCATGACTGCGGGCAGGAGCCGCCTGGAAGGAAAGCGCGCACGAGTTGATGCAATAGCGCTTGCCTGTCGGTGCGGGCCCGTCGCTGAAGACATGGCCCAGGTGACCGCCGCACCGGCGGCATAGCACCTCGGTGCGGCGCATGAGCCAGCTGTAGTCAGCGCGCAGCTCAACGGCCCGGGCCACGGCCGGCTCGTAGAAGCTCGGCCAGCCCGTTCCCGAGTCGAACTTGGCGTCCGAGCGGAACAGGACATTCCCGCAACCCGCGCAGCAATAGCTGCCGTTCTGTCTCGCATGGACGTATTCACCGGTGAAGGCGGGCTCGGTACGGCCCCGGCGCAGCACGTCGTACTGCTGGCGGCTCAGTTCTTGCCGCCACTGCTCGTCAGGCTTGCTTACCTCGGTCTCTGCAGTGGCCCTAGCGGCCTTCAGCCGGCGCATCGGCGGCCTCCTTGCCTGCGGCCCCGTGAATGCCGGGCTTTCCGTCGGCCGACTCGGCCCCAACATTGCCTTGTCTGGCCTGGGCCGTCGCGGCGCGACCAGTGGGTCCGCCCCCGGCATTACTCGTCTGAACATGCTGACGAACGTTGTCATTCCAGCATCGGGGGACGGCGGCACGACATAGCAAACGCCGGTGCCGGACGAAGTCTGCCAAGGCGAGGCAATCAGGTCCCGTCCGACCAGCCTGCCCAACAACGGTGCCATGCTCGCCGCGGATGCTGCCCGGCGCGTCCAGAGCCCTGGGAAGAATGGCCAGACGCAGATGAGCTGGGAGGACGCAGGGAGGTGCTGGCAGATCGGGCGGTGCTGGCAGATCGGGCGGCGGCGCGGGCAAGGCGGCTAGCCTGCTCGGCTGCCAGGAGCTCGTGCGGCCCGGCGTTGGTTACTGGAAGCATTGGCGTCGTGAGCGAGCGCGACGAATATGAAATGCGGCTTGGCGCACTGGCCGACACGTGGCAAGTATGGGCCAGCACGGGTGCGGCACTGAGCAATGCACAGTGGAGGCAGCCGACCCGCTGCGGGCGCTGGGATGTTCGCGCCCTGTATGCGCACCACTCGGGTTTCCCGGCTGCTCTTGCCGCACTGCCGCAGGCTGCCGCGCCGGCCGCCAAGCCGGTCGCGGCCAGCGACGTGCTGCGCGCATTCAATGGACCCGACGGCGTAGCTGTGGTGAAGGCGGACTCGATCGCCGGGCACGCACTTGCCCAGGCGGCTGAGAACCCGGCCGAGGTGTTCGTCGATCGCTTCGGCGGGGGAGGTCCTGCGGCAGTCGAGGTGCTGCGTGCCGCTGATCCTGCTGCGCCGGTGCCGTGGGCCACGTTCGCATTGACGCTCACTGAGGTACTCCGGATCGCGGTCATGGAAGCGGTTGTCCACCTGCTGGACCTGCAACGTGCGCTAGGGCAGCTGCCCGAGGTGCCTGCAGACGCACTGGCGATCACGGTGCGGCTACTTGCTGAGGTAGCGCCAGCCATCGAGCTCATCGAAGCGGCAACGGGCCGCACAGAGGCGATGCCGTTGCCAGTAATCCGATGACGAGGCGGGCACTGATGGCTAGGAAAATCGCAGCTTGTCGACGCGGCCGTCTTGCGACAACGACCGACGGCAGCGACGCTGCCTCTCAGGGAGGGCATCGCGATCGACTGCGAACAGCTCAGGCCCGCATCACTGCCGGATGTTGCTCGCGGTCATCCAGAGCGGAACCTGTGGCATCGGGGCCATTTGAAGCGACAGTAGAACGCGCCGATGGTGCCGGTCCTGATGTCGGGCGGTTGCGCGCCGATCGCCTGTGAGCCGTTGACGATGGATACGATGCCGTGGTCGTGGCGCACCCGGCCGGATGCCTCCAGGTCCAACGCGTGGCCGAGAACGAGAACACTCAGCTGCGGCAAGGACCCCGGTCGCAGCGGTGATCGCGTCAGCGAGCGAGAGCGGTCGCCGCCGAGCGGATGGTGCGCCAGCCCTCTCTGTTCGAGGCGCTTCGGGACTAGGCCGGGGCCGAGGGCTTGCGGGCCAGCAAGAACGACTGTGGCTCATGCTCGGGAAATTCATCATTGTCGTCGGGCTCGCGCACGACCCGGGCGCGCACGTCTAGGCCGGCCCGGCGGAGCACTTCGGCCACCTGCTCGGGCTGCCGTCGGCGAAAGTCAACAGATACGGCGTGGCCGGCCATTTTCGCGCGGTCGAACACCCCAGTGCCGGTCTGGAAGGCGAGCATCAGGTAACCGCCGGGAGCCAGGACTCGGAACAACTCCCCGAAAGCCTGCGGGAGCTGCTCATCCGGTATGTGGATCATGGAATACCAGGCGACGATGCCGCCTAGACAGCGATCTGGCAGGTCCAGCGCAAGCATCGATCCGACCTCAAACCGCAGGTCCGGATAAGCCCGGCGTGCCTGCGCGACCATTTGCGGCGACAAGTCGATCCCGAACGCGGTTGACCCCATGTCATTCAGATGTGCTGTGACGCTTCCCGGACCGCATCCGATGTCAGCGATCGGAGCCGGGCCGGCCGCCCGCACCAGTTCGGCAAATCCCGCAAGCAGTGCCCGGTCCAGGGGCCGGGCCGCCAGCTCCCTGCCGAACCGCGTCGCGTAGCTGGCGGCCACGTTGTCGTAAAATGCGCGGGTAGCTTGCAGGAATTCCGGCTCAGCCACTGTCTTTCTCCTCGAGGTGGACCACTGGGTGCGTCGGGCGGCGCCGCAGGACTGCGGTCCGGGGCGCGGGGTGGTGACTCTGCGAGTTCTTGGGATCAAATCGCGTGCAGCCGTTCATGAGGTGCGCAACGACGACCCCGTCTCCAGCAGGGTCTTGAGGCTGGCCAGGACGGCCGGCCATCCTTCGGAGATGGCAGGCAGGACTGCGCTGCCCGGCGCGAAGCCGTCATGGGTGACGGTGAGCTTGACGACACCGTGGCCGACGTCCTCGATGTCAAAGGCGACCTTGGAGCGGGCTTCGGCGCGCCAGGCCGCGGCAGTCGTCTCGTCCATGCCAACCGCCTCGGCCCACTCACGGGTGATCGAATGCCAGGTGTAGGCCAGCCGGCGGGGCGGTTCGGCCTCGAGAATCACCTGGCCAGGGCCGCTCACGACCAGTCCGACCTCGTCGTGCGCCATGTCGTAGGCGGAGCCCTTCGTCCAGTCGGAATGGAACGTCTTCGGACCAGCCGTCTGGTGCCGCCAGTAGCGCTTCATCAGCGCGGGGTCGGTGAGGCCCTGCCACACGCGCTCGGGCGTCTCCTGGATGTAGGTCGTGTAGACGAAGGCGGTCTGCTCGCTGCTGGGGTCCATGGGGGTGACCTCCGGTAGTAGAGGTGGGGGAACTCCTGGGTGAGGGGATTCTTGACCCAGGTCAAGACTCTGGCTTGCTGTTGGGGCTCCGGTCGGCGCGGGTACAGGCGCGAGAGCGGATGTGGGCCGGGATAGGGGTGCCAGGCGGCAGGCCCGGGTCAGGGACCGGCTGCTGCGAGGTGGCGGCCAGCGGCAGTTCGCCTGCCCAGAGGGACAGCGCGGCTTCAGGGCTGTCGCCGTCGCTGGGCGGGCCGGTGCGGATCTTCACCGAGGCCTCCTCCAGCGGAAGCGCCAGCAGCCGGACCGGGGTATCGGTCGGGGGCACGGCCGGGACGCCCCCGGCTGTCAGGGCATCGCGCCTGCCCGGCGCCGTGTCAGCCGGGCGGGACAGATCCGGTGATTGCGCGCTCATGGGTGTCTCCTGTTGGGTTGAGGGCCGGGTCGGCTGCCCCGGCGGGCACGACGGCCGTGACCGGGCTTCGGAACTGCGGCGCTGTCCGAATGTGGTCCGGAGGGCGGATACGACGGTCGGCCCGTGGCGAGTCAGTCCTGGCGGGTCAGCAGGAATATCGGGAACTGCCGGGTGGTCCTGGCCTGGGCAGCGCCGAGATCAGGGGACCCGGCGACCCCAGGCTTCGGCCACTGGGCGACGAGCTTGGGCCATAGCCCGGCACGTGCGCTGTCATCTAGCTCCTGCGCCAGGACCGGGAGCGTCTGAGTGCCGACCTCGACGGTGACCTCGGGGTGGGCCTTGAGGTTGTAGTACCAGTTCGGGTGGGCGGGCGCGCCGCCGTTTGCGGCCCAGATCGCAAACCGGTCCTGTCCCTGCGGGGAGCAGGCCACCGGGGTGACCCGCTCGACCCCGGACTTGGCGCCGATGTGGTGCAGGAGGATCAGCGTGGTGCCCTCCCACATCCCGCCGACGCGTCCGCCGTTCGCCCGGAACTCCTCGATGATCGAGGTGTTGTAGTCGGTCATTGCTTGTCTCCTTCGTGTGGTCACGACAGCATGAGCCTGGCCCAGGCTGCCGGTGGCCTGCCACGTCAGCGGGGTGAGCCGTGAGCTGGGCGGCCCTCGTATTGGTCGTGGCGGTGGAACCATGACATATCGCCTTCGTTCCGTCCGAGCGGCGCCCGATCCAGCCACTGCCACATGTTCCAGAGGGCGTCCAGGCCCCGTGAGTACGCGGAGTAGGTGTGGTACACGACGTTGTCCTCGAGCGCGAAGGCACTCATGCCGGGCTGCTCTCCGGACCATTTGCGCCAGTTGATGTCGGCCGCTTCGAGCTCGGCTTGGTTCCGGTAGTTGTACTCAACCGGCGCCACGGCCGCGTCGATCGTGACATGGAAGTCGTAGTTGAAGTCAGTTCGACCCGACGATGCCCACGGGAAGCCCCAGTCCATCCTGTGCCGGTAGGCCAGCAGCTTTTTGAGCGGCGCTCGGGACACTGCGGTAAAGGCGACGTCGTGGTTCTGGAGGTGCAAGTGCGTCTTGTCGAAGCCGTCGGCTATTGCCGAGCAGCTCGGGCAGGCCACGTCCCATTCGGGGTCGAACATCAGATGGTAGATGAGCAGCTGCGACCGGCCGTGGAAGAGGTCGGCGATCGTGGCCTCGCCGCCTTCGGTGTCGAAGGTGTAGTCCTTGCCGAGGCGAACCCACGGCAGATCCCGCCGTCGGCGAGCCAGGTCGTCGCCCAGGCGGGTCAGCTCCTTCTCGGCCTGAAGCAGCTCGAACCGGGCCGCACGCCACTCTTCACGAGTTCCGGTTCTGTGTTCGGTCATTATCGTCCTCCTTGAGGTCGTCAGGATGGCGGCGTCGACCTCGATCATGGGCAACTGGCCCCAGGCCGCTGCGATCGCGTCGCCTTCCCGTGCCTGCGCCCGGTCATCCTCGTGGCCTTGGCGCGAGGTCCGACGGCTTCGTTGACGAACCTCAGCTCGCCGGGCAGTCTTGTGGCCGAGAGCCGGCCGGAAATGGTTCACGTCCACCGTGCTCACCCGAAATGTGTCCTTCCGGCCGCTTCTCCGCTAGGTGTCTCGAATGCGTTCGTAAGTGAGGAAGACCAGGTCGTTACCGACGGTCCGGCTGCCGGTAAGGCGTATGGGCTTCTTGTCGCCGATCTCGCCGAAGAGGCGCTCGCCAGCGCCGAGCACGACTGGGTAAGCCGTCAGCCGAGGCTCGTCGGTGAGGTCGTGCTCGAGCAGCGTGCGTACGAGGTGGAAACTGGCGTAGACGACGATGTCCCCGTCTAGCTGCTGCTGCTTCAGCTTCGAGACCTCGCTCACTGCCTCGCCCTTGACGTCGTGTTGTTCCAGGCGGGATCTTGGAGGATCGAGGACACGACGTACTTGGGCAGGCTGTTCAGCCTCTCCGCCAGGGCGCCGGTCCGGGCTGGCCACCGCATGGCGAAGAACTCGTAGCTGTGCCGGCCAAACAGCAGGGCCTGGGTCCCCAGCGCCTCGTCGAGGAGAATCTGGGCGGTCTCTTCGCGGTCGTAGGGTCGGCCGGCCCAGCCGCCGTGCCGGAAGCCCTCGTCACCTGCGGGGTCCTGGGTGACTCCGTCGAGTGAGACATTATCGCTGATGGTGATCTTTCCCATGTCGGTTCTCCTGATGGCGTTCCCGACCACTTGAAGATGGCACCGCGAGGCCTGGGAGCGGGCGGGCGGCTCTCGCCGCGGTTCAGTCCTGGCGGGTCAGCATGAACAGCGGGAACTGGCGGGTCGTCTTGGCCTGGTGTGCGGCAAGGGTGGGATACCTTGCGACCAGCTTCGGCAACAGGTCAGCGCGGGCGGAACCCGTTAGCTCCCCGGCCGCTGCCGTGAACGTCTCGGCGTCTACCTCGACTGTGATCACCGGGCTGGCCTTGAGGTTGTGGTACCAATCCGGGT
>JASHOL010000446.1 GCA_030041135.1 Streptosporangiaceae bacterium | reverse complement strand
CCGTCCCGGTGGGGCTACGCGGCGGCCGGCTCGACCTCGAACCTGAACGCGATAACTCCGCCCACCGCCTCCGGCCCGTCGAGACTGTCGGCAAGCGGGCCGACCGCGACTGCGGTCTGGGCCATGCGCGGGCAGGCGATCCGGCTGACCGCCGTCAGCGAAGGTGCCGCTCCGGCGGTCAAGGCAAGCCGGGCAAGCGCGTCAGCGACGGTCGCCGCGAACAGCCAGGCCGATCCGCTGTGGGATCACGACGGCCGCACGTGGCTGTTCGACATGGCCGTCATGGTGCTGCTCGCTCTGGTCTTCGCGCTGCTGACATGGGTGCGGCTGGCGAAGATGGGCCCGGTCAAGCGGCGCTGACCGGCCCGTCCCTGGGCTCGCCGGCTAGTACCGCCGGTAGCGGAAGGCCAGGTCGAACGGCCGCAGGTACCTGGTGGGCCTGAACGCTATGAACGCGGGGGCGGTCGCGCAGACTCCGTCGACCGGCGATCCGACCGGGCACGTACTGCCCTGTGCCGTAAAGATGTTGTACTGCGGTCCGAGCGCCGCCGCGGCGGCGTTGAGGCTCGCCGGCTGCAGTGCGCTTGTGTCCCACCTGCCGGTGCTGACCCTGTTCAGCAGGACCTGCACGGCTGTGATGGTCTCGGCCGGCGTGAACGCACAATGGCCGGCGCGGTTGACGAATATCTGCCGCAGCAGCCGGGCGTTGCCAGCACGCCGGACGACCGCGGCATAGGCCTGCTCGTTCTCGGGCACGACCAGGCCGTCGCCGGTCGTGTGCATGGTCAGCACCGGTATCGAGATGTCGCCGTCGAAGCTGATGTTGCGGGCCAGGTAGGCGACAGCTTGCGGGTCGGCACTGATCCTGGCCGCACTGTTCAGCGTGCGCAGGTCGCCTTGCAGGCTCAGGCCCGCCGCCTTGTACAGGGCGACGACCTCGCGGTAGTCCGCGGACTCTCGCAGCTGCTGGGCGAAGTTGACCCCGGTGGTCCAGGACGGATTGCCACCCGCGTCCTGCTCGAGGTTCGCCCGGAAGTCGAAGGCGAACGGGAAGTCAACCTGAGTCGCCCACAGGTACTGGTTCGCCTCCTGGGCCACGTAATCGGTGCTGGCGGGCTGGGCCGACAGCGACGTGTACCAGCCGGGCGTGTCGGCCAGCGCGGCACTGAGCGCGAGCCGCGCCCGTCCGGCCGCGGTTGCCTGCGCGGCCGCCGCGGCCTGCTCGGCGACATCCAGGTTCGTGGCCGGGCTGGTGATGTTCACGACCTGCAGACCCGTCCCCTGAGCCACGAGTTGCTGGAACGCGAATGCCGAATCCAGCGCGGTATTCCACGTCGCCACTCCGCCGGACAGCACGCCGCACATTGGCAGCGCGGCGGTGAACCGGTTCGGGTATTGCTGGATCAGGCCAGCGGTGATGATGCCGCCAAGTGAGTGTCCCCACGCGATCGTCTGGTCCGGCCTGCCGTAGGTGCGGCCGAAGACGTTCAGCGTCTGGATCTGATCAGGCAGCGCCTGCGCGATCGCCCAGCCGGTGGTCGCGTATGAGGAGCCCGCCAGCGCGAAGCCGTGCGCGAGCATCCAGCCGCCGGTCACCGGGTCTCCGACATCCTGCGCCGGATTCGCCGAGCCGGGAACGACGTAGCCATGGCTGTACAGGAACAGGGTGCCGTTCCAGTCCCCGGCCGGGCACTGGAGCTCGTAGGTTGCGCCGTCGGCCAGCGACCCGGTCACCGTCGTGACGCCGCCCGTGCCACCGCAGGTCTGTCCCGTCGCGAGCGCAGGGGATGCGGCCGGGGCGACAAGTGCGGCCACGACGGCCGCCGCTACTAGCAGGCGGGAGGGCCTGAAGAATGTGTGCACGCCTCACGCTCCCTGGCGTTGCTTCCGTTTCCAGCGATGTTCAACTCACATTTCCGCTTCCGATGACCATAGCCTGATAAATGCCTGCGTTACAGCCCTTCCATGGTCTGCGGGCGCATCAAAAACGGCCCGTCCCAGGGCGAGCCTGGGACGGGCCGGTGACGGCAGGTGCTAGCCGACGATGCTCGGCTGGTAGGGCGCGATCCCCCGGACGTAGACCGGGGTGGCGTGCGGGCCGCCGACAGTGATCATGTTGTGGAAGATGTCGGCGATATCCAGCCAGACCCGGATGCAGCCATGCGAGACGGGATACCAGGGCACCGGCTCATCGCCGTGGATGGCTACCCCGTACTGATAGCTGATCCAGACCGGGTTGTACATCGTCCCGAGCGGAACGGTGATCCAGCCGGACTGGAACGACAACGCGGTGAAGTTCCCGTCGGGGGTGACCGCGTATCCGCAACCGCCTCCGCCTGGGTTACAGAAGTAATAGTCGCCGCCGGAGGAGACGTGCGCGATCAGCGCGACATGGTTGTCCTTGTAGAGCACTAGCACCTGGTGCTTCAGATTGACCTCAACCCTGGTAGCCGGACCGTGCTTGATCAGGACAAATGGCTTTACGGGATGGATCAGGGCGTGCTCGAACGACCTGGTAATCGGCTCGGCGCCCGTGGTCACGTTCATTGACATTCCCTGGACCTCGCGGAAGGCCCAGGCTGCCTCCAGCGTGTCCTGGCCATAGACTCCGTCAATAGGTCCTGGGTAATACTTCAACTGAGCCAGCCGGCGCTGGACGCTCTTTACCGCGGCGCCGGTCTCGCCGACGTACAAGGGCTTGCTAGGTGGTACATAGGCCGCTGTGGCCGTACTGAGCGCGGTTGTGTGGGCCGGAGCCGCCGCGGCTGCTCCCTGGCCAGCTGCTAGTGCCCCGGCAGCGGCGGCCACTCCTGCGCACAGCAGCCACCACCGAACGTTGTGCCTCATCCATCACTCCCCAACATGAGCCCCCCCGAGAGGCTCGCACTCGCGCGGAAGTGCGGAACAACTCAGGCGAGGCGATTGAAAGAAGACTTGTCAGACTCCTACACGCTCAAGGGTAGCTTTTGGTTGCACCGAAGATCGAGAGTCGTTACGCACTAGATATTCGCTACAGCCGGGAAGTTGGATAAGTCGTATAACTACTGAAATTAATAGAAACGGCAGGCGACCGCGCTAGTCCACCCCAACGGGCGTTGCCGCCCCCTGGGTGTGCTGCCTGGCCCGCCGGGTATCTAGTCCTGAGCATTGATCGCGACTAGTGACAGCGGTTTCTCGTCGCAGGACGGAGGAAAAAGTGAGTCTCGTCGCGAAGGTCAAGGACAAGGCCGGCGGCCTCTACGAGCAAGCGAAGGCTAAGTACGCCGACAACGACGCAATGCAGAAGGTCAGTCGGCAAGCCGGCGAAGCCGCACATAAGGCAGGCAAGCAGGCCGGCGAGGCAGCCTCGCAGGCAACAGACCGGCTCAAGGGTCTGGCCGCGAAGACCACGTCAGCAGTGAAGGATGCCCGGGGCAAGGGCACCGACGAGCGGTGACGTCGCCGCCGAGCCGGCCTGCATCCCGTCACCGCGTGCCAGCCGACCCTGGACGGATCCGTGGCCGGCAAGAAACCTGACCAGCGTTTCGCCGAGGTTCTCGACGACCTGGCCGCTCAGCTTGGCCTGCGCATCAAGCGGGGCAAGGGCAAGCCGTACTTGGCCAGGCCCGATGGCTCCAGGGTCGAGACCTGGCGGGAGGACTATCCCTACGACGTCCGCATGAGCCGCAAGCAGTACGACAACGCAAAGCGCGCGCTGCAGGTCGAGCTGCTGAAGCTGCAACGGTCGGTTAAGACCACAGGCGGGCGCCTGGTCATCGTGTTCGAGGGCCGGGATGCCGCGGGCAAGGGCGGCACGATCCAGCGGTTCACCCAGAACCTGAACCCTCGCGGCGCCCGGATAGTCGCGCTGGAAAAGCCCACAGAGCGCGAGCGGACGGAGTGGTACCTCCAGCGTTACGTGGCGCATCTGCCTGCGGCCGGCGAGATCGTGATGTTCGACCGGTCCTGGTACAACCGGGCCGGCGTCGAGCGGGTGATGGGATTTTGCCGGCCCGACGAGTGCATGGAGTTCCTGCGCGAGGCGCCCGAGTTCGAGCGGATGCTGGCCAGGGACGGCATCACGCTGATCAAGTTCTGGTTCTCGGTGTCCAGGTCGGAGCAGTTGCGCCGGTTCATCGAGCGCCAGCTCGATCCGGTCAAGCAGTGGAAGCTGAGCCCGATAGACCTGGCCTCGCTGGACCAGTGGGATGCCTATACCGAGGCCAAGGAGGCCATGTTCTTCTTTACCGACCTGCCCGACTCGCCGTGGACAGTGGTGAAGAGCAACGACAAGAAACGGGCCAGGATCGAGGCTTTGCGGTATGTCCTGGCCCGCGTTCCTTATGAGGGCAAGGACGACAACCTGGTCGGCCAGCCCGACCCGCTGATCGTGGGCCCTGCGCCGCTGCTGTACGAAAGCGCCGAGCGGGCCAGCTAATGCGACGGGAATCAGGGATAGAAGTTCCTTGTCTTTTCGCCAACCCGGGGTGAGATCCTGGCCAGATACCTGGCCAGCGAGTCCAGGATGTCCTCTGCGGTCTTGGTCCAGGCGAACGGCCTTGGGTCGTCGTTCGAGTTCTCGACCCATGAGCGGAAGTCCGCGTCGACGGCCAGGGGCCGGGGGCGGAAGGCATACGGCTGACCTGCACCCTTGCCCAGGAATCAGGACACCGGAGGAGATCGCCGCGATCGTCGAGGCGGCCGGCGCCCAAGCCGCTCCACCTGGTTGATCCACGACGACCCGGTCGGGGTGAAGTGGATGCGGAAGCGAGGGTGCTTGTCTAGCCAGGCTGCACGGCGGGGTCTTGTGAGTGCCGAAGTTATCGCAGACGACGTGCACATCCAGCTCGGCGGGGACGTTCTTGCCGATCTTCTTGAGGAACTTCAGGAATTCCTGGTGGCGGTGGCGGCAGTGCAGCGTGTTCACCCCTCGCCCGCATGGGGAGCCTCACTGCCGCGGGTATTGGCTCTGCTGGGGGGTCAGCGGCTGGGCCCAGCCCTGCTGGTGGCCGTAGCCTAGGTTCTCCGGCTGTGCATACGTCGGGGCGCTCGGCCGAGCGTCGGGTTGCCGGCCAGGCGGCTCGCCCGCAGCCGCAGAGGGCCCCGGCGGGAACGATGCCTGCCTGTGGCTGCCGGTAGCCATGGCACGCTGTCCCCTCTTGCCTCTCTTGCCCACGACGATCCCCCCGACGGCGAGCAGCAACACCCCGCCCGCGATGCTGCCCAAGCCGTCGTTGTGCTCAGCGGCGAGTTGCTGGCTGACAGACATGGTGCCGCTACGGACGCCGTTGGTCGTGATGACGCAGGTGTCGCCGGCGCGCATCGTCTGGCCATCACACGAGGCCGTGGTCGTCCCGATCTGAGAGACGCCCCACACGTCACTCAGATACACGAGCCGTACCGTCCGCCCGTCGGCCAACCCGCGAGTTCTTCCCGCGCTGGTCCTCGGCGCCCTTAGACGTCTATCGCCGGACGTCAGCTCGGAGCCCGCAAGTCCACAACGTGCTGCACCCGGCCGCACGCATATCTCCGACGACCCGGAGTGGCTCACCACTGGGCACGAGCCTGGATCTTGTGGCCAATTGAGCATTCCGTGCGCCGGTAGCACGCCGATAGCGCCGATGTAGCAGAGAAGCAATGCGGGCCGGCCTGGAGCGATCTGCCGGCAACAAATGCTCAGGCACCGGATGGGCGGCACACAGCCGCTCCAGGTCGGGTTGTTTCAGAATCGGCCGGCGTGGCTGTCCATCGCTAAGGATCTCTTGCGAGGATCCGGGATCCCAGGTCAGGCGGAACGGCACCTCGGGCGGCCCTGGCAAGCACCGGGCCGGGTCGCGCGGGTTCGGCCGCAGTGCAAGTTCTCCGGCATCGTGCAAGTTCTCCGGCATCATCGTGCAAGTTCTCCGGCATCGTGTAAGTTCTCGACATTTTCGCGGTCGCTTTGACCTGGTATGCACCCGACAACTTGCACGATGCCGATAGCCTGCGGCAGTGCGGGCGCCCCGAGACCAGCCGACGGCCATACCGGGCGCCGCGTCACACCGCCGCCCGGCCCAGCCGGACTTCTGCCGGTCAGGTATGTTTCGTAGAGATCGGCTTCGTGGCCGACGTCCGCTCCGGACGCGGGTCGAGAACTGGAACGACGACCCAAGACCGTTCGCCTGGACCAAGACCGCAGAGGAGATCCTCGACTCGCTGGCCAGCTACCTGGCCAGGATCTCACCGCGTGCCGGCGGAAAGATAAGGAATTTGGACCCCTGATTCCTCACGCAGGGCACTAGCTGCCATCGGGCCAGCCGACTGCGACGCTCGCGCTCGGCCGGTCCAGCATCAGCATTCCGGCGCCCGGCTCGGCGTCAACCCCGGCCGGGTACACGCTCAGCTGGAGGTCGGCTGCTCGTGGCCGGCCAAGTTCATCCCACCAGAGCGCGCGCGCCGCGAGGTGCTCCGCCAGCGCCTCGCCGCCGGGGCCATAACCGCGCACGCCGAGCTGGACGGCATGCCCGGCACTCGCGCCGGGCAGCAGGGAGGCGATGCCAAGGCGCTCCGGGTCGGTCGCGTCGCTCACCAGGCCGCCGAGCGGAAGCAGCGACTGGGCCGGCATCCAGCCGGTCACAGGACTCAGCACGGTGAGCCGGTCTAGCTGCGGCTCAGTGATGGTCAGCCAGAGGTCGAGGTCGCCGAGTTCGCTCTGATCGGTCACGACGAGCCCGGTCGGCAGGTCGGTGACACGCCCGGTGAGCGCCGCGTGCATGGCCCTGGCGTCGGCGGCGGCCCCGTCGGAGATCAGCGCTACCAGCGGCTCTTTGCCCTCAAGCCTGAGCGCCGCCTGCGGGCCGGCGAAGGCCCCGAGCATCCGCACGAAGCCGCAGCGGCATGCTGAGGTGCTGTGCCAGCCGACGCCGGCACGCTGTAGCCCGACCGCAAGCTCGACACCGCGTACCGACAGCGGCAGGACCAGCCGGCCGTCGTCGGCGAGCTGCTCAAACCACGCAGGCGCGATGTCCCACACGCCCGCGGTGACGACGACGCGGTCGAATGGTGCGCCGGCCGGATCGCCATAACCGCCGTCGGCGCACCTGACTTCGACTGTCGAGAAGCCGGCCGAAGCGAGGCTCGAGCGCGCTCGCTCAACCAACTCGAGGTCGATGTCAATGCTGACGACCTTGCCGCGCGGGGCCGTGATTACCGAGATCAGCGCCGCGTTGTAGCCGCTCCCGGTCCCGATCTCCAGCACCCGGTGACCAGGCCGCAGCTCGAGCTGCTCCAGCATGATCGCCATCATCGCGGGCTGCGATGACGAACTGACCGGGATCCCATCCGGCCCGCACTTAATGACGAAGGCCTCGTCCCGGTAGGCGGCCGACGGGCCGACCTCCGGCACGAACAGGTGCCGGGGCACCGTGGCGAACGCCTTCTGAACGGGCTCGCTGAGCGATAGGGAGCGCGCCCGTAGGTCGGCTGCCATCCGGGCGCGAGCTGCCTCGGCTGTCTCAGATACGGGGCTTGCCACCGCGGCCGTGTCGTGATCGGTCATGCGATCACCTCTCCCACCCCACGATAAGCCGGACTGCTCCTTTCTGGCCCAGTTACCAGCGCGGCGGCGGCCAGCAACGTGTCCGGCGGGCGGCAGAAATGCCGCATGCCCGGTAACCCAGCGCCAACCGGGCGACGGAAGCACGGCCGACGCAAGCACGGCCAACGCAAGCACGGCCAACGCAAGCACGGCCAACGGGAGCACGGCCGACAGAAGCACGGCCGACGGGAGCACGGCCGACGGAAGCACGGCGCCGAGGCCGGGCAAGCGCAGAGGCCGGGCAAGCGCAGAGCTAGGCCCGCTCGGCCCGCAGCCGGGCGACGGCGTAGAGAGCGATGCTAGCCGCTATCCCCGCGTTCAGGGACTCGGCGCCGACGATCGGGATCCGCGCAACGACGTCACAGCGCTGCGCCACGAGCCGGGACAGGCCGTTGCCCTCTGAGCCGACGACCAGCACGAGCGGAGAGTCGGCCAGCTCAAGCTCGCCGACGTCCGTGCTGCCGCTGGCATCGAGCCCGGCCACGAACAAGCCGTCCTCCTGGTAGGCGCTCAGCGCCCCGGCCAGGTTCGCGGCCTGGGCGACGCGGACCGAGGCCAGCGTGCCTGCGGACGCCTTCCACGCGCCGGCTGTCACCCCGGCCGATCGCCGTGCAGGCACCAGGATCCCGTGCCCGCCGAACGCCGCGACCGACCTGGCGACCGCTCCCAGGTTGCGCGGGTCGGTCACGCCGTCAAGCGCCACGATCAGCGGCGGCACCCCGCGATCGCGAGCCGCCTGAACCAGATCGGCCGGGTGGGCGTAGGAGTACCGCCTGATCCGCAGCGCAATGCCCTGGTGGATGGCGCCGCCGGTGATGCGGTCAAGTTCCGCCCGGCCCGCCTCGACGACCGGGATGCCGAAGTCGGCGGCAAGCATGACCGCCTGGCCGATGCGATCATCCTCATCCAGGCGCGGCCCGACGTGCAGCGCGGTCGCCGGGACCCCGGCCTGCAGCGCCTCGAGGACCGGGTTGCGCCCGGCGACAAGCTCCGCGGCACTGCCTGTCCCCCTGGCTCTCAGGTCACCGGCTCGGCCCGCGGCCCTGGCCGGGCTGCGACTGCCGCCGGCCCGGCCCGCCTTACTGTCGGCCGCCTTCTTGGCCTGGGCCGCCGCCTTGCGCTGGGCGGGATGGCCAGGGCGCAGCTCGGCGGGTGGCGTCGGTCCCTTGCCCTCTAGCTTGCGCTTGCCGTAGCCGCCGGTACCCGGCCGTGGCTTGCCGGTCTTCGTCCGGCCGCCACGGCCAGCGCCACCGCCGGAGCGGCCCGTCACTTGCGCAGCTCCCACCGCGGCCCGCGCGGAGTGTCTTCGACCAGCACGCCGGCCCGCGCCAGCTCACCCCTGATCGCGTCGGCTGCCACGAAGTCCTTGCGCATCCTGGCTGCCTCTCGCTGGTCGAGCGCGACCTGCACGAGCGCCTCGACGACCGGCCGGAGCGTGTCGCCTCCACCGCGGCTGGCCCAGGGCTCGGCCAGCGGATCGAGGCCGAGCACGCCGAGCATGACCCTGACTTCCGCGAGCCGCTTCGCCGTCCCAGACTCGTCTCCGGCGGAAAGCGCCCCGTTCCCTTCCCTAACCGCCTCGTGCAGGACGGCGAGCGCCTGCGGGACGCCGAGATCATCGTCCATCGCCTCAGCGAACGCGAGGGGGAACGAAGCCTGCTCCGCGATCGCGTCGGCCGGCAGTGACTCCGCGGCCCTGGTAACGAACCCCTCGATCCGGCGGTAGGCGGTGGCCGCATCGGCGAGTGCCTCGGGCGAGTAGTTGATCTCCGACCGGTAGTGCGACTGGCTCAGGTAGTAGCGAAGCTCGATCGGCCGCACGTTCTTGATCATCTCGTCGACCAGCAGCGAGTTACCGAGCGACTTGCTCATCTTCTCGCTGCCGATGCGGACCAGGCCGTTGTGGACCCAGTAGCGGGCGAAGCCGTCGCCTGCCGCGTGCGACTGCGCCAGCTCGTTCTCGTGGTGCGGGAAGACCAGGTCCAGGCCGCCGCCGTGAATGTCGAAGGTGGCGCCGAGGTACTTCGTCGACATGGCCGAGCACTCCAGGTGCCAGCCGGGCCGGCCTGGTCCCCAGGGCGTGTGCCAGAAGGGCTCGCCAGGCTTGGCGCCCTTCCACAGCGCGAAGTCGAGCGGATCTCGCTTGTTGCGAATGTCCTCGGTGTCGTCGGACGCAAGCATGTGATCAAGGCGCTGACCCGACAGCGCGCCGTAATCTGGCTGGGATCGCACGTCGAAGTACACGTCGCCGCCGGCCGGGTACGCGTGGCCGGTGTCGACGAGCCGGTGCATCAACTCGATCATCTCCGGCACGTGTCCGGTAGCCCGCGGCTCGACATCAGGGGGAAGGCAGCCAAGCGCCTCGTAGCCGCGGGTGAACGCGCGCTGGTTCCGCTCAGCCACGGCCCACCATGGCATCTCGGCGTGGTGGGCGGCGTGCAGGATCTTGTCGTCGATGTCGGTGACGTTGCGGCAGTACGTGACCTGATACCCGGTCGCGCGCAGCCACCGGATCAGGATGTCGAAAACCACACCTGAGCGAATGTGCCCGATATGCGGTGGCGCCTGGACGGTCGCGCCGCACAGGTACAGCGACACCCGGCCGGGCTGCAGCGGGGTGAACTCGCGCACCGAGCGGGTGGCCGTGTCGTGCAGGCTAAG
Organism: Streptosporangiaceae bacterium; assembly: GCA_030041135.1. Taxonomy (GTDB): domain Bacteria; phylum Actinomycetota; class Actinomycetes; order Streptosporangiales; family Streptosporangiaceae; genus JAJYUU01. The sequence continues at coordinate 12,239 of JASHOL010000446.1, read as the reverse complement.
CGTCACCAGCCAAGGTTACGGGATGTGCTCACACCCGCGCGTGTGGCTACTCGTCCGGCGCTAGCTCAGCCGGACGAACCCGGACATTACCCGCTTCTGGCCACGGCACGCTCGTGCGCCGACTCGTGGATCAGTGATGCCCGCGGGCGGACCGGCGATCTCGGGCGGACCGGCGATCACTCGGGCGGATCGGCCTTCACTCGGGCGGATCGGCCATGCCTCGGGCGGATCGGCCATGCCCACAAGCCGGCGATGCCATCGGGCCGGCACTGAGGTTCGCCTACCTTGGAACGCATGAGCGGGCCACTATCGCGGCTGATGCGGTCAGGGCCGGCGACGGTGCTTGCGGGCATGTCCCCTAGGCGCCGGGCGCTCGCAGCCACCGTAGCGGTGCTGGTGGTCGCGGCCGTCGTGGCGGTGCTCGTCGCGGCGCTGCGGCCGGGACCCCCTCAGCCATCGGGGCTGCCCGCGCAGAACCGGCCTGGACCCGTCTTGCTGGTGCCCGGCTACGGCGGAGGCACTGGCGCGCTTGACGTACTGGCCAGCCGGATCCGTGCCACCAGCCGGCAGGCCATCGTCGTGCCCATGCCGGGTACGGGCACAGGCAGCCTGCTCGCCGACGCCGCAGTGCTCAACGCGGCCGTCGGCCGGGCGCTGGCCCGCGGCGCGCCGTCGGTCGACGTCATCGGGTACTCGGCAGGCGGAGTCGTCGCGCTCATCTGGGCCCGGCTCGACGACGGCGCGGCTAAGGCCCGGCGCGTGGTCACGCTCGGTTCGCCGTTCCACGGCACCGAGCTCGCCGCGGGAGCGGAAGGGCTGGTACCTGGCGCGTGCCCGGTTGCCTGCCAGCAGCTCACCCCCGGCAGCAGCCTGCTCGCCAGCCTTCGCGTCGGCGATCCGGCCGGCCTGCCGCGCTGGCTGTCGCTGTGGACGACCGACGACACCACGGTGACGCCGCCGGACTCGGCCCGGCTGGCCGGCGCGATCAACCTGCCGGTCCAGTCGCTCTGCCCGTCCGCGCAGATCAGCCACTCGCAGCTGCCCACGAGCCCGGTCGTGACCGCGATCGTCCTGCAGGCGATCGGGTCCGGCCCGCTGCGTTACCCGTCCGGCCTCACGGTTGCAGCCGCATGCCCGGCCTCAGCTTCTCGTGGCGCGCCGGCCAGGCGCTAGCTCGTGATGTCTTTGCTGGCGAAGTTGGCCCAGGCCGCGCCCAGGAAGACCAGCAGGTAGACGGCCTGGATCGCGAACCCCCGGTCGATGTCGCGCCACAGGATCGGCTGCCGGAAGAAGTCAATCCAGGCCAGCCAGTACCGGGTGGGCAGGTATGGGCTGATGGCCGAAGCTGAATTTAGCGTGACCAGGACCTCGCTGGCTATGAGTGCGGCGAGCGCGCCGAGCGCGGCGCCGAGCGAGGAATCCGTGACGGTTGACAGGAACAGGGCGATTGCGCCGACCCCGAGCATCGACACGACGATGAAGCCGACCGCGCCGGCGGTCCGCAGCAGCACCTCGGTCGTATCGAGCCCCGTGCCGGACAGCGAGGTCGCGACGGCGTTGGTGGTGATCCCGCTCGAGGTGATCGCGACCGGCGCTGAGCCGAACAGCAGGCGGCCGGTCACATAGGACGTGAGCGCGATCAGCACGACCGCGAGCAGCACATACGCGACGAGCGCCACTAGCTTGGCGGCTAGCAGGCTCGCCCGGCGCACCGGCCGGGCCAGCAGGTATCGCAGCATGCCCGAGCTGGCCTCGCCCGCGATCGAATCGCCGGCCACGACCGCGACCGCAATCGGCAGGAACACGGGCAGCACGATCGCCAGCGCCGCGGCCGGGAACAACGATCCGTTGGACAGCACAGCCGACAGCAGCTCAGGGCCCTGGCCGGGTGGCGGCGCGAGATGACTGACCGCGACGAAGATCGCGACCGTCACCGGCAGCCCGCACAACAGGGCGATGCTGACCCAGCTACGTGGCCGGCGGACCAGCTTGGCCAGCTCGACTCTGATCACCCGGCTAGCCCTCCTCACCCGCCGCGGGCGCCGCCACCGACCGCGGCATTCGGCCGTCGATCCGGTCTGAGCCCGACCCTGTCACCGACAGCACCAGGTCCTCCAGGGACCGCCGCTCCGCGATGACCTCGGTCACGCGCAGCCCGGCCGAGACCAGCTGCGAGTTGACCGCCGCCGCGTCAGAATCGGCGACGACGAGCCGGTCGGCGTCACGGTGAGCGATCAGGCCATCGAGCAGCGCCGCGGCCCGGTCGGCATCGGGACTGCGCACGATGACCCGTCCGGTTGGCCTGCGCAGCACCTCCAGGTCATCCTGCAGCACGAGCCGGCCGTGGTCGATCACGCCGACCCTGGTGCAGAGCTGCTCGACTTCGGCCAGCTGGTGGCTGGAAAGGAACACGGTGGTGCCGGCCGAGTTCAGCTCCGCAAGGAGGTCGCGAACCTCGCGGATGCCCTGCGGGTCCAGGCCGTTGGTCGGCTCGTCCAGTACGAGCAGCCGCGGGGACCGAAGCAGGGCGGCGGCCAGCCCCAGTCGCTGCCGCATCCCGAGCGAGTACTTCTTCACGGCGCGGTTATCGATGCCACCGAGGCCGACGCGCTCGAGCGCGGCGTCGACGCGGCGCATCCTGGCCCGGCGGCCGCGCTGCGAACTGCCGTGCGGCCCGGCGGCATCGATCATCGCCAGGTTGGCCCGGCCGGACAGGTGACCGTACGCCGACGGCGCCTCGACCAGCGCGCCGATCTGCGGCAGGATCTCGGCCAGCCGGCCCGGCACCGGCCGGCCGAGAACTTCGATCTTGCCGCTAGTGGCGTAGACGAGACCCAGGAGCATGCGCACCAGCGTCGTCTTTCCCGAGCCGTTGGGACCGAGAAAGCCGTACCGGTCGCCTTCGCGTACTTCCATGCTGACGCGATCGACCGCGATCACATGCCCGAAACGCTTCGTGAGGTCGGTGGTAGCGATCATTCCGAGTCCAGCAGCTGCGTGGCGGCTCGCTCGAGCAAGCCGGGAGTCACCGCGCCGACGAGCAGGTACACCGGCCCGCCCGGCGGGCTAGCCAGCACCATCGTCAGCAGCGACGTTCGCACGAGCACCTCGCTACCGACCGCAACCTTGAGCAACGCACCGACCGAACTTGCATCGCTTATGGCCGTGTTTCCGACCCGCAAAGGCAGCGGCACCACGACGAACCTCGCCAGTCCGGAGCCGTAGGCGGCCACGTCGGCAAGCCCGCCGGGACTGGCCACCATGCCGAGGCCCGCCAACTGGCTGGGCAGAGGCGGCCCAAACCCGTTCAGCACTCCGGAAACGTCAGGCAACTGGGTGACGCTGAAGCCCACGCCGGGAGCCGGGTTCGGCGTCACCGTGGCCAGCGACGGCACGCTCAGGCTGAGATCCAGGAACCGCGTCACCAGAACCGGCGTCGTCGCGCCACGGCCGAAAACCTCCACCTGGACCGGAACTCCGCTGGCCGGATCGGCCCAAATCTCTATCGCCCCGATGGTCGTGTCCGCGCTGACTGGCACCAGCCGAAGGCCCGCCGCATCGAACCCGGCCACCCGCTGCGACGGCAGCCGGTACAGGCGATCGGCCGAGCCGGCGTAGCTGAGCAGTCTCCGGGCAAGCACCGGCGGCAACAGGTCCGCAGCGCGCGGCAGCCGGACCGGCTGCGCACCGGCCACCTGGACGAGCAGGTTGCGGCCGTAGTTCCATTCGAAGGTGCCCTGGCTGGTCTGGTAGGTGTCGTCCTCGCCGGCCGTGGTGAGCGTATCCGCACGCCACTGGTCGGGCGAGCGGTACCAGGCGTACTGGTCAGTGGTGCCGTCGAGCAGCGAGATCACGTCGCTCAGATCCGGCAGCGTGGGCAGGTCGAGGCTGACGTCGCTCTCCGCATAACCCTGATAGGCGACGTGCGCGGATGCCATGATCCGGGCTCGCAACTGCGCCGCCGATAGCGGCGACCCTGCGACCGGCCAGGCTGCGACAATCGCGGGCAGCACGCAGAGCACACCGGTTCCGGCCGCCACGATGGCCCACCGGCGCAGCGCCTGCGCAGTCACGACGCTCATCGTTGGTAGCGCGTTGCCGCCATCACCCCACACTACGTCGGCCGCGCGGCGGCGGTCCGGTCAGAATCCCGGACCCCGGTCCTGGTCCTTGCTGACCTGGCCGCGTGCAGCATTAGCCCAGCTCCAGGCGTACTCGGGATCCTCGGCCTGACCGGCGGCCGTGGCCAGCTGCAACGGCCGGAACGTGTCGATCATCACGGCGGTCTCATCCGTGGTCGTCTTGCCCTCGGCCAGGCCCTGGATCACCGCCTCGACCGCCCCCGGCTGCGGGCCGTGCGTGAACCCGGACGGGTGCAACGTGATCGAGCCGAGGCCGACACCCGAGCCCTTGCGCGCCGAGTAGTCACCGGCCACGTAGTACATCATCTCGTCGGAGTCGACGTTGTGGTGGTTGTAAGGAATCGGCACCGCCTCGGGGTGGAAGTCCAGCGGCCGGGGACAGAACGAGCAGATCACGAAATTCGGGCCCTCGAACGTCTGATGCACGGGCGGCGGCGCGTGCGTCCGCTTCACGATGGGCTCGAAGTCCGCGATGTTGAATGCGTACGGATAGAGGTAGCCGTCCCAGCCGACGACGTCGAACGGATGGAACGCGTAGGTCAGCCGGGTCAGGCCGCCGATATTCCTGACTATGACGGGAACGTCCTCGCCCTCACGCATCAGCGGTCCGTCAGGTCCGCGCAGGTCCCGCTCACAGTAGGGAGCGTGCTCCAGGAACTGGCCGAATTGGGACAGGTAGCGCTGGGGCGGACGGATGTGCCCGCGCGCCTCCACGACCAGGGCGTGCAGGCCGCCGGGGCCGGGCAGCCACCGGTGAATGGTGCCGCGCGGCACGATGATGTAGTCACCGGCGCCCGCGGAGATGCTGCCATAGACCGACTCGAATGTCGCCGACCCTGAACGGAGATAGACCGCCTCGTCGCCGGTCGAGTTGCGGTACAACTCCGAGTCAGCGTCCGCGGCGACGAACGAGATCCGGATGTCGTCGTTGGCCATCATCAGCCGCCGGCCGAGGACGAGGTCACCCCCGGCGGGCACCTCCTGCGTCCGGTAATGACGTGGCAGGAGCGGATGGTTCGGCACCAGACCCGCGTCGGCGGCAATGTCGCGCAGGCCCTCGCTCTTCACGATCGCCGTGGGCGGATGCTGGTGATAGAGCAGCGACGAGTCGGCGGAGAAGCCTTCCTCGCCCATCAGTTCCTCGGCGTACAGGCTTCCATCCGGGCCGCGGAAACGGATATGGCGCTTTCTGGGAATCTCCCCGGCCACCCTGTAGTACGGCATATCGTCTCCCTACCGCTGCGGCCGGCCGTTTTGCCCGCCTCCGCGCGCCGCCGCCGGCCTGCCTCCTTGCATGCTGTGCCGCCCGTTCCCGACTATAAGGGGACCGTGCACCGGACCGGCATCGCGCCCAGGAAGGACTTGCCTGATCCGATGAGCGACCAATCAACTGCGAGCCCAGCCACCGCCAGCCCGCCTGCGGCGGCCGGCGGGCCAGGAGTACTCAGGGTCATCGCACTCGCGGCCGTCGGCATCGGCCTGGCCGCGCTCGCCGGCGCTGCGTGCGTGCTCTCCTACGGCGGGATCCATGCTTTCGCGCTAGATGCAGGCATACGCGGCAGGCTGGCCAGAGGCTACCCGCTGATCTTCGACGTGCTGCTGGTCGTGATCCTGGCGGCCGTCCTGGCCCTGCGCGGCGCCGGGCTGCCCAGCAAGGTGCTGGCATGGACATGCCTGCTCGCGCTGCTATCGGCGGCCGCAGGCGCCGACGCGCTGCATGCGGCCGGGCGCAAGCTCCCGGCCAAGGAGGCGGCGGTCACGGCCGCGATCGTGCCGTGGGTGCTCGTGCTCGTCGCCTTCGCGCTGCTGCTGGCCATGTTGCGCCAGGCCAGGCTGCGCCGGCTGGCCGAGAACCGAGTGACGGGCCGCGGCCGGTCACGGGCGGGATGGGAGCCGCAGCGCAAGCCGCCTGCGTCCGCGCTGCCGCTAGTGCCGGGATTCGAGCCGGGCGAGCTCAGCAGCGCGGCGCCCGTGCCCAGGCCAGCACAGGAAACGGTTGGGTTGCGGCAGAGTGAGACCCTGCTCGCCGTACCCACGCTGGTCGTCGCGCAGCAGGTCAAGGCTGACTCTGCCGTCGACGCGGCTGGCCCTGGCGGCCGCGGTCGGCACCCGGCCGGCGAGATGCCCGAGGCCGAATTGGCGATCGATGCTGAACTCGCGCCGGACGACCCGGGCTTTGATGAGGCGCCGGTCAGCCTGGACAGCGACCACTTCGATCGCGCGGTCTCCGAGCCTGAGGACTCTTCGCCCGAGGACTCCGGGCCCGAGGACGGCGAACGCGAGGACTCGGGGGCCGAGGACTCCGATCGCGAGGTCTCCAGGGCAGAGAACTCTGGCCCCGAGGACGCGGAGGAGGGCGAGCCCGCCGATCCTGAGATGCCGGTCTTTCACCGGATGTGGAGTTCGCCGGTGCCGCCCGCTGGCGAATGACGGCCGGCTCCGCGACCGACAGCGATGCTGCCGCCTACTCGCGGCCGAGCAGCGCAGTGGCGATCGCGGCGATGCCCTCGCCTCGGCCGGTCAGGCCGAGACCGTCGGTCGTGGTCGCTGACAGGCTCACGTCCGCGCCGCCGAGTGCCGCGGACATGGCCTGCTCAGCCTCCTCGCGCCGGAGCGAGATCCGGGGCCGGTTGCAGATGACTTGGACGGCTACGTTCCCGATCTCGAAGCCCGCCCGAGTCACCAGCCTGCGCGTTTCGCCCAGCAGCGCAACTCCCGAGGCGTCCCGCCACTCAGGGCGGTCGGTTCCGAACTGACCGCCGAGGTCGCCCAGTCCGGCGGCCGACAGCAGGGCCGAGCAGGCAGCGTGCGCCGCCACGTCGCCGTCGGAATGACCGGTAAGGCCGGGCTCGCCCGGCCAGAGCAGCCCTGCCAAGTAGAGCTGCCCACCCACGCCAATGGGATGTACGTCAACGCCGATGCCGACGCGCGGCAGCAGGCCGGGCATCAGGCGTCAGGACGCGAGAATCTCGTCGAGCAGCGCCTCAGCCTTGTCCTCATTGGTCTTCTCGGCCAGCGCGAGTTCGCTGACGAGGATCTGCCTGGCCTTGGCCAGCATGCGCTTCTCACCGGCCGACAGGCCGCGCTCGCGATCGCGGCGCCACAGGTCGCGAACCACCTCTGCGACCTTGTTGACGTCGCCCGAGGCAAGCTTCTCGAGGTTGGCCTTGTACCGTCGGGACCAGTTAGTGGGCTCCTCGGTATACGGGGCGCGCAGCACCTCGAATACCCGCTCAAGCCCTTCCTGTCCGACCACGTCCCGCACGCCAACCAACTCAGCGTTATCGGCGGGAACACGCACAGTCAGGTCGCCCTTGTCGACCTTGAGCACGAGGTAAGTCCTATCCTCACCCTTGATCGAACGGGTCTCGATCTCTTCGATCCGAGCAGCCCCATGGTGGGGGTAGACGACGGTGTCGCCGACCTTGAAAGACATGTGGCATGTACCCCTTCCGCTGCCAGCCATCTTATCACGGGCAGCCGAGGTGATTAGCCCTCCTTAACGGGCAAAGATGCAGGTCAATGGCGCAGATGGCGCTCGGCGGAAATTGTCAGGCCGGCCACGGGCAGCCCGACGTCACGCCCGGCAGCCGAGTGATCACAAATCGGTGGAGGGCTGACTGCACGACCTGAACCCCGGCTGGACCATACTGAGAGGACAGAGTTCGAATCTGCCGGGGAGGTGCACCGTGACTCCTGGCAGCGACCCCGAACGGGACGATACGGGCCTGCCGCCGGTCGACATCGAGATTCCCGACGATGCTCGGGAGCTGGACCGGGACGTACAGGCGTATCACCGCGAGCAGCGGGCCGTGCGCCGCAATCAGCGCAGCCGGCGCCTGCACGGCCTGCTGTCCAGGGACAGCATGGTGGTGCCGCTCCTGATCTGCTGCCTGGTATTCGCTCTTATCTCCGGCACGCTGCTCACCTTGTTCACGGCGACCTCCATCGACCAGGGCATGCCGGGGCCGGGTGCCGCCGGACCCCAGCCAGCTCCCGTCATGACGCCAGCGCCGCGCCTCGCCAGTGATGCCGTGATCGTGTCGGGCCGCCAGCGTCAGCTGCGCTCGCTAGGACCTGCGGTCCTGTTGATGGTGCCCGCTAACTGCTCCTGCGCCGCCCAAGCCACAGAGATCGCCAGTCTCGCCCAAAGCGGCGGCGTGTTGCACTACCTGCTCTATACCGGCAGCGGCTCGGCGCAGGCCCGCAGGCTCGCGCTGGAACTCGGTCACGGCACCGTGCCGGCAAGGGACGTGACGGGCGACCTGGACAAGGGCTACACCGGGCTGACGGCTTTCGTCGTGACCGCGCAGGGCTCCGTCTCTTACTCCCAGCGGCTCGACACCAGCCAGCACCTGTCCGAGCTGCTGCAGCTCGGTGACGTGTGAGCTCACCGCAAATCGCCGGTAACCGCCGGGCATAATCGGCCTGCGCGGTCAGCGACGGACCATACAGCCGGGCCGGCGCCCAGCTGACTCGGGCCTATGGCTACGCTTTCCGACGTCTGAGGACCTGCCTCGTCACGAGGGGAGCACTGGAGTGATCACGAGCGCCGGTGTCGGCCAGCACTGGGGTAAGACACGCCTGCGCTGGCTGCTGCTGGTTTTGGTCGCCGCGCTGATCCCGGCGCTCGCCGGATGCGAGGCCGGAGATAACGCGCCCACGGTCGACTTCCACTATCCGACCGACGCGGCCGGGATCGTGGCGGGCGACCTGTCGATCAGGAACGTGTTCGTGCTCGGTGCGCCGCTTGGCTCCAGCCTCGCTCCGGGCCAGTCCGCCAGCTTGTTCTTCGCCATCGTCAACACCGGCACGCCTGACCGGCTGCTGAGCATTAGCGCGCCTGGGGTCGCCACCTCGGTCAAGCTGCCTGCCGGCGGTGTCGCGATCAGCACCGACCAGTCGGTCCTGCTCACCGGCCCGCAGCCACAGGCCTGGCTGGTTAAGCTCACCAAGGTACTCGGCAGTGGTACTGACATCACCCTGGTGATGAACTTCCAGAAGCAAGGTCCTGTCTCGATGCAGGTACCGGTGTTCGCCCATGCCACTCACTACGTGACGTTGTCGCCGCCACCGAGCCCGCCGGCGGCCACCACGGCCAGTCGCAAGCATGCAGGACCCACGCCGACCCCGTCGCCGAGCGCGAGCTAGCAGGCGTCCGCTCAGCCGACCGGCTCGAATTTGTAGCCGAGCCCCCGGACCGTCACGATGTGCCGGGGGTTGGCCGGCTCGACCTCGATCTTGGCCCGCAGCCGCTTGACGTGAACGTCGAGAGTCTTGGTGTCACCGACATAGTCGGCGCCCCAGACCCGGTCGATGAGCTGCATCCGGGTCAGCACGCGGCCCGCATTCCTGAGCAGGACTTCGAGCAGTTCGAACTCCTTCAGCGGAAGCTGCACATGCTCGCTGCGCACGGTCACAACATGCCGCTCGACGTCCATCCTGACCGGGCCGGACTCCATGATCGAGCTGACCGGCTCGTCGATATCGCCGCGGCGGCGCAGCACTGCCCGCATCCTCGCTACCAGCTCACGGGACGAGAACGGCTTGGTCACGTAGTCGTCGGCCCCAAGCTCCAGGCCGACGACCTTGTCGATCTCGCTATCCTTGGCGGTCAGCATGATCACGGGAACGTTGGATCGCTCGCGCAGGCTACGGCAGACTTCGCTGCCGGGCAGGCCGGGAAGCATCAGGTCAAGTAGCACCAGGTCGGCGCCCGTGCGGTCGAAGGTCTCGATCGCGTCCGGCCCGGTGGGGCAGACGGCAACCTCGAACCCCTCCTTGCGCAGCATGTAGGACAGCGCGTCGCTGAAGGATTCCTCGTCCTCGACAACGAGCACCCTTGTCACTTAATTGCCTCCCTGACAGATCGCGCCTTGGCGTGATCGTTTCCGCTAACCGTGTACGACCGCCCCTGGCGAAGCGGCAGCCGAAGCGTGAAGGTAGACCCTCCGCCTTCCTTGCTCCAGACCGTGACATTGCCGCCGTGCGCGGCCGTCACGTGCTTCACTATCGCAAGACCGAGGCCGGTCCCGCCAGTAGCCCGAGACCGGGCCGGGTCGACGCGGTAGAACCGCTCGAAGATGCGCTCGCGGTCGCGCTCGGGGATGCCGATGCCCTGGTCGGTGACGCTGACCTCGGCCATCCAGCTGTCCGCGGTCCGCGTGCTCACCCTGACCCTGGTCTTATCCGGGCTGTAAGCGATCGCGTTCTCCAGCAGGTTCCGCAGCGCGGTCACGAGCAGGTCTTCGTCACCCATGATCGAGATGCCGCCTTCGCCGCTGTCTTCCAGGCTGATGCCGCGGGACGTTGCCTTCATCCGCACGCGGTCAAGCGCCTCGGCGACGACGACGTCGAGTTCGACCGGGCTGGGGTCGGGCACGGGCTCCGCGGCCTGGATCCTGGACAGCATGATCAGATCCTGGACGAGGTCGGTCAGCCTGGCCGCTTCCTGCCGCATCCGGCCGGCGAAGCGGAGCACGGCATCGGGATCGTCGGCGGCTTCCTCGACGGTCTCCGCCAGTAGTGCCAGGGCGCCCACGGGGGTTTTCAGCTCGTGGCTGATGTTCGCTACGAAGTCGCGGCGGACCTCATCGACCCGGCGGCTCTCGGTCTGGTCCTCGGCGAGGACCAAGACGAGCCCGCCGTCGCCAGCCGCGGGGCCAAGCGGCGCGACGCGCACCGCGAAGCTGGTGGCGCGACCACCGAACCTGCTGGTCATGATGTCGATCTCGCCCTCGCGGGGCATGCCTTCCCGGCGGACCTGGCGGGCCAGCGCGAGCAGTTCGCCGACGACGAGCCGGTCCCCTTCGACCAGACCGAACTCCTTCGCCGCGTCACTTGAGCTAAGAACGCGATCGTCGCTGTCCAGCACGACGGCGGAAGACAGGAGCACGGCGAGCACTGAGCTGACTCCTGGCGGCAGCTTCTTGCCCGCCTCGTCGATGCCATGCACCTCTGCAGGCATGACGGCTTTCACCCCCAACTCCACGGTTTGATGTTATGCGGACGGCGGGTGCGCTGCCCACCGGAGTACATCACTGACCTGCGCCTATTGGCAAAATGTTCATGCCAGTGACGGCAGCCGTTAATGTCGATTCTGCCCGTCAGCCGCCTGGCGGCGCATTGCATCAAGTGGCCGGGCCTACCGCCACACGGCCTGGCCGCGGGCTGGCTGCTCCGACGCTGGCTGCGCCGGACGAGACCTACCTGCCCTGGCTCTTGACTGCCTCGGCCGCAATCCTGGCCGCTTCCGGGTCAAGGTAACGGCCGCCCTCGCCGAGCGGGCGGAAGCGGTCGTCCAGCTCATAGACCAGCGGCATGCCAGTCGGGATGTTGAGCTCGGCGATGTCGGCATCGCTGATCCCGTCCAGGTGCTTGACCAGAGCGCGCAGCGAGTTACCGTGCGCCACCACGAGCACCGTCTGGCTCGCAGCCAGGTCGGGGATTATCACGTCGTGCCAGTACGGCAGCAGCCGCGCGACCACGTCCCGCAGGCACTCGGTCCTGGGCAGCAACTCGTCGGGCAGCAGCGCGTAGCGCGGGTCGGCGGCCTGAGAGAGCGGGTCGTCATCGGGCAGCGGGGGCGGCGGCACGTCATAGGAGCGCCGCCACAACATGAACTGCTCGTCGCCGTATTGCTCCCTGGTCTCTGCCTTGTTCTTGCCCTGCAGCGCACCGTAGTGACGCTCGTTCAGCCGCCAGGAGCGCCGAACCGGGAGCCACGAGAGCCCGGCCACGTCCAGAGCGATATCGGCAGTCTCGATCGCCCTGCTCAGCACCGACGTGTGCACCACGTCAGGGCGCAGCCCCGCGTCGGCCAGCTGCCGTCCGCCCTCGGCTGCCTCGGCCCGGCCCCGCTCAGAGAGTGCGACGTCCACCCAGCCCGTGAACAGCCCCTTCGCGTTCCACTCGCTCTCGCCGTGCCTGATCAGGATCAGGGTGCTCATGGCCGTGATTCTAGGCGACTGTCGCCGGGGCAGGGCCGCACACCAAGGGTGGCGCCGCCACCAGCACGCCCGCCACCAGCGGCCCGCCCCCGCCCCAGCCGCCGCCACCACCAGCACGCCCGCCACCAGCAGCCGCCACCACCACCCC
>JASHOL010000445.1 GCA_030041135.1 Streptosporangiaceae bacterium | reverse complement strand
CGGCCACGGCAGCCAGCCCGCGCGCAGCAAACCCGCCAGCTGCCGCCAGGGCGGCCGCGGCCAAGCCGTCCGCACCCGCCACGCCGACTGCGCCAAGGCCAGCCGCAGCCAAACGGCCGGCATCCGCTCGGCCATCGCTCGAGGCCATCATCCGGACCCAGGAAGAAATCTTCATCGAGCGTCAGCCCGAGTCCGCTCGGCTGGCGACGATGGCCACGAGCGCCCTTTCTGGTGGCGTCGTATCCAGTTGGCAGATCTCCAGGCCGCAGCCGGTCTGGCTCAGCCATGGGAGCGGCTCCAAGCTGTACGACGTCGACGGCAACGAATACGTCGACCTGCACGGCGGATACGGCGTCTCGCTAGCCGGACACGGTCATCCGGCCATCGTCAAGGCAGTCCAGGCCCAGGTGGCACGGGGCACGCACTTCGCCCAGCCGACCGAGGCAGCGCTGGCGGCGGCGACGGAGTTGTCACGGCGCTTCGGGCTTCCGCAGTGGCGGTTCTGCAACTCAGGCACCGAGGCCACGATGGACGCGGTGCACCTCATGCGGGCGATCACCGGCCGTGACCTGATCATCAAGGTAGAGGGCTGCTACCACGGTCATCACGATTCGGTGCAGGTATCGGTCTGCCCCGAGGGCGACGAAGACGAGCGGGGCCCGGCCGAGCGGCCGAATAGCGCCCCGTCAAGCACGGGCATCCCGAAGGCGATCACCGATCTCACGCTGATAGTCGGCTTCAACGACCTCGCTTCGGTCGAGCGTCGGCTGGCGGAGAACCCATGCCAGATCGCCGGGATGATCCTCGAGCCGATCATGATGAACGCGGGCATCATCTTGCCCGAACCCGGTTACCTGCAGGGCCTGAAGGACTTGCTCCACTCCCAGGGCGCGCTGCTTACGTTCGATGAGGTCAAGACCGGCTTGACGGCTGGACCAGGCGGCGCGACCGGCTACACCGGAGTGACCCCCGACATCGTCTGCCTGGCTAAGGCGATCGGCGGTGGCGTCGCGGTGGCCGCGATCGGCGGCACCGCGGAGGTCATGGACCACGTGGCCAACGGGGACTACGAGCAGGTCGGCACGTTCAACGGCAATCCGCTGGCGATGGCTGCGTGCCGGGCCATGCTCGAAGACGTGGCGACCCCGGACGCCTACGAACGGCTTGAGAAGCTGCGCCTGCGGGCCGTGGCCGGAGTTGAGCGCGAGATCGAGCGCAACGGGCTTAACGCGCAGGTCGTATCGGTCGGCGCCAAGGGTTGCGTGGTGTTTTCCGCCAAGCCAGTTCGCCATTTCCGCGACTTCCTGAGCATCAGGGATTCCTACAGCCATGCGCACTGGCTGTTCCAGCACAACGGCGGCGTTTTCTTGCCGCCCTGGGGCAAGATCGAGCAATGGCTGATCTCTGTTCAGCACGACGAGGCCGATATCGATAAATTCGTCGAGAACTTCGCCACGTTCGCGGACGCAGTGCGCCGATAAGCCGGTGCTAGGGCCGGCAAGATCCGCCCGGAGGGTGTTTCCCGAAGGTAAGGTTTTCGAACCAGTTATCCAGAAACTCTTGCGCTGACCGCGCCGACAGGGTGATGCTTGTCACCCAGAACGACCCTGACGGAACGTTCAGTCAAAGACCTGGTCTCGTCAAAGACCGCGCGAGAAGGGTGGCGGTACATGCACCCACGCGAGGGCTGGCAGCCCGACGGTACCCGTCGAACGCCAGATCTCTCCCGACGGCAAGCGCTGCGGCGCGGACTTGCCGCCGCCCTCCTCGCCGGCGGGGGCGCGACGATGCTGGACGCCTGCGCCCCCTACCTGGTGGGACCGAGCAACATCCCGCTCCCCCGGCCGAACCATCCGGTTCGGTGGCCCACCGGCACTAACAAGCCGATCCCGAGCGGGCTGAAGCCGGAGACCGGCGCGACCCTCCAGGTCTATAACTGGGTGGCCTACGTCAACCAGGCCTGCGTCAACAGCTTCGCCAAGAAGTACAACTGCAAGGTCGAGGTGACCACGTTCAACACGATGAACGAGGCCCTCGCCAAGCTCCGCGCGGGCCTCAAGTTCGACGTCCTGATGGGCGCCACGATCGACGTGCTCGGCGACCTGATCGAGGGCAGGCTGCTCCAGCCGCTTAACCACAGCTACATCCCGAACATCACCCAGGCCTGGCCCGACTTCCAGAACCCGTATTACGACCTGGGCTGGCAGTACACGGTGCCGTACACGATCTATACCACCGGTATCGCCTGGCGTAAGGATCTCGTCCCGCTGAACCCTTACGCGCTGAAGAACCCGTGGCGTGAAATGTTCTTCCAGCCCAAGTACAAGGGCAAGATCGCGATCCTGGACGACTACCGCGAGGCCATCAGCCTCGGCCTGATGATGAACGGGATCTACAACCTCAACACCACGAGCAAGGACCAGATCGACCTGTCCAGGCAGACACTGTTGCAACTGGCCGACCTGGTCGACATGCAGATCGACAACAACGACTACAGCGAGGTCCCCGACGGCCAGACGTGGATTCACCATGCCTGGTCAGGCGACATGGCCGCCGCCGGAGAGTACATGCCCAAGGGCGTAAACGTCGACGTCGTCCGCTACTGGTTCCCCAGGGACGGCAAGGGCCCGATAGCCAACGACACCAACACCGTCTTGCGGTCAGCGTCCAACCCGGTGCTCGCGCACCTGTTCGTGAACTACCTGATGGATTACCCGATCGCCGTGGAGAACATCAGCTGGAACGGCTACATGCAGCCGATCAACGGCGTCACTCCGGAGTTGCTTGTGAAGGAACAGATCCTGCCCCCAAGCCTGATGTCAACCGCGGTCGTCCCGTCGGACTTCCGCCGCGGCGTCGGCGAACTGCAGCTTCCCGCGGACGCTGACGCGCTCTGGCAGCAGGCCTGGCTGGTCGCGAGCAACGGGTTGTAGCGCGATGGCCCTCCAGGCTCCCCCCGAGCCCCCAGCGACCGCCCCGGCCGACAGGGCAGGCGGCAGGCCAGGACGCACGCCGAAGCCGCATCAGGCCAACAAGCTCTTCTGGGTCCTGCTGGCGGCGCCCGGCATGATCTGGCTCGCGATCCTGTTCGTCATACCGTTCTACGCGATGCTGGCGATCGGCGAGGGCAAGCTGGACATCGCGACCGAGACGCCGGTCGCGGTTTACAACCCGCTCAACTGGAGCTCGGCGAACCTGACCAACGTCCTGCGGGACCTGTTCGGGGCGGGCGCGTTCGCCGGCGCGATCGCCTGGCGGACGATCTGGTATGTAGCGCTCGCCTCCATCCTGAGCCTGGTGATCGCCTACCCGGCCGCGTACTTCGTGGCCAGGTTCGCCGGCCGCCGGAAGGGCTTCTTCCTGCTGCTGCTGATCGCCCCGTTCTGGATCAGCTACATGATGCGGATGCTGGCCTGGATCGACCTGCTGCAGACCAACGGCTATCTCAACAAGGTCCTGTCGTTCGTGGGCCTCGGCTCGCCAGACTGGCTCGGCGGTCACTACTACACCGTCATCCTCGGCCTGGTCTACGGCTACATCCCTTACCTGATCCTGGTCCTGTACGCGGGCCTCGACCGCATCGACCCGACGCTGATCGAGGCCGGCCGTGACCTGGGTCTCGGCCGGCTGCGCACGTTCGTCCGGGTCACGCTGCCGCTGTCCAGGCAGCCGATACTCACCGGCATGCTGATCACCGTGCTGCCGATGCTCGGTGACTACTACACCAACCAGCTGCTGTCGGGGGCGCGCGACACCTCGATGATCGGCAACCTCATCCAGGGCCAGCTCAGCATCCCGTCGGCCGGCCAAGGCGCGATCTTGTCGCTGATCGTGCTGCTCGTGCTCCTGGCGCCGATGATCTACTACGTGGCTGCAACCAACCGGTCCTCGCGGGCGGCGTCATGACGAGCACAGTGATCACCGAGCGAATTGCTACCACCACGGGAACGAGGCGGGCCCGGCCTAGGCGGTTCCGCAATCCCTGGCGTCATCCGTGGTTCCTCGAAGGCTTCACCTGGCTGTACCTGATCTGGTCGCTAGCGCCGATCGCGCTGGCCGTGCTGTTCTCGTTCAACAAGGGCAAGTCCCAGGCCACCTACCAGGGGCTGTCCTGGCGCTGGTACTGGGGCGACAAGGTCAACTCGATCTGGTACAACCCGCAGCTGCACAGCGCGATGTTCGTCACGCTGAAGCTGTCGGCTCTGACAACGCTGATCACGGTTCCGCTCGGCGTCGCGTTCGCGCTCGGCATCAACCGGTGGCGGGGTAAGGTCCCGTCGACATTCAACTTCATCATGATCCTCTCGTTCGTCGTGCCCGAGCTGATCTTCGGCGTGGCGATGTTCTTCGTCTTCACCAAGATGCCAGGGCTGCGAGGCGTCGGGCTGGGCTTCTGGGCCGAGATCCTCGGCCTCGTGACCTGGAACGTCAGCTGGCCGGCGATCATCGTCCAGGCCCGGCTGGTCACGATCGGCAGGCAGTACGAAGAGGCGGCGGCCGACCTCGGGGCGACGCAATGGCAGACCATCCGCCGGGTAATGCTGCCGCTGCTTTACCCGGCAATCTTCGCGAGCGCGATCCTGGTCTTCTCCGGGGTGATCGACGACTTCGTGGTCGTGGACCTGCTGTCCTCCAACGCGACCAACACGCCGATGTCGGTGATCATCTACTCGACGCAGCACGGCGGTAACGGCGGTCCTGCCCTCAACGCGCTCGCCACGGTCATGCTGCTCATGTCGTTCGTGGTGGCGGGCCTCGGTTTCCTCGGCTACCGGCTTATGACCAGGGGCCAGCGCATCGGCGGCCAGCAGGCCCTCACCGCTATCGCCGGCGCCGAGAACTAGTGCCTCACCGGCCGGCGTTCCGGCACAGCTGACGGCCGGGGGGCGTCGCAGTTCGCCGCTTGACTCTCCTGCTACGGGAGACCCGAGCGTATTGGCATTGGCCCAAGCTCGATGTCCAAAAGGAGAGCACGTCATGCCATCAACGCTGTATGCCGTGTCGCTGGATGCCAGCGACGCCAAGGAACTGGCCACGTTCTGGTCGGCCGTCCTTGACCGGCCCGTCGACGACGGGGCAAGTCCGGAGTTCGCCGCGATCGGCCTGGCCGATCCGGGCGGGCACCCGACTCAGTGGATGTTCCACCAGGTGCCCGAGGGCAAGACCGCGAAGAACCGGTTCCACCCCGACCTTGTCACGAGTGACCTCGGCGGCGAGGTCAAGCGGCTCGTCGATCTCGGGGCGGTGCGCCAGGACGAGATCGAGGAAGGCGGATACCACTGGGTCACGCTGACCGATCCCCAGGGCAACGAGTTCGACGTCATCGCCGTCTAGCCCGGTCGGCCGGCATGGCAGGCCGGCTGCGTGCCGTGGGTGCCTGGCCGAGCCCCGCGCGGCCAGGCACCCAACGCAGCCAGCCAGGCAGCCAGGCAGTTGACCGGTCCCCATTGGTTGCCCTAGAGTAACCGTTGCTTATGAGTAACCAATACGCTGACCAGGTCTTCGATGCGCTCGGCGAGCCAGTCCGACGCCGCATCCTTGAACTGCTGCGCGACGGCCCCACGCCGGTGACCGAGCTGGCCCGTCGGCTGCCAGTCGGCCGCCCGGCGGTCAGCAAGCATCTGCGAGTGCTGGGTGACGCCGGCCTGGTTGAGTACACCAGCGCCGGGACTCGCAACCTCTACGTGCTGGCTCCAGGCGGGCTGGCAGCGGCGCAGCAGTGGCTGGTGCGCACCTGGGACAGCGTGCTGGCCGCCTACGCAGATGAGGCCGCCGCGCTCGCGAACGAGCGTCGATCACGCCCAGTCGGCCAGTCATCCGGCCACGGTCAGCGGCAAGGGAGAGCAAGTTGACAAATGAGATGCCTGCGGGGGGCGTCCCGCCGATCCGGCGTGAGATAGTCGTGGACGCTGACCAGGAGACTGCGTTCGAGGCCTTCACGTCCGGAATCGGACGCTGGTGGCCGGTCGCTGGGTTCAGCGTGCACGGGGCCGGCAGCACGGTGGAGTTTGCCGGCGGTCAGATCGTCGAGCGGTCTGCAGGCGGCGGGACTGCCATCTGGGGAGCGGTGACGACGTGGAGTCCCCCGGGTGCGCTGGCATTCACCTGGCACCCAGGGCGCGGTCCTGACCGGGCCAGCCAGGTGCGCGTGACCTTCACCGAACTGGGCGAACAGACGCGGGTGCTCCTCGAGCACTTGGGCTGGGAGATCTTCGATGATCCGGCCGCGGCCCGCGCCGAGTATGACGAGGGCTGGCCGCGCGTGCTGGAGTGCTACCACGACGACGTCGCGAACGTCGCCCTCTCCGCGGACCCGTCCGCGGAGACCTGGGTGGCTTTGCTCCACCATCCGGGCCCTGCTGCCCCGACTGAGGGCACGATCTTCGACGACCCGCGGTTCGCTTTGCACGTCGAGTTCCTCGGGCGGATGCGCGAGGCTGGCTACCTCGTCGCGGCCGGGCCACTGCCCGACGAGCCGGGAGCCGGCCTGACCGTGCTCCGGCTGCCTGGCGCCGGCCAAGCTGACAAGGCCAGGAAGCTTGCCACCGAAGATGACCAGTCGGTAGCGGGCGGGCTGCTTGCCGTCACCGTCCGGCCATGGCAGGTGCTGCTGCGCGCCTGACGTTTTGCAGGACCCGCTGCCTTGGTGAGCTCCGTCGCCCAGTGCGCGGGCGCTGGCGAGCTGATCTTGCACCACTACCTGCCGGCCGAGCCGGGCGCGATCACCGAAGCCGACTGGGCCCGGCGGGCGGGCCAGGGCTTCGCCGGGACGACTACCGCAGGCCAGGACGGCCTGCGTCGGAAACTCCCTGCCCGGCACCTTACTTAGCCCGATCGCGTGGGTGAGCGGGCGTCCCTCCGAGGGATCGCCGGCCAACCCCAGGTCTAGACTTGGCCTACGGCCATGATCAGTAACTTGCCGGAATGAGCGGTGCGACGGTCTGTCGCAGTGTCAGACCCTATGCGCCGACGGCCCTCAGTCCACCTGGATGCATACGAGGGCGCACACCGCAGTTCGAGGCAAGCTAGGGGGCGCTGCCATGGAGTATCTCGTCACCATGACCACGCACGTTCCTGACGGGACACCTAAGCAAGCCGTAGACGAGGCCGTCACCCGCGAGGCCGCCCGTTCGCGCGAGCTCGCGTCGGAGGGTTACCTGCTACGCCTGTGGCGACCTCCGCTGCAGCCGGGTGAATGGCGCTCACTTGCCCTGTTCGCCGCCGACGACGATGCGCAGCTAGAGCAGACCCTGGCGTCGATGCCGCTGCGCGTGTGGCGCACCGACCAGGTCACCCCGCTGACGCACCACCAAAGTGACCCTGGTCCCGGCAACGGCCATGACCTACGGCCAGAGGCGGCGGAGTTCCTGACGACCTTTACGATCAAGGTCCCGGCGGACGCGCCCAGTCAGGCCGTGGCCGATGCGGAGGCGGGCGAGGCGGCCCGCGCACACGAACTGGCCGACGAGGGACATCTGGAGCGGCTGTGGGTGCTCCCTGGTCAGGGGCACGGACTAGGCCTGTGGCGGGCATACGACCACGCCGAGATGCAGCGCATCGTCGATTCGCTGCCACTCGACCCGTGGATGGTAACGGAGATCACGCCGCTCACGTCGCACCCGAGCGATCCGGCCGTAGCAGCCTGGGTGAGCAGAGGAGAGACGTGAGCGAAACATCACGGAAAGTCGCGATCGTCACCGGCGGCTCGCAGGGGATCGGGGCCGGAGTGGCCGACGGGTACCGCCAGTGGGGCTGGGCAGTCGTGGTGAACGCCCGGACGATCAAGCCGTCCCAGGACCTGGACATCCTCACGGTCGAGGGTGACATCTCCGACCCGGCTACTGCCGACCGGATCGTCGCGGGGGCGCTGGACCGCTTTGGGCGCATCGACACGCTAGTCAACAACGCCGGAGTCTTCGTCTCCAAGCCGTTCACCGACTACACGGCTAAGGATTACGCCCTGATCACCGGTGTCAACCTGGGCGGATTCTTCTGGCTAACGCAGCGTGTGATCTCCCAGATGGTCAGCCAGGGCAGCGGCCACGTCGTCAATATAAGCGCCAGCGTCGGGCTGCACGCGAACTGCGCCTCGCCGTCGGCGCTCACCGCGCTGACCAAAGGAGGCCTGGCCGCGGTCACCAAGGCACTGGCCGTCGAGTACGCCCCTGAGGGCATCCGCGTGAACGCCGTAGCGCCAGGCGTCACGCAGACTCCGCTGGCGCCCCCGGAGTCGTTCACCCCGGAGGAGCTCGCCGCGGCGATGCCACCGCTCGGGCGACTGGGCAAGGTCAGCGACGTCGTGGGCGGCATCTTGTATCTGGAGTCGGCGCCGTACGTCACCGGAGAGATCCTCTTCATCGACGGCGGCCGGACTGCCGGGCACTGAACCTCCGGCTGCGCGACGAGCGCCGCGGCCGAAGCGGCCGGACCCGGATCGTGACGCGCGAGCAGTCATCGCGAGCTGTCCGGGGGCGCTTGAGCGGGCGTCAGCCAGGGCGCCGGCGCGGGACTGCCAGCGCATCCACCGCCACCGCACCGGCGGGACCGCAGATCAGCGGGTTCACGTCAAGCGCCTCGAGCTCATCGCCGAGCTCGGCCGCCAGAGCCGACAGACCCCTGATCGCCGCGATCACGGCGTTGATGTCCGCCGGAGCCGCTCCCCGGACTCCGGCCAGGAGCTTGCGGACCCGCAGCCCGTCCAGCAACTCGGCGGCCGTTAGCGCGTCTACGGGTGGCAGCGCCACCGTGCGGTCGGCGAGCAGCTCGACCAGAATCCCGCCCGCTCCGACCACGATCAAAGGTCCGAGCTCGGGGTCGCGAGCCATACCGAGCGCCAGCTCGACGCCGGCCGGGATGAATTGGCAGACCAGCGCCCGCGGGCCGAGTCGCGTCGCCAGGTCTGCGTAGCCGGCGGCGAGCTGGTCGCCATCGGCGATGCGGAGCAGGACCCCGCCGACGTCGGACTTATGCAGGATCGCCGGCTCGTCCGTCTTCAGCACGACCGGGTAACCGAGCGACTGCGCGGCCGCGCGCGCGCCCGCGACGTCGGTCACGGCCATGCAGCGC
>JASHOL010000444.1 GCA_030041135.1 Streptosporangiaceae bacterium | reverse complement strand
GGCGCCGGGAGCGGCGGCCGTCCGCGGTCCCGGCGACCGGGCCGGTTCCTGATGCTGCGCGCCGTCGGCCGGCGGCATTCCGGTCTCGGCCCGATCGGTCGGCTCTGGATCGGGCGGCTGGCCAGCGTCCGCTCTCGCGTGCTCCCCCTGGCCGGCCCGCGGCTGCGGCGACGTGTCGCTGTCGTCGCGGGCCGACTGCCCGCCGCCGCCATCGTCGGGCGGCGGCTCCGGCTCGTCCTCGCCGCTGAGAGTTTCGTCGAGCCGGTCGGAGTCGAGGCCGGGGTTGTCGAAGGGGCCGCGGCGGAGCCGGTGCGGGAGCGCGAGCCTGGCCGCTTCCCGCACGTCCCTGCCGGTCACGACGCTGTCGCCGCGCCAGGCTGCGTGCGCGACTGCGGTTCGCGCGGTGACCAGGTCGCCGCGCAGCCCGTCCACGCCCAGCGACGAGCAGGCCCTGGTGATGCGGATCAGCTCAGCGTCGGGCAGGTCGATCTGGCCGAGGCGGGCGCGCGCGGCCGCGATGCTGCCGGTCAGTTCGCGGCTCACCCGCGCATGCGCGGCCGCGTCGGCGGCGGGCCGCAGGTCGTGGCGCAGCCGGGCGCGCACGGCGTCTGCCCGCACCCGCGGATCCCCGCTCGCCACCACCGCGACGGCTAGCCCGAACCGGTCCTGGAGCTGGGGCCGCAGCTCGCCCTCCTCGGGGTTCATGGTCCCGACGAGCAGGAACCGGCTGGCATGCCGGAGGGAGACGCCTTCTCGTTCCACCGTCGTGACCCCGGTCGCGGCCGCGTCGAGCAGGACGTCTACCAGATGGTCGGGCAGCAGGTTGATCTCGTCGACGTACAGGATCCCGCGGTGGGCCTGGGCGAGCAGCCCCGGCACGAACGCCTCGGCGGTCGCCGCTCCGGCCAGCACCCGCGGAACGTCGAGGCTGCCCGTGACGCGGTCTTCGGTGGCGCCGAGCGGCAGCTCGACCAGCCGGGCGGGCCGGTACTCCGCCGCGGCTGTGCCGATCCGGGGGGATGACCTCCCAGACCCCCCGCGGACATCGGAGTCGGGAACGTGCGGGCCGTCCGGGCAGGCGGGATCGGGCGCGGCCGGGTCACAGGAGAACCGGCACTTGTCCACCACGGCGATGCCGGGCAGCAGGGCGGCCAGCCCGCGGACCAGCGTGGTCTTGGCCGTGCCCTTCTCGCCACTGAGCAGGACGCCGCCGATGCCGGGGTCGACGGCGCCGAGCAGCAGCGCCAGGCGCGCATCCTCCTGGCCGACGACGGCGGCGAACGGCAGTGCCGCAGACCCCGGCGCTGCACCGGATGGCTCAGCGAACTCGGGTGCGACTGACGGCGTGGTGGTCGTCATCGGCGGTCCTCCCCCGACTGGGCTTCCTCGAGCTGTCCCTCGACCTCCAGGTAGGTATCCTTCAGCCTGCCGATGGTGTCGGCCTCCGGCGCCGCCCACAGCCCGCGGTCCGCCGCCTCGATCAGCCGCTCGGTGATGCCGCGCAGCGCCCACGGGTTGCTCTCCTCCAGGAACTTGCGGGTGCCGGGGTCGAAAACATAGCTGGCGGCCAGCTGCTCGTACATCCAGTCCGTGACCACGCCGGTGGTGGCGTCCCAGCCGAACAGGTAGTCGACGGTCGCCGCCAGCTCGAACGCGCCCTTGTACCCGTGCCGCTTCATGGCATCGATCCAGCGTGGGTTGACCACCCTGGACCGGAACACCCTGGCCGACTCCTCGGTCAGAGTGCGGGTCCTGACGTGCTCGGGGCGGGTGCTGTCGCCGACGTAGGCGCGGGGCGCGCTGCCGGTGAGCGCCCGGACGCTGGCGACCATCCCGCCATGGAAGGTGTAGTAGTCGGCCGAGTCCGCGATGTCGTGCTCCCGGGTATCGGTGTTCTTGACGGCGACGGCGATCCGGCGGTACGCCGCCTCCATGTCCGCGCGTGCAGCCCGGCCGTCCAGGCCGCGGCCGTAGGCATGCCCGCCCCAGAGCGCGTAGACCTCGGCGAGATCCGCGTCGTCTCGCCAGGAGCGGCTGTCCATCACGGCCAGCAGGCCCGCGCCGTAGGTACCTGGCGCCGAGCCGAACACCCGGCTAGTGGCCCGGCGCAGGTCATCGTGACGCTCCATGTCGGCCAGCACGTGGGCTCGCACGAGGTTGCCTGCCGGGTCTTCTTCCAGCCCGGCAACCAGCGTGACCGCGTCATCGAGGAGGGTGACGACATGGGGAAACGCGTCCCTGAAGAAGCCGCTGATCCGGATCACGACG
The DNA here is from genome assembly GCA_030041135.1 of Streptosporangiaceae bacterium. Classification (GTDB taxonomy): domain Bacteria; phylum Actinomycetota; class Actinomycetes; order Streptosporangiales; family Streptosporangiaceae; genus JAJYUU01. Next base: position 3,874 of record JASHOL010000444.1, on the reverse strand, counting down.
TCGACCCGCGGCCGGCCGAGCTCGGTCAGGCTGATCACCTCGAGTCCGGTAACCCTCCTGCTGGCCTCGTCCCAGCACGGCCGCACGCCGAGCAGCGCGAGCACCTCGGCGATGTCGTCGCCGGCCGTGCGCATCGCCGCCGTTCCCCATACTGAAAGGCCGACGGAGGCGGGCCACTGGCCGGTCTCTTCCCTGTATCGCGCGAGCAGCGAGTCCGCCAGCTGGACGCCGGTCTCCCAGGCCAGCCTGGACGGCACCGCCTTCGGATCGACCGCGTAGAAGTTGCGGCCGGTCGGCAGCACGTTGATCAGGCCGCGCAGCGGCGAACCGCTCGGCCCGGCCGGGACGTGACCGCCGTCGAGCGCGTGCAACACCGCGGTGACCTCGCCGGTCGTCTGCGCCAGCCGCGGGACAACCTCGGTCGCGGCGAACCGGAGCAGCCGGGAGACCGCCTCAGCAGGCCGTCCGAGGACGGCCGCGACCGCATCGTCGGCAGTCTCGGGACGCCACCTCGTTCCCTCCATGGTTTCGATCAGGGCGCGAGCGGTCGTCTCAGCCCTGTCGGTCTCGGCTCGCCCGGCGCGGTCTTCGTCCAGCCCCAGTGCCTCCCGCAGTCCCGGCAGCGCCCCGGCCTGGCCGGCCCAGATCTGGCGCGACTGGAGCATGGCCAGCAGCAGGCCCACGCGCTGCGGCCCGGTCGGCGCGGCGCCGAGCACGTGCAGGCCGTCGCGGATCTGGGCGTCCTTGACCTCGCACAGCCAGCCGTCCACGTGCAGGACGAAGTCGTCGAATTCGGCGTCGTGGGGGCGGGATTCCAGGCCGAGGTCGTGGTCGAGCCGCGCGGCCTGGACGAGCGTCCAGATCTGGGCCCGGATCGCGGGCAGCTTGGCCGGGTCGAGCGCGGCGATGCTGGCGTGCTCGTCGAGGAGCTGCTCGAGCCGGGCGAGGTCGCCGTAGGTCTCGGCTCGGGTCATCGGCGGCACCAGGTGGCTGACGATCGTGGCGTGCGCGCGCCGCTTGGCCTGGGTGCCTTCGCCCGGGTCGTTGACCAGGAACGGGTAGATCAGCGGCAGGTTGCCGAGGACGGCGTCGGGCGCGCACTCGGCCGACATGCCGAGGCTCTTGCCCGGCAGCCACTCCAGCGTGCCGTGCTTGCCGAGGTGGACGACCGCATGCGCGCCGAAGCCGGACTCCAGCCAGCGGTAGGCCGCCAGGTAGTGGTGGCTGGGCGGCAAGTCAGGGTCATGGTAGATCGCGACCGGGTTCTCGCCGAAACCGCGCGGCGGCTGCACCAGCAGGACCACGTTCCCTGCGGTCAGCGCGGCCAGCACGAGCTCGCCGTCGGGGTCACGGGACCGGTCGACGTACAGGTCGCCCGGCGGCGGTCCCCAGGCGTCTTGCATGGCCTGACGCAGGCTCGCCGGTAGCTGCGCGAACCACTGCAGGTACTGCCCGGCCGAGATGCGCACGACCGCGTCCGCCAGCTGCTGGCTGGTCAGCCAGTCCGGGTCCTGGCCGCCCGCCGCGATGATCGCGTGCATGAGGGCGTCGCCGTCGGGCGGCTCGACTCCGGGCAGCGCGCCCTGGCCGTCGAGCGGGCCGATGTCGTAGCCAGCCTCGCGCAGCGCGCGCAGCAGCGCGACCGCGCTGGCGGGCGTGTCCAGGCCGACCGCGTTGCCGATGCGGGCGTGCTTGGTCGGGTAGGACGACAAGACGATGGCGACGCGGCGCTGCGCCGGGGTTGTGTGGCGGAGCCGGGCGAGGGCCATGGCCTGGCCGGCCACCCGGGCCGCGCGCTCGGGATCGGCGACATAGACCGATAGCCCGTCGTCGCCGGTCTCCTTGAATGAGAACGGGACGCTGATCAGCCGGCCGTCGAACTCGGGGATCGCAACCTGAGTGGCCGCGTCCAGCGGACTGAGCCCGCCGTTCCCGCCGGCCCAGTCGGCCCGCGGCGTCGTCAGGCACAGCGCCTGGACCACCGGGATGTCCAGGGCGGCGATGGCGCCTGCGTCCCACGCCTCGTCGTCCCCGCCCGCCTGGGCCAGGGCGGCGGCGCTGCCGCCAGCAGCCAGGACGGTCACGATCAGCACGTCCGCGGTTGCCAGTGTCTGCAGCAGGCCGGGCTCGGCCGACCGGAGGCTGCCGCACCAGACCGGCAGCGGTCTGCCCCCGGCCGCAACCACCGCGGCGGCCAGGGCGTCGACGAAGGCGGTGTTGCCCGCCAGCTCATGTGCCCGGTAGTAGACGATGCCGATGACGGGGGCGGCGGCGCTCGGCTGGCTGGCGGCGGTGTCCTGCAGGTCCCTGACGCCCCACGGCGCCGCGGGCTGCGGCGGCGCGAACCCGGTGCCGCCGAGCATGACGGTGTCGGTCAGGAAGCGGGCAAGCTCGCGAAGGTTGGCCGTCCCGCCGTGCGCCAGGTACTCGTGCGCCTGCGCGGCGATGCCGGCCGGCACGGTCGATAGCGCCATCAGCGCGGCATCGGGTGCCTGCTCGCCACTGACGACGATGACCGGGCGGTCCTGCGCGCGCAGCCGCGCCAGCCCTTCACGCCAGGCTTCCTCGCCCCCGAGCAGCCGCACGACCACGACGTCCGAGCCGTCAACCACAGCCGGAAGACCGGCCGGGAGCAGCCGGGCCGGGTTGGCCAGCCGATACCCGGCGCCGCTTGACCGCGCCGCAAGCAGATCGGTATCAGAAGTGGATAGCAGGGCTACCGTGCACAGACGGTGGTCTTCCACGCAGCCTCCTCCGGGGTCCTCGCCCCAGCTGACGGTCGCGACGGCCGGAGTGTCCTGGCTCCCGGATCAGCGCTCGCCCCGGCCTTCCAGCCCGTGACGGCCGTGACTACAGATGGGGTTTGCTTCCCGGTGACAGTGGCGGGACCGCGCCGGATTCGCACCGGCTTCCTCCGCTGGCTGTCGCGTTGTGGACCTGACTCTACTACTGTGACCAGGGCCGTACAGGAACCTGGCCCACCTGGCCTGCCGACTCGGCCCGCCGCTAGAGGCGGCGGGTCGCCGGCGACGTAGTTGCGAACCACGGGAGTTGCAAACCCAAGAGCGGAGGTGCCGGTGCAGGCGGTAGACGCGTGTCCCGGCATGCTGACTCTGCACCCTGCGCGCGACGGGGACGTCGCCCGCATGCGGCTGCCAGGCGGCTACGTCACCCGCGTGCACTGGGCCGCGATCGCGGCGCTGGCCTGCGAGTTTGGTGACGGCAACGTCGACATCACCGCACGCGGCAACGTGCAGCTCAGAGGCCTGAGCGAGCGAGCAGCTGCCGGGCTGGCTCGCCAGGCAGGCCGCGTGGGCCTGCTGCCTTCGGGCGCGCACGACCGGGCCAGGAACATCACCGCGAGCCCGCTCGCCGGCCTCGGCCACCGCCCGCCCCTGCGCCGTCTGATCCTGGCGCTCGACGCCGCGATCGTCGCCGATCCGGCACTCGCGGCCTTGCCCGGCAGGTTCCTGTTTGCCGTCGACGACGGCACCGGAGGCGCTGCCCTGGCCCGGTGCGACGTCGGCCTGCGCCGGACCGGGCGGCAGGTCGAGATGTTTATCGCCGGGAGGTCGGCGGGCCTGCTGCTGCCGGTGCGCGGCGCGGTGCCGGCCGCGATGGTTGCGGCGCGCGCGGCAATTGCTCTCGGCGTCGGTACGGGAGCCGCCCGGATCCGTGACCTGCCAGGCGCCGCGGCCGCCTTGGCCGGGACCATCGCCAGTTCGGCCGGCCTGCACGCAGAGCCCGGCAGCCGCGCTGCGCCGCTCGCAATTCCGGTCGGCCTGCCTGCCGAGGACGGCAGGCTGCCGCTCGGCCCGATCAGCCTCCGGGGGCGCCACGTGCTGATCGCGGGTGCGCGGCTCGGCCGGCTGAG
>JASHOL010000041.1 GCA_030041135.1 Streptosporangiaceae bacterium | reverse complement strand
GGCCGCGCATCTGGCCGCCGCACGGCAGGGGGCCCCGGACCAGGCTGCGGCGCACCAGGCCGCCGCCGACCAGGCTGCCGCGCAGCGTGCCGCGCATCAGGCCGCGGCGGAGCAGGCATGGGCAGAGCACATCGCGGCGGAGCAGGCTGCCGCCGAGCAGGTCGCCGCCGAGCAGGCTTGGGCGGAGCAGGCTGCAGTAACGCATCCGGCCGCGGCACAGGTCACGGCGACGTACTAAGCCAGCCCTGCGTGCAGGCTGATCTCGTCTACGGGTCCAGCCAGCCGCGAGCCGGGGCTGGCTTGCTCTAGCCCAACGGCACCACCGGTAACGGCCACGCTGGGATGATTCCTGCGTGGCCGTTGGCCTGAGTTCCGCAGCTAACCGGGACCACCTCGGCGTGGCGAGCGCCGAAAGCGCGGCAGACCAGGGCTACGGGCGCCGATCGAGTACCCGGCCTACCCAGCGGAGCACGTGCCCGGGCCGGACGGAAACCGTCAATCCATCGAACGCCGGTGCTGGATTGGTGCCGGCGCCAGGGCTGCCTTCCTAGGCCTGCGCGCCACCCCACGTGATAGCCGCGTGCCACGTAACGCACTGGAGATCTGTTGCTCCGCACGCAGCCAGGTAGACCTTGAGGTGCTCCTCGCTGGCCAGCGCAGAGCGGCACGAGGCCGAGGTGCTCCACGTGGACACATGATTGCCGCGGTGACCGGGCAGATCCATGACGGCCCTGCCGCCGCTGCAATGATCGGCTCACTCGGGCCCCGAAAGGGCCGTCCGCCGGCTAGAAAGCTGGCCAGCGCCTTCTGGGTTCATCACGACCTCACCAGGTGGGATCTGCGGCCCGCCGCGGTCATTGGGCCGCAGTCGTGCCTTATCAACGGCGAACAGTTGCAGAGAGCGACAGGAATCGCCTCGGACGCCGACTGCGGCTCGGGCCGTGGGTGGCCGCGGTCGCCGGCGCGAGCGGGCCGGTGTGGCGGGTGGCAAGGTAGCTGGCCGTGGTGGTCAGCGCCACGGTGCTCAGGGCCGACAGCCCGATGGACCCGCCGACCTGCTGTGTCGTGTTGACCAACGCCCAGGCCACGCCCGCGTCCTGGGGTCGGACGCCGGCGATGGCCGTGTTGATGGTAACGGCGAAGATGATGCCGAAGCCCAGGCCCAGGACGATCGCGGCGGCCAGGATGACGGCGGTGTAGCTGGGTGTCACGGTGAGCTGGGTCAGATAGACCATGGCGCCGGCACCGACCAGCGTGCCCGAGGCGATCAGTACCCTCGGCCCGACTCGGGGCAGCACGATGCTGGACATGGTAGAGCTGACCAGGATGCCACCTACGAACGGCAGGAACAGCAGCCCACCGGCCGTCGGCAGCGGTGCAGTTCAGGTGTCCTGTGCCGGGATCAGTTCGGCGCCGCACGCGCAGCGGTAGGTCGACGGCCCTTCCGCGCCAGGGCAGTGGCACTCCGCCTGAATGAGCACCCGGCAATTGCAGTCCTCGTGAGAGCAGGTCAAGACCGTTCCTTCAGGGTAAGAAGCCACTACGCTCACCTCTCGTCTCTGGCGGGCGCTAGCGGAAGGCCATTCACACCAGGCGCATCACGCCCGTTAGCCAAATATATTCGGCGGGCGGAGATCTCCAGGACAAGGTCCATGCACTTCCCATTACGTTGCGCCTCGGCATGCGTAGTTCGACGGGCGACTCTCGGCTGCTGGCCATTTCGGGAAAGGGCAGCGCGGTACTGACTACTACACTGAAATGACGCGCTCCAATACCTGGCACCAGATGCGCCACGCGTCACTACCGGCCCTGGTAGTAGCACCGCCACCGGCGAGCTCACGGCCTCCCGGCTGTCTGGTGTCTAGATCATGATCAGCAGCATGAAAGCCATGGTGACGCCCATCGCGATCCGGCAGCTGGAGGCCACCCACGGCGCGAGGACAGCATGGCCGGTACGGGTCGCGGGCACACTTGCGTCGATGGGTTGCACGCCGGCCACTGCGGCGGATCCTGCCGATCCGCTGGCAGCCGCAGTGGATCCTGTCCCGGCGGTGGCCCCGACGAGAACGGCGGCCGCTGGCGCGGTGCGAGCCAGGCTGTAATGACCGCTCGCGCCGGGGCCGGACAGCTGGTCCAGGTCCCAGATGCTGTAGCCGATCAGCAGCAAGGCGAACACGAACGCCAGGAACGACACCTGCAGGGTTCCCATGCCGCTCATCCCGCCCATGCCGCTCGCCACGGGCGCCGCGGGCGCCGCGGGCGCTGTGAAGGCAACGAACATGTACAGCATCGCGGCGGCGTGGATGAGGTGCGGCGCGCAGTGCCCGCCGGCCAGCGCGCGGACGCCGCTGACCTGGGCATCCCGGATTACTCGGTAGGCGAACCAGGCTGTTAGCGCCCCGAATATGATCGCCCAGGCGTCGTCCGGCAGGGTCTTCAGGCTGGCGGTCAGCATGCCCGCCATAGCGACGCCCATCAGCAGGTGGGAGACGTCCGTGTCGGCCAGGACCGCTTGTGTCCCTTGCTGCCATGGCCGGGCTGCGGCCAGCCGGCCGACGCTCACCGCCGCGACTGCGAGCATGATCGCCGCGAAGATATCCAGGATCCAGGAGGGTGTCATGATGCGGTCGTCCCTTCGCTGGCGCCGGCCGGGGTCGGGGTGCCTACTGGGCCGGTGACGGCGGCCCGGATGGGCCAGTAGGTGAGGGCCAGCAGGATGAGCAGCGGCCCGGAATTGGGGTCGGTGCCGCCGCCGGTAAGGATGGTCCCGAAGGCCTCGCCGAACACCCAGATCACCGTGGACACGACGATGGCCATGACCAGGGTGGCCTTGGCGGCCGAAGCGGGCAGGTAGACGCTGATGGCGATGATCACCAGGGCGATGGCCAGCACGATCGAGGCGGCTAGGCCCTGATGGGCGACTAGCGAGGCGGCACCACGCTCCAGCGCAGCGAGCCAGCCCGGCTCACCGCCCTCCATGCTAGCGATCATGCTGTTCAGGGCCTGCGGCGCCCGGCTCTCCGGCAGCAGGGCGAAATAGGCCAGGCTGAGCCAGAGCACTAGCCACAGAGCGCGCGCGATGGGCGCGCCTATGGCGCGTGCCGCCGTAAACGGCGCTGGGCTGCCCACGCGATCGGCTGGCCACAGCAGGATCGCCAGCAATGCGTAGATGACCACCGCGCCAGGCGCGCCATTGACCGGGCTCGCGCTGCTGGTCAGCACCATGCCGAGGCCCTCGCCGAACCACCACACCCCGAGCGCCCAGGCAATAGATGCGGCCAGCGCCAGCCGCACGGTCGGCCGCCACGCGATGCCGATCCCTATCAGGAGCTGGATCGTGGCGAAGATGGAGTTCAGCAATACCGGGTGATGCGATACCAGGGTGGCGTCCCAAGTGATCGGGCTCGCGACGACGCGCGGATTGCCCGCCGCCGTCGCGCCGAGCATCTGATTGAACCCACTGGAGAACATGAAGGACTGGTATTGCAGCAGGGCGACGAGCAGCCAGATCCCTGCCAGCGCAAGCTGCAGCCGCCGCCTCACGTCGGGGGCTCCGCTGGCCGTCCCGGCTCCGGCGTGAATGCGACCCGGCCACCCGGGGCGGACACCCGGCGCCGCGATCTCGCTCATCCAACCCTCCTTGCCCTTCCTGACCCTCGGCACTCCCGGGCCCAGGCCGACACCTGCATCAAGTTGCAGGGCCGCCTTGAGAGCTCCTGACGGGACCCTAGGGAATTCGGGCAAGAATACTAGCGTTCGCCTTTCGGTGGCTCAAGACTTAGTAGCCAAAAAGAAATTGTGTCCTTCCTGATCGTAGAGAATCTGCAGGTGGAAGCGGTTGCGTCCAGTGAGTTGCGCCAGCGTCAGAAAACCCTCCGGGGGTATTGGATAAACTATGGGCGGGTATTCGAAGAACCCCGCAGGGGTATTGTTCGGAAAGCCGCGAAAGGCCAGCGGCCCGACCCGTCTGGGCCCAGGCTGTGTGAGCTTGACTGCGGTCAGTGCGGCGACAGGCTTTCGCGCCATGCGGGACGAGCGCGCGACATCCCGCGGTCTCTCACCGCGGCTCAGCCAGAACGCAGAGGACATGCCTAATCTCATCCGCATGAGGCGTACTTATCTGAGCCGGCCGACCCAGTAGCAGGCTCGCAGTAAACCTGCGTGGTGCACAACGCACTCTCGGCCATTGGGTCTTTGCCCGACCGGTGCCCGGCACTCAGGTTGACGTCCGGCAATAACTGCAGGTGAGGCGACAGATGCGGGGCGTAGTCGGGCCGCTGAAAGCCGGTTATCCTGACAAAGGCGTCCCCTTGTCGACGGCACCGGTTACCGACACCGCATACCAAAGCCCCATGTCGTCAGCCTGGCCGGTGGCCTGGCCCGGCGCAGTGTCACCCATCCACAGGTAAAGCGGCCAGCGGTTGTAGGTGACCTGAAGTCGCCCGTCCGCGCGGCGCACGGTTCCCAGCAGTGCTGCCGCGACACCCGGACCGGCCGTCGGCTTGTTCACCCCCGACGGCAGCAGTAGCGGCGGCCATTGCTGTGCGCAGAACCCGGTGCACTGCGACTTTCCCCGGTGGTCAGGCACGTACATATACAGGGTGAAACCCTTGCCGTCGGTGATGATCTTGCCCAAGCCGTCGATGGTATGAGCCTGTATCTGGTAGGCCGGGGCACTGGCAGATGAGCCTGACCCGCATCCGGCGACAGCGATCGCGGCGGCGATCCCTGCGATGTACCAGGTTCCTCTAAGAAGTGCCACAACTCTCCTCTTCGACTCGGTGCGATACATGCGGTGAGTCGCTTGTCCCGCTCCTGCCAGGAAGTACTCTATGGAAGGGCAGGGCCACCGGCACCCGGTGGCGTGACAGCAGGTGCTGCCAGCGCGATGAGCCTGCCGCTGCGGTGAACGCGCTCGTGAGACGGTGTAGATTTTCCCGCGTTGGGTGGTAAACGTCGTCTGCCGGTGGCCGCCTGCCGGCAGGAGGCGCCTGGAAGCGGCCTTAAAGCCGGCCATGTGAATGAAGGCATGCCGTTTGTCCCCCGCTGCGATTAGTGACGAAATCTCTTCCGCACAGTTGAGAGAGGTCCAGCTCTCGATCCGCGGAATGACGTGCGCGGCGTGCGCTGTCCGCGTACAGAACAAGCTCGGTGAGATTCCAGGCGTCGTCGCATCGGTGAATTTCGCAACGGAGAGGGCGACCGTTGCCGCGCCGGCCTCAGTACAGCTAGTGCGGCTCGTTCAGGCAGTGGAGCAGGCCGGTTACGATGCCGAGCGCGTCCGGCCGACAGCAGGCCGGGACGCCGACGTAGGGCCCGAGGCTGCCCGGGTCGCCTATCTGCGACGACGGCTGCTCGTTGCCCTGGTGTTCTTTATTCCGCTCAGTGACCTGTCGGTACAGCTGTCCTTGTTCCCGGCATTCCGTTTCCCTGGCTGGCAATGGGTGCTAATGGCGCTGGCCGTGCCGGTAGCGGGCTGGGCCGCCTGGCCGTTCCACGCCGCTGCCGCCAGGGCCGCGCGGCACGGCGCTACTTCGATGGACACGCTGGTGTCGGTCGGCATCGTGGCAGCCTGCGGCTGGTCGGCCTATGCGATGTTCGTGCTGGATACCTCGCAGGCTCGGATGAGTCCGCTGCAACTGCTTGTCCACGCCTCCGGAGGCGGGATCTACCTCGAAGTTGCCGCTTCGGTGACCACGTTCCTGCTGGCCGGGCGGTGGTATGAGGCACGCGCCCGCCGCAACGCTGGCGATGCCATGCGCGAGCTTGCCGCGGCGGGGGCGAAGGACGCTTGCGTTCTGGGTCGGGACGGGACCGAGCGCCGCGTTCCGGCCGGACAGCTGCGGCCAGGTGACAGGTTCATTGTCAGGCCCGGAGAAGTGATCGCCGCTGACGGGGTGGTGGAGTTCGGCGAGTCGGCCATCGACACCAGCACCATGACCGGCGAGGCGGTACCGGCTGAGACCGCGGTGAGAGAGCGGGTGACCGCCGGCACCGTGGTGGTCACCGGACGGCTGGTCATCCGGGCTACCGAGACGGGCAACGA
>JASHOL010000443.1 GCA_030041135.1 Streptosporangiaceae bacterium | reverse complement strand
GCAAGTTCACGACGTCGAGGTAGTCGCGGCCGAGCGAGCGGATGTTCTCCTCGACCTGACCCCGCAGCTGACCCGGCGTGGCCCTGGCGATTGACTCGCCCTGCGGATCGCGGCCTGGCCCGACCTTGGTGGTGATCACGAGGTCGTCCGGGTACGGCGCGAGCGCGGTGTTGATCAGCTCGTTGGCCGAGCGCAGTGAGGAGAAATAGAACGCCGCAGTATCGATGTGGTTGACCCCCAGGTCGACCGCGCGCCGCAGCACCGCAATGGCCTGCGCTCGATCGCTTGGCCGAGCATCAGGGTCGAACGGCCGGCCGCCGGTGAGGCGCATGGCGCCGAATCCGAGCCGGTTCACGGTGAGGTTGCCGAGGGTCCAGGTGCCGGCCGCCGCGGCGGCCAGCGTCGGGGAGGTCATGCCCGAATTATCCCACGTGCTGATGTTCACCGCGCGACGCTGGCCGGGCTGGTCGCTGGGGTAGCCTGGCGCCCGTGCGGCTGACTACTTTCTGGGAGCGGATGCGGGCGCAGTTCGGCGAGACCTATGCCGACAGCGTCGCCAGGGACTACGTCCTTGCTGGTCTCGGCGGCCGTACGGTGAACCAGGCCCTGGCCGACGGCGAGGACGCCAAGGTCGTTTGGCGGGCCGTGTGCGAGGCATTCAAGGTGCCGGAGCGGCTTCGGTGATCCGGTCCTGCCCGTGCCTGGAAGGACTGCGCGGCGACGTACCGTGGTGATCGGCCCTGGCCAGCGCCGGCTTGTGCTCGTATCCGGAACGCCGGGGTCGGGCAAGACGACGATCGCCGGCCCGCTGGCGGCCGAGCTTGGCTTCGCGCTGCTGGCCAAGGACCGGATCAAGGAGACCATGCACGACTGGCTGGCGCAGGACGAACCCGACGTGGCCTGGTCGCGGCGACTCGGAGCGGCCTCGATGGAACTGCTGTGGGCACTGGCCGCTGACGCGCCAGCGGCAGTCCTCGACGCGAACTTCTGGCCGGACGATCCGCGCAACCGCCAGCGGCTCGCGGCGCTCGCCACCAGGCCCGTCGAGGTCTTCTGCAACTGCCCGGCGCAGGAGTACCGGCGCAGGTACGCCGAGCGGTCCAGCTCCCGGCACGTTGTGCACGTCGACAGCCACCACCCCCACTTGCCTGACGAGGCGTTCAGCCGGTCGGACCGGCCGATCGGGTACGGAGTCGTCCTTGCCGTCGATACCACGAGGCCGGTGGACATCCCGGCGCTCGCGCGTGACGTACGGGCGCGGCTGCCGTAAGCCCGCGCGGCGGGGAACCTGACCGGGTCGGCGGCGTCAGCCAGCCACTGCGCTCGGGCGTCTACTTCACCGCAGGCATCGCGCCGCAGATGCTGGTCGGCCAGGCCTTGCGATTCGCCTCGACCGCGGTCATCCAGTCGCCGAGAGTGTTGCCCTTGATCACGATGGCAGAGTTGTCGGAGAACCAGGCGCCGAGGTGTTCGTTCTCGGTGACCTTGCCGTCGCGGATCCAGGTGGAGGAGTCGTCGGGCGGGACGTTGTCCTTACCGCTCTGCAGCGCGGACTGCGATATGAGCCGGTGGTCGATGAAGCACTGCAGCAGCGGCGGGAGCACCTGCGCGGCCGTGAGGTGCGTCGCACTCGGGGTGGCAGCGGGCTTGGGGGATGCGGACGAGCACGAGGCGCAGGCCAGTGCCGTGGACACCAGCACGACGGCCGGCAGGCCCTGGGAGAACCGCACCGTCATCCGCCGCTGTTTGTGGTCGCCCATGCTACTGGCCCAGTGCGTTCTGCTCGGCCATCATGGTCGTCTGGATTGACGTCAGCCAGTCGGAGAGCTCCTTCCCGGCGACGACGTCGCCGGAGTGGTCGCCCCACCAGTCGCCGAACTTCAAGGTCGGGGTGCCGTTGGCGGTGAACGATCCGGGCGGCGGCGGGTCCTTCAGCGCCCCCGTGGCCATCAGGCCGCGCACGAGCTGGATCTCGGCCGTGTACTCGGCCAGGCCCTGCTGGGTTTGCGCGTTTGCGATCGCGTTCGACTCGTTGTCGGTAGAGAGCTGTGGAACGAACGGCGCGCTAACCGCCACCAGTGCCTTCGCGCCAGCCAGGACCTCGCCGCCGCCCGGGATCAGCCCGAATCCGGCCTCCGCGAGCGAGATCATCTGGTTGAGCTGCTGGTGCAGCATGTCCGTTTGCTGGGCCTCGGTAATGCCCACCTGGGCGGCCTGGATGTTCACGTCCGCGTACAGGGCAGCGAACTCGTTGACCGGGCTGTCCAGTCCGGGGATGCTCCCGCCGTGAGCCAGCACCCCAATCGAGGTGCCCATGGCCAGCCTGGACAGCGCCTGCATCTTGACGTAGTCGGTCGGATCCGCGCTGATCTCCTGCAGGAAGTTGTTCAGCTGGGACTGGCCGATCCCCAGGACGTAGGCCCCGTCATCAAGATGGATGGGCTCCCGCTGGGGTCCGTACGCCGAGTAGGCGAGGTCGGGCATGTAGCGGGCGAACGTGTCAAGCAGCGCCTGGCGTACCGGACTGGACTCCTGCCAGATGATGGTGCCGCCGTCGATGAGCGGTGCCGGTGTCTGGCTGATGATGTTGTAGGCCGCCTGGGCTGCCTGCTCCGCAGACACACCAGCGCCGCGGGGCGCAGCGGTCGCCGCGTCCAGGAAGTTGCCGGTCGCCTGCTGCGACAACTGGCCCGAGTAGACGTTGTCCGGGTATTTCACCGGCTCGTCCGGCCCGAGGATGGTGAAGTTATTGCTGGCCTGGTTGTAGGCGTACCGCAGGCCGCCGCCGCTGAGCAGGAAGCTCGCCAGGTTGCTCCCCGCTGGCGTGCCGAGCAGCTGCCGGGCGGCGGTCTGGTTCTGCGCATCGGCTTGCAGCAGCGCCGACAGCGGGTCATAGGCGCTCAGGCCCTGGTTGATCTGATCGTAGTCCTGGCCCACGGGTGGATACTTGCTGCCGAGCGGTATCTGCAGCGTGCCCTTCTGGTAGGCGTTGTACGTGGCCTGGGTGAGCTGGGCCAGGAAATCCTCTGAGCCGAGTTTCGGGTCCTGCGTGCCGTAGGCCGAGCCCGGCGGGCCGTACTTGACGAGCATGCCCACCGACCACAGCGTCGGGGTTGCGGTCAGCTGCTCGATGGTCGAGGACGTCAGCAGGCCCTGGGAATCCACGTAGGCCAGGCCGGTGGCGAACGTCTTCATGATCTGCTCGTCCTGGCTGCTGAAAACGTGCTGAAACTCCTGCGTGATCGGGAGGTTTCCGCTGCCGTTGAGATCGTGCAGGACAGTTGCGAGATTGGCGACCTGCGGGCCCGCATCGTTATAGAACGCCTGCAGCCAAGGCTGGCCGTCCTGCCCGTCGGCGAGATGCTCCTGGATCGACAGCTCGATCGCGGCGATCTCGGCCTGGGCAGCCTTGGGGTGCTTGGTGGCCTCGGCTTCGGCGGCCGCCAGCTCCTTCGCCTGGGCCGCGGCGGCGTCGTCGTTCAGGGCCTGGCCGGACCAGGGGATCTCGACCATCCCCGTGCCGGTCAGGCCGACCTTCTGCGCCAGCCACGCCTCCGCCAGCTGCGCCCTGGTCTCCATCTCGGTGGCGTCATCCACCGAACGCGACTGAGCCTGCTGCAGCATCCCCAAACTGATCGGCGAGCCCTGACCGGCGGACCAGTACTCGTTCATCGTGTTCACGATGGTCGGCACGTTGGCCGCCAGCACGTCCCGCAGGTTCTCCAGCGCGGACGCGGCCCGGCTGACTCGGCCCGGGTTAACGCCGACCTCGTCGCTGCCGCTCATGCAGCTCCCGTTTTGCTCGGACTACTGGCTCTTTGCGCCCATCGTAGGGGCGGTCAGCCGGTGTTGATGCTTTGAATGGAGATGACGCGTATGTCCCCGTGGACACCGGTGGTGTAGACGAACCCGTTTGCAGTTCCCGGCACGACAGTCCCCCCAGGACCATGGGGCAGGCCCGTGTAGTAAGTGACGCGCCAGGTGATGGTGGCGCTGATCGTGGCGTCCTGGTCGGTTCCCGTCCACAGCACGCCGCAGTTGGGCGGCACGCCAGCCCCGGTGACCGGTGCCTTGGCCGGGACGGAATCGGACACCGAGCAGCTGTCGGAGTAGGACAGGCCAGGGCCGGTGACAGTTACTTTCACGCTCTGTGGCTGCGCCCATACCGTGACGACCTGGTCGCCCAGGACGGCGTAGATGTACTGCGCGGCCGTGTCGGCAAGCTGCCTCGGCCAGGTCGTCCAGACGAACGTGGCCAGGTTGACCACGCTCTGGACTGCCGGGCTGATGACCAGCTTTGGCTTCGGCAGAAGCATGTGGTTGAAGGCGTACACCGCCAGGAACGCCGGCGGCACGGCAGGCAGTTCGGCCGGCGCGGCCCCGGTCTGCACGAATTGGAACAGGTCATACTGGGCGCAGGTATCCGCCTGCTGGGTGGTATCCGAACCGTTGGGATAAATGAAGTACCAGGTACCGGTCTCCTTGTTGTCGCCATCGAGCAGTTGATACGCCAGGTTGACGGCGTTCTTTATCTCCTGCTGCATCTCCTCGCTATACGGGGGCTCGTATACGTTATGCAGAATACGGGATATGTCGATGATCGCCTGGCTTCCCGACTTCTGATTGCCGTAGTCCTCCCACAGGCACAGCAGCGGGGTGGAGGCTGTTCCTAGGGTTCCGAGGTCACCGCCGTTCTGGCCGACGTCGCCGTAATACTTGATGAACTGGGCCAATGCCGCTGTGCAGGACGGACCGTTGCAATTAGCGGGGGGCGTAGACGACGCGCTGGACGACGGCACTAACGCCAGCTGGGCGAGCAGCCCGGCGGCGAGGATCGCGGTACCCACAACAATTCTGTGCTTCATGATTGCCTGCCCTTTACTGGTCAGCCGTCGATTTCGCCGCATGGCCCGGCGGCGACCGCTCGCCCTGGTCACGGCTTGCATTCCGACGCCAGCGGATAATAAATCGGATTCTCAATTTTTGTAATCTGCCACATTCCGTGGCTTTCGCCTAGAATGTCGATCTCAAGCGAGTAGTTACCGTCCGCGGAATTCTGCTCGCTCGCCGGCAGGACCGCGCCGGTGGTCAAGTTGGTGTTCTTGGCGGCGGCGGTGTCGACGCACTCGCTCACCTGGATGGACCCGCCAGACGCCGGCAGGGCGGACATCCGCCAGACTCGGATAGTCCCGGTGAACGACTCGGTGGTGACGTCGGGTACGGCGAGGTCCTGCGCTAGCACGCCGCGTGCAGACGGCGCCACGTAGGACTCCCAGCGCGTGTCCCGGCCACCGGTGTAGTCCGCGTAGAAGTACGCGAGCAGGAAGTCGCCTTCGGCGATCACGGCCGGGCGCTGCGCCTTATCCGCTGTCTTGTAGTCCACCATGTCGATGCGGGCATTCGAGCCGAACGGTGGCCACTCAAGCCCGTCCGCGCCGAGCGTGCTGGTCCCGGGTGTCGACGACTCGGTTGGCGTGCTGCTCGAAGAGCCTCCCAGCGGATGGAACGTCCCGGTGCTGGCCGGACTACCGCACGCGGCCAGTAACAAGCTCGCGCCGGCTAGCAGGCATCCGGAGACGACTCGGCCAGGTCGCCGTTCGCTCCGAGGGCTATTGGCTGACACAGGGCCGCAGTGTAGCAATTGCTGCCATTCCGGCGTGCTATTTGGCGCTCGCTTGGCGCTCTGATCGGCAGCTGCCTTCAGTCCGGGGCGGTGCCGCGAACCAGGGCGGTGCCGCGAACCAGGGCGGTGCCGCCTGCCGGGGCGGCGGCCGAGAACTCTGGCCGGCCAGTACTCGTTCATCCGGTGTCTCCCCCGCTCGAACGCTTGCGCGGTGGCTGCACAACGGCTCTCCTCATGTCAACGGCTCCCTGCGCCATCCGGTTCGCCGCGAGAGGAGCGGCTAACTGGCGGGAAGGCAATTCGGCGACTGCCGCTGCCGATCGTGGCCCTTCGGTGCCGCTTACGCGGTCTGGCGCGCTCGTACTTCGGCTTGCATCTGCGTCTGGACCGCTGAGATGACGTCCGATTCCGCGGACGGCAGGTTGTTCAGGCAGTTCTGCACGCCCTGGTAGAAGCTCGTCCACTCACCGACCCACGCGGTGGCGGCGCCGCCGTCCCAGGTTTCTGGTGTCAGCCAGGGCTTGACATTGCCGATCGCGGCGCTGATGGCGTCGGCCGCTGACTGCACGGTGTTCATGTCCGCCCGCGCATCATCGACCGCCTGGGCGACGAGGTCTCCCCATCCCATGCTGACCCCTTGTGCGTGTCATGGCCCGTACCGCGATGTTACCGGTTTTCCAGGATGCAAGCCCCGTGCGCACTGAGTTCCTGCCGGGTACGCTAAGGTCACGTTTAGGTAACGGAGTACGCCGATCCTGATCCTTTTCGTTCAGCCATTACGTAACTATTACCACGTACTGTTCATCTGGGGGCCTGGCGCCAGCCGGGGACGGGCACCCCCGACCACTACGGAGGGTGAGTAACCATGGGCGGACCATTCGTCGGCTATGACCCAAGCGGCGTCAACTCCTGGCAGTCAAGCCTGAACTCAGTGCACGAGGAGGTCATCGCTGCGCTGAACAAGTACCGGACTACCGCGCAGCAGAACGCCGAAGTTGCGCACGGCACGCACTTCACGAACCTCAACGACCAGTGCGAGGACATCACGAACAAGCACCTTGCCGACCACAACGAGCTTCACGCGCAGTACACCAAGGCGACGCGGGACCTGGTCCAGGGCGTCGCTGAGGTCGCCGGCGGCTCGGTCTGAGCCGGCCAGCCCGCACATCGGCTCTGTCACGAACGTGGCACCGGAACTGGGTGCCACGTTCGTTGTCTGCTCTGGCCTTATCCGGTGACGGCGAGCTGCACGGGCGTCACCGTGCCCGGCCGTACCAGCAGGCCCCGGCCGAGCGAGCCCAGGCTGGCGTTGCGGGGTAGCCGGACTCCGAACAGGTCACCGTCGGTGGGTGCCTCGACCGCGACCAGCACGCCGCAGCGGGACTTGAGGGTTTCCTTGATGAACCCGGAGTAGGCGCGGGCCAGGTCGCCGGTGGCCCCGGCGATGATCAGCCCGTGCTCGGCATCCCGCCCGCTGACCAGGATCTTCTCTAGCGGTGCCGACAGCGGGCCGTTGAACAGCAGCTCCGCGTCGTCGATGACGACCGCGTACTCGTCCCGGTCGCCGATCGCGGCGGTCAGCTCTTCAGGCGCGGTGCCGGGACCGAGCACCGCGATCACGCCTGGGCGCCCGTCCAGGGAGCGCAGCGGTGACCGGCGCGGGGTGACCACCAGCAGCGGTGTGCCGCTGTCCAGCAGCGACGTGGCCATCGTCAGCAGCGTGGTCGACCGGCCCGAGCGCGGCGGTCCGGCGACGGTCAGGCCCGGGCCCTCCTCCGCGATGTCGAGCCCGAGCGGCCCGAGTTCATCGCCGCCGGCGCCGACCAGTGCCCACAGCGGCGACGGCGGGGTGAAGCCAGGGACCAGCCGCCGCGCCTCATCCAGAGTGATCCGCGGCGGCAGCGCGTCCACCCGCAGCGGCCGCCGCGTCCCTTCGGCCGGCCCGTGCCTGGCCAGCGACGCCTCCCCGAGCCGCCGCAGCGCCGCCACCTGGGCCGGTCCTGACGGGTCGGGGTCGAGCAGCGCGACCTGCACCTCCAGCGGGTCGGGCGTCCCCTCGATCATGATCCGGCCAGGGGGCTGGTGGCTGGGCAGCGACCGCTCGCTGATCCCGGCCAGCGCCGAATCGCCAGGGTCGGTGAGCCGCAGCAGCATCCGGTGCTCGAAGACCGTCCCGGTCTGCCCGGTCAGCGCGAGCCGGTCTGTGGTCACGACCGCGCGCATCCCGACTGCGGCGCCCTCGCGCAGCAACTGCAGGAACCCGTCGATCAGCCGGCCATAGTCGTACTTCTCGTAGGCGGCGTTGAACCCTTCCCACCAGTCCACCAGCACCACGATCCAGGGCAGTCGCTGCGCGGGATCGGCAACGTGCGCGCGCTGCTCGGCGACCCCGGCAAACCCGCCGGCGGCCAGCACCTGCTGGCGGCGGGTGATCTCGCCGCGCAGTCGGCCAAACAGCCGTTCCACCCGGTCGCTCTCGTCCCGGCTGATTACCGCCCCGCAGTGCGGCAGCAAGGCCAGCGGCTGCAGCGCTCCGGTGCCGCAATCGAGTGCGTAGATATGCACATCGGCCGGGGAGGCGTACGCGGCCACCGAACCGGCGATCGTGCGCAGCACCGTCGACCGGCCGCTGCGCGCCGCACCCGCGACCACCACATGGCCGCCTCGGGCCAGATCCAGCACCATCGGCTCACGCGCCTGCCGGGCCGGGACGTCGATGATCCCGAACGGAACGGGCGGCACCTCACTGTCGGCCGTCTCCTCGGCAGGCGGCAGGTCTTCGAGCGTGACCAGCTCCGCGAGCGGCGGCAGCCACGGGCTGCGCTGCTCGTCGTAACCCAGCCTCTTGGCCGCCCCGGATATCGCGTCGACCAGGACCGACAGGTCCGTGGCGACCTGGCCGTCGTCGGCTGCCGCCCGCGGCCCGATCTCGGGCATCGGCCGCCCGAGCACCTGCCACGGCAGCGGCACGACCCGGACTGGGGACCTGACCGGGCCGGCCGAACCAGGGCGCCGGCCGCCGATCCTGGAAGACTGCACGCCGACCGGGCCGCCGGCGCCGGAGCGCACGTAGCAACGGCCGGGAGTCGACTTCGAGATCCAGGCCGCGTCGGGCACGTCGATGACGTCGCTCGACTCGCTCGCGTCGGTCACGCGCAGCGCGATCCGAAGATTGGTGTTGGCCCTGATGTCCGCGCTGACCACTCCTGCCGGGCGCTGCGTGGCCAGGATCAGGTGCACGCCGAGAGACCGCCCGCGCTGGGCGATGCCGACCAGGCCAGTGACGAAATCGGGGAGTTCGGCGACCAGCGAGGCG
Source organism: Streptosporangiaceae bacterium (assembly GCA_030041135.1). Lineage (GTDB taxonomy): Bacteria > Actinomycetota > Actinomycetes > Streptosporangiales > Streptosporangiaceae > JAJYUU01. The sequence continues at coordinate 16,594 of JASHOL010000443.1, read as the reverse complement.
AACTCATCGATGATCAGCAGCAGCCTCGGCATCGGTTCCAGTCGCGGGTTCGCGCGCAGGGCGGCGCCGTAGTCCTCGATGTCCTTCGCGCCCGCCGTCAGCAGGATCGTTTCGCGCCGTTTCAGCTCGGCCGACAAGGATGCCAGCGCTCGCTGGGTGAGATGCCCGTCGAGGTCGCTGACCATCCCGACCGTGTGCGGCAGGCGGGCACAGTCCTTGAACGCGCTGCCGCCCTTGTAGTCGATGAGCACGAAAGTCATCGCGTCCGGCCGGTTGGCGGTGGCGAGCGAGGCCACGATGGTCTGCAGTAGCTCTGACTTGCCGGACCCGGTAGTGCCCGCTACCAGGCCGTGCGGGCCGTCCCTGGCCAGATCGACGGCGAATGGCCCCTCGTACGACTCGCCGACCATCGCGACCGTCGACTGACCGCTCGTGTTCCAGCGCCCGGCAATTGCCTCAAGAGTCGGCGGCTCGAGATGCAGGACGTCGAGCAGCCTGCTCGAGTCGGGCAACTCGGCGGCTTCCTCGTTGCTGACGTCCCGCACTGGCGTCATCCCGCGGGCCAGCCGGGCACACCAGTCGGGGCTGACCTCGTCCGGCCGGACTCCGGCTATGGTGGCCGCGTTCATCTGCTGGACCCGGAGCAGGCCATCCGGCTGGACGACTGTGACCGCGTGGCTTTCCGCTGGGAGCAGCCGTTCGTCCGCGTCGAGGCAGATCGCGTACACGCCGACCTGTGGCCCCTCGCGGAGGATCTGGATTGTCCCCGGCAGCGACCTGATCTTGCGCGATCCGTCGAGTACGACCACGATGTCGGGGCTGAACCCTGCCTGCTTCGCATTCTGGTCCCGCGCCGCCTCCTGCCTGACGCCGATGATCGCAAGCAGTTCGGTTATCCGCGCGGCCACGGACTCGGCGGTGTTGCCGATCAACGCGACCGCATTCTGCCCGCCACCGGGGCGGCAGTGGGGCAGCCAGCGCGCCCACTCCCAGCTTTCCTGCCCAGACGCATCGGTGAGTACGCAGATCTGCAGGTCGTTAGGGCTGTGCAGGGTCGCAGCCTGGGCGACGAGCCAGCGGCCGATGGCGCGGGGCGCGTCACCAGGGCCCGCCACCCCGAGCACCCCGCGCTGCGGCAGCGGTATTGCCACGGGGGCGTCGGGTACGTCCCAGACCACCTGCTTGCGGTGCTCGTCCTGGGTCGGGTCGGTCAACTCCACCGCTGACGGGAGGTCGGCTGTCCCCGTGCGCAGCAGCAGGTAGTCGGGATCGGTGCGGCGTCTTTCCCACAGCCGCCGACGCGGGCCCGAGGCGATCGACAGCACAGTCGCCGGGTCCGGACTGTCCTGCCGTCGCTGGACGCGCTCGGCGTCCAGCGCCTCGTGCGCGTCGCGCTCGATCCGTTCCTTCGTTTCCCGGTAGTCCGCCATCTTCTGCGCGTACGTCATCCGCCCCTGCCTGCGGCTGCTTATGTAGTTGCCGATCAGCATGATCGGGCTGAGCGCCGCCATGGCCAGCATGTAGATCTCGTGCAGGAAGAAGGCCATGGCGGCGCCCGCTATCACCGGCAAGATGGCCATCAGGATGGGAAGCGAACGGCGATCCTGCTTCTCCGGGGGGCTCGGCAGCCGGAACTTGGTGACGCGAGCGGGCGGGAGCAGCCGCGGCGGCCGGTTGAAGTCAATGGCGACGCCGTCCTCGGACGGGTGCAGCGCGGCGTCCGGCGCCTCGTACGGCGCCATGTCGAGCAGCGTGCCGCCCATGGCGATCTGCTGGCCGGGCTGCCAGTAGACCGGCGTGCCGAGCGGGTCACGGTCGAGGGTGGCGACCACGTTCTGGTAGGGGGCGATTTGGCACCGGCCTCTGGGATCGACACTGACGCGCAGCGCGAGTTCGGGCACGGTCTGGTCGGCGATGCGGATCGCCGCCTGCTCGCCGCTGCCGATGTCGGCGTCGCCGAGGCTGAGGCGGTGCACCGCCCCGGCGGCGGGGCCGCCAGCCACCCTGATCTCGACGATGCCGGCAGGCTCGGGCCGCAGGCATCCGGACGGATCGCCCAGGCTGATCACGGCGCCGTCCATGATCGGCGAGTCCGCCAGCGTGAGCTTGGGTGGTATCAGCTGGTAGCTGACGTAGAGCGGGACGCGCTGCGGCTGCTCGCGCGCACTCGGCGAGGAGGCTGCGAGGGCTAGTGACCCCTGCGCGCGGGGGCCTGGGAATCTCAGCACCCTCGCCCCGTCCGTACGCGCTAATCCTGCTTCGTCCGCGCCGTCCGGGCCATAGCCGCTCACTATGCGGTCGAGCGCGGCCGCAACCTCCGCCACCGGCGTCGCCGGATCGGCGTCGAGCACCACGTCCGTCCAGCGTCGCGCCGCCGGAGAGACGACCGTCACTGCCAGCCGCATGACCGATCCTCCTGTAATGCGCTGTCGTCCTGGCCGAGTTTATGAGTGTAGGCGTCCCTCCGGTGGTGGTCGCCGGCCCGGATTTTGCTGCCGGGCCCTAACCGAGCCCTAACCGGTTGCGATCAGAGCAGGTGAGGTCCCTGGCCGACCGCCATCAAGGCCAGGAACGTCCCTGCGATCATGAAAGGGCCGAGCGGGATGTGCTGCTTGAGTGTGGCCCGGTGCCCGGCCAGCAGCACGGCGCCGTAGCAGCCAGCAAGCACGAACCCGGCGAACGTGCCTGCCAGCAGTGTTCCCCAGCCGGTCCAGGCCAGCGCGGTGCCCAGGCTGGCCGACAGCTTGACGTCGCCGAGACCCAGGCCGGCCGGGTGGATGAATGCAAGAGCCAGGTATGCCGCCGCCAGGGCCAGGCCACCGGCGACCGCGCGCAGCAAGTCACCCCACTCGCTGGCTCGAGCGGCCGCCGCGAGCAGCAGCAGCACGGTTCCCGCATACGCCGCGCTGGTGAGCACGTCGGGCAGGCGGTGCACGGCCGCGTCTATCCAGGCCAGCGGCACCGTCGTGGCGGCCAGCCAGCAGTAGGCGGCGAGCACGAGAGCCGGCCCGATCCGTGCGGTCAGCCCGGCGAATAGAACCGCAGCGCAGAGCCCGACGGCCAGCGGGCCAAGCCGCGAAGCCGACTGAGCGGTGCTTCCATCGCGTGCGGTAGCCGGAGCGCCTGCCGGGACGTCGCCGGCTGAGGTGGCCGCGCGGATGTCTGATGCATCAGGGTCGGCCGGAACGGCGAGCCTGTGGATCAGGCCATGCGCGGGCCAGCTCGCGCCCATGGCGACGAGCACCAGAATCCCGGCAATCGCCAGCCTCATGGCCTGGCCACCGCGAGCGAGCTCACCCTTCCGCCCGCCTATCGACACCGATGCTTGAACTCACGCACGACCTTCTCCGTTATGGCGGGTGTGGCCTACTTATCGTGCTGTAGCTCGAGTCTCTCCGACGAGAAGATCTGCAGAAAGACGGCAGGCGCAGCGGCCATGGGGGCCGGTGCGCGAGAGCCAGGCGGCCTGCTGGCGGCGAGGGGTTGTTCTAGCGGTATTTACTCGGGTTCGTCTAGCAACTCAGACGAAACTGCGGCATCCTGGAGGGTGCGGGCAGCACGTGCGTCAGCCTGCGATCGGCGGGGGCAACGGTCTCGTCACTCGCGACGGCCGCGCACTGATGGTACGTCAGGAATAACCGGGCGGAATGGTGCATAAATTGGCTACCATGCACCATAGTCCGCTGGTCCATCAGCATGTCGCGATGCCGCGTCCATAGCGAAGGGGAAGCAACGTCATGGCGAGCCGAGGCACGATGCAGCGCGATCCAGAGCAGCGGGCGTCCTGGGCGAGCCAGGGTCCGCCGTCCGGGCATCGCCCGCCCAGCGCTCCCAGGGAGCGCAAGCCGGTGTTGGCCGCGCTCGCGGTACTGCTTATCGCTGGCGGTGCGCTTGGTACCGGCTACCTTGTCCTCCAGAACGGTAAGCGCGTGGACGCCATCGAGGTTTCCTCGGTGATAGCCGCCGGGCAGCAGATAAAGCTGGCCGATTTAAGCGAGGTCCAGGTCGCTGCCAACCAACCGGCCGTGACCTTCACGCCGTGGAACGAGGTACAGCAAGTCACGCAGTATTACGCAGCAACGACCTTGTATCCCGGCACGCTGTTGACGCAGGAGATGGGTACGAAGGTAAGCGGCATCACCGGCTCCAGCGCGCGAGTCGGCTTGGCGCTGAAGGATGGTCAGTTCCCCGATCAGCTGCAGGTCGGCGACATCGTCGACATCTTCGCGGACAGCACCTCGAGTTCGAACGGTACAGTGGGATGCCCTGCGTTCCCCGGCCTGCTAGCGCGAAATGCGGTTGTGCTGGACATAAGCAGCCCGCCCTCGGGCGGTAACAACACTGACGTCACCGTGGGAATCGACCCAGCGGAGACGTTTCAGTACGGGGTAACCTGCAACGCCGCCGCCGGCAACGTCTCGCTAGTGATCCAGCCTGGGAAAGGCCTAGGACCAGTAGTTGGTCCATCACCTAGCCCGACGACTCCGTCAACGGGATCGCCGAGTACTCACCCTGCTCGCACGTCACACAAGCACTCATCTGTTCCGAGCCGGTCTTCCTCTTCGTCACCCCCGCCGAAGTCAGGCACGTCGGCCAAGTCAAGCAAGTCGTCGAAGCCACACGGGTGAGGTCATGGCGCTGATCGCGGTCGCCGCTGACAAGGGATCGCCGGGGGTGACAACCGCGGCCATTGCCCTCGCGACGGCTTGGCCGCGGCCGGTGCTGCTTGCCGAGTGCGATCCGGCCGGCGGGGACCTGGCATACCGGCTGCCGGCTGCCGGCGGCGGGCGGCTCGATGTCCAGCGAGGCTTGCTGTCCCTGGCTATCGCCGCCCGCCGCGGGTTGTCTCCCGGTCAAGTATGGGAGCACAGTCAGCGGCTGCACGGCGGGCTCCCGGTCCTGACCGGAGTGACGACGGCCGAGCAGGGGGCCGGTATCGACGCGCTCTGGGGACGCGTCGGCGCCGTACTGGCTGATCTGCCGGAAGCGGACGTCATAGCCGACTGCGGCCGGATCGGCGTAGACGGGCCCTTTTACGACCTGCTGGCGCAGGCGGCTTCGGTCGTTCTTGTGATGCGCGCGACTCTGGCCGAAGTAGTGCGCCTGCGGGAACGGGTCGCCGCCGTCGCAGCCTGCGGGAAGAAGCGGAACTCCGCCGGGCCGCTGGTAGGTGTCGTGGCGGTCGCTGGCCAGCGAGACTTCAGCGGCACGCTGGCCGAGCTCGGCCGAGCGCTTGATCAGGGCAAAACCGGAGCAAAGCTGATCGGCGGACTCGCCTATGAGCCAAAGAGCGCCGCCGCCCTGGGCGGCCGCGCTGGGGGGAATCTAGGCAAGTCGCTGCTGATCAGGTCGGCACGCGATGTCGCCACGCGGCTGGTCGCGCAGCTGCGGGTCGCCCCCGCGGAGGCCGCATTCGAGCCGCCTGCCATGCAGAACCTGGCGCATCCGCAGCAGGCGGAGGCAGCAGTTCTGCGGCGTAGCTGGCCGCCGCCCGTCGGCGCGCCCGCCGGAGTCGGCCACGAACTCCTCGGCCAGGCGTCCCGTTCGGCCGGAAACGGAGCAGCTAGCCCGCCGCCAGCACCACCGGAGCGGCCGGCTCCGGCCGAACGGCGCCGGGACTACCCGCGGCCTGCGCAGCCCGACTCACCGCCTGGGCGGCACCATGCCGTTGACCAGAGACGGCTTGGCCAGCCACTGTCGCCGCCTCAGGACGGGAGGCGCTGATGGCCATCGATCACGGGGTCGTCAAGCGGCTGCGCGGCGAGGTGGGGAACCGGCTCGCCGAGCAGCGGCGGCTGGATTCCGCCTCCGGTATGGCGCCGATGTCGAGCGAGGACGAGCGTCAGTTCGCGCGCGCGGTGATCGCGCAGGTGCTTGAGGAGTATGCCCGCAGCGAGATCATCGGCGGCCGGACGCCGCCGAACGCCGAGGAGGAGGAGGCGCTCGCCTCGTCTATCCATGCGGCCCTGTTCGGCGTGGGCAGGCTGCAGCCGCTGCTGGAAGACGAAGAGATAGAGAACATCGACATCAACGGCTGCAACCGGGTGTTCCTCGGCTACGCCGACGGCCGTGAGGTGCTCGGCGAGCCGGTTGCCGAGACCGACGAGGAACTCGTCGAGCTGATCCAGGTGCTCGCCGCGTATTCCGGGCTGTCGAGCCGCCCGTTCGACACCGCGAACCCGCAACTCGACCTCCGGCTGCCCGATGGTTCCCGGCTGTCCGCGGTGATGGACGTGACTCTGCGCCCGGCCGTGTCGATCCGCAAGACCCGGCTCGGCAAGGTCTTCCTTGCCGACCTGGTCGGGAACGGGACCCTGCTACCGCAGACCGCGGCCGCCCTGGCCGCCGCCGTGGCGGCGCGCAAGAACATCATGATCGCTGGTGCCACCAACGCCGGGAAGACCACGCTGCTTCGCGCACTGATCAACCAGATCCCCGGCGAGGAGCGGCTGCTCACCGTCGAGCGGGCGCTCGAGCTTGGCGTCGACCACTTCCCTGAGCTGCATCCCAACGCCATTGCGTTCGAGGAACGGCTGCCGAACTCCGAGGGCCAGGGTGCGATCACCATGGCGGAGCTAGTCCGCCGGTCGCTGCGGATGAACCCGAGCCGAGTGATCGTAGGCGAGGTGCTCGGCGACGAGATCGTCACGATGCTCAACGCGATGACACAGGGCAACGACGGCTCGCTGTGCACTATTCACGCGAACTCCTCGCTCGAGGTGTTCAACCGGATCTCCACCTACGCGATCCAGTCTCAGGAACGGCTGCCGGTCGAGGCTACGCACATGCTCATCGCGGGAGCGATCGACTTTGTCGTCTTCATCGAGAAGAGGAACGACTACGCTCGTGGCGGCACCCTGCGCCGCTATGTCTCCAGCATCCGCGAGGTCACGGGGATCGACGGCCGGGTGCTGTCCAGCGAGGTCTTCACGCCGGGACCGGACGGAAGGGCAGTGCCGCATGCGCCAGTGTCCTGCCTGCCCGAGCTCGTCGAACACGGCTACGACCCGTCTAGGGGGATGTGGTGAGCATCTCGTCGGCCTACGGCGTGCTGGCCGTGGCGTTGGGCGCCGTCGCGGGCGGTGGCGCCGTTCTGATGATCGTCGCTTTGCGAGGGCTGCCGCCGCAACCGCAAGGCACCGGCCAGAGTCGGCTCGAGCGACAGGTCAGAGCCCTGTTCAGCGCCCGCGGTGCCTTCGCGATCGGCGCGGGCTTGGTCACGCTCATCGCTACGGGCTGGGTGGTGGCGGGGATCGGAGTTGTCTTGCTGGTGCTCAGCTGGCGCGGTCTGTCCGGCGCGGCCGGCGAGCGCCGTGCCCTGGCCAGGCTGGAGGGGCTGGCCAGCTGGACCGAGTCGCTCAGAGACACGATCGCCGGCGCCGTCGGGCTCGAGCAGGCCATCCCCGCCTCGCTGCGGGTGGCCTCCGACGCGCTGCGCGACCCGCTGCAGCGGCTGGTCGACCGGCTGCACACCAGGACTCCGATGCCCGAAGCGCTGCAGCGGTTCGCCGATGACCTGGACGATCCGAGCGCCGACCTCATCATCGCGGCACTGGTCATCAACGCCCGGCTGCGCGGGCCGGGCCTGCGCGACCTGCTTGGCGCACTGGCCCGCTCGGTCCGCGAAGAACTGGACATGCGCCGCAAGATCAGCGCCGACCGCCGGAGCACCCGGCGCAGCGTCCAGATCGTCATCGGTGTTTCCGTAGGGCTGGCACTGATCCTGGCGGTGCTTGACCGCAGCTTCCTCACGCCCTACAACACCGTGCTCGGCCAGCTCGTCCTCGTGATCGTCGTGGCCGTCTACGGGGCTGGCGTGTACTGGCTACGCAAGCTGGCAATCTTCGAGGAACCGCAGCGGCTGCTGACGATGGCGCCGATAGGCGATGCCGGGGTGCGGGGCGAATGGGCGGGGCAAGCAGCCACTCCGGATGCGGCGGGTCCGGCTGAGGCGGTCCCGGCCGGACGAGGAGGCGTGTGATGACGGCGGCCTTACTGACCGGAGCGTTAGCAGGAGTTGGGCTCTTCCTGCTTGGACTTGCGCTGATTCCTCGCCCGGTCAGCCTCAGCAGGCAGCTAGCCGCGCTCGACAACGCGCCGGCGGACCGGTCAACCGCGATCGGACCCGATCGCAGAGAGAGCGAGATCAGCCGCTGGCTCGGCCGAGCCATCGCGAAGTTCTGCGCCGAGCAGGGCTGGCAGTTCCGGTCCCTTCGCAGCAGTCTCGCCCTGGCGGGGAAGTCCTTCGAGAGCTATCTGGCCAACAAGGTGCTGCTGGCAATCTTCGGTCTCCTGCTCGGGCCGCTGCTGTACGCGGCGGTCACGGTGGCCGGGTTGCACCTGACGTTCGTGATCCCGGTATGGGTAGGCCTGACCGTGGGGACGATCTTCTTCTTCCTGCCCGACATTGAGGTCAAGCAGAAGGCCGATAAGGCACGCCGGGATTTCCGGCACACGATCGGCGCATTCCTCGACCTCGTCGCGATGAACCTGGCCGGCGGCCGGGGCGTTCCCGAGGCCCTGATGGCCGCCAGCGAGATCGGTACCGGCCGCGCTATGTGGCGGATCCGGGAGACCCTGACCAACGCCAGGATCACCGGCCATACGCCGTGGCAGGCCCTCGGCCAGCTCGGCGAGGAAGTCCAGATCGACGAGCTACGTGACCTCTCCGCCGCGCTCAGCTTGGTCGCCGAGGACGGCGCGAAGGTGCGCGAATCACTGGTGTCCCGCGCCGCGAGCCTGCGCCGCAGAGAGCTGTCCGACCTCGAGGGCCAGGCCGGCGAGAAGTCGCAGTCGATGCTCGTAGCGCAGATGCTGCTCTGCGCCGCGTTCCTGGTCTTCCTCCTGTATCCGGCGATGCGGGCACTGCTCGGCTCCGCCAGATGAAAACCACAACTCAGATTCCGCTTCGAGTTACGGAGAGCCGAAATGAACAGCCTCAACCCCTTCGACAACCGGGCCGTCAGCTATCTTCGCGTGCTGGCCAGCACGCACCTGGCCAGATTGGCCGAGGCTCACCGGCGGCGTGACGCTGGAGCCTCCGCCATCGAGCTGGCGATCATCACCGCCATCCTCGTGTTGCTGGCCGTGGGCGTTGTTGCCGTCATCCACATAGTCGTCACGAACAACTGCAACAACATCAACGCTAACTCCGGCGGGACCGGCGGCGGCAATTGCCCGTGACGGCTAGCCGACTCTGCGTTGCTCGAACAGCACAGCCGGCCGGGGTGACGCCATGTCCGCGCCCAGATTCGTAACTGCTGCCGGTGAGCGGCTGCGCCAGAGCGGCGCCGGCGATCGCGGCTCGAGCGTGGTCGAACTCGCGATCCTGGCTCCGCTGATGTTGTTGCTCATCTGGATGACAATCCAGTACGCGTTGTACTTCCAGGCCCGGCAGGTCGCGCTCGAAGCTGCCCAGGTTGGGGCGCGATACGCGGAGCAGTACGCGACCAAGGACGTGAACTGGCAAACCGATGCGGAGAACGCCGCGAAGAGCTACTACACCGGCCTGGGCACAAAGGTGGTCGGGGGCCTCACGGCAACGGCAACCTCGCCGGCTGCCGGCGAGGTTCAGGTCACCGTGACCGGCAACGTCGCCACCATCCTGGCCGGTCTCCCGATCCATATCCAGGAGGTATCCAGCGGGCCGATCGAGTGCTTCCGTCCTGACACGGCGGTGGGTGAGGCATGCTGACTCCCGGCGCGCTGCTGCGCCGTGACTCGGGCGAGCGGGGCTCGATGACCGTCGAGTTCGTGATCGTCGCCCCCGTGCTGATCGTGTTGATGCTGTTCCTGGTCATGGCCGGCCGCGTGGTGGCGGCGCGCGGCCAGGCCGACGGCACGGCCCGCGATGCCGCGCGGGCGGCCTCGATAGCGCTCAACCCCGGCGCGGCGCAAGAACTTGCCCAGGGCGCCGTCACCACTGACAACGCGAGCAATGGAGGCGACGTGACATGCGCCCTGGCGGGCGGTGGTGTGCAAGGGTTCGCGCCAGACAGCCCGTCGGTGAGCATTACGGTGCAGTGCACGGTGGCACTGGGCTTCCCCTTTGGGTCGTGGACACTAAGCGGGTACGCGGTGGCACCGCTTGACCCGTTCAGCGCGAGGACATACGGGCCATGAGGACTTACGCTGGACGCCTGCGCGGCGCGGACCGCGGTTCGTTTACGCTGTTCGCGGTCATCTTCACGATGGCCGTGCTGTGGCTCGCGGTGATGCTGGCCGACCTGGGCGGCGTGATGAACGCGAAGGAGCGCGCCGCCGACACCGCCGGGCAGGCCGCGCGCGCGGCGGCGGAAACGCTGAACCTGCAGGATCTTCGCGATGGCAACGTGGTCATCGACCCCGCGGAGGCCTGCAACGCCGCCGACCAGCTCGTCCTTCAGTACAAGGAGGTGAGCCATATCGACGCGGTCGTGAGCAATTGCACCTTCCAGGGCCAGCGGCAGGCCACCGTGACCGTCACGGTCACGACCACCCCGATCTTCTCCGTCCTCATCGGAAGCTTCAAGGAAACGGCCACCGAATCCGCGTGCGCAGAGTTCGGCATTACCACCGGGGCGGCCTGCTGATGGCACCACCGATTCCAGGTCTTCCCCGGCCGCCGGCGCCACGCCGGCGGTCGGCCGCTGACGTCCTGTTCGGGATCCTCGCCGTCCTCGCTCTCGTCGTGCTGGCGGCGGGCGTGCCGATCGCGCTGGTCACGGTTTTCGGGCTGCCGATTCCGCACTCCAAGCCCACGTTGTCGCTGCTTACCCATCAGCTGAACATCCTGACGATCATGAAAATCCTTTCGGTGATCGTCTGGCTGGCCTGGATCCAGCTGCTGTTCTGCCTCGCAGCGGAGATCTCGGCCGCGGTGCGCGGCCATGCGGTCGCATCGCAGGTGCCGCTGGCCGGGGGGACGCAGGCGATGGCACACCGGCTTGTCGCCGCGGCTTTGCTGTTGTTCAGCGCGACCGTCGCGCTGTCGCCGGTGCTGCACGTCGGCGCGTCTGGACCGGCAGTTCCGCCCCGGCAGGCACCGGTGACGGCCTCAGCCAGGCCGGGCGCCCAGCAGGCAGACGGGCAAGTCAGCACGGCACAGCCGGCCGGCGCAGTGCGCGGGCCTCGGCACGCGCAGCAGAAGTACTACATAGTCAGGCCGCCGGTCGGGCGCTACCACGAGTCGCTGTGGGAGATAGCCCAGAACCACCTCGGTAACGGCCGTCGCTACGAGGAAATATACGAGCTGAACAAGGACAGGGTGCAGCCAGACGGCACGAAGCTGACCATCGCCAGCCTGATCCGGCCGGGCTGGGTCCTGCAGATGCCCGCGGACGCCTACGGACCCGGCATCCACATCGCCAGCACGGCCGACGAGTCCGCGCGGGTCGCCAGCTACATGGATCGCGGTGCTCCGCACGAGCAAGACCACGACGCTGTGCACCGGCCGGCCGAGGACCATCGCGACGTGGCCCCTGGCCAGGCGAGGGGGGTCTTCGTCCCGGCCCAGGCGCAGGCGCACGGCGGCCACCGCGACGTCAACGTCGCGAGGACGACGATGTCCGCGACCGAGGGCATACCCTTCATGCGGGAGCTAGCGGCCGCCTCGCTGCTCGCGGCCGGGTTGCTCGTGGCGCTCGGCAGGCGCCGCCGCGAACAGCTGTGGCGCCGCGGGTTCGGCAGCCGGATGACCGCACCCGAGGGAGCGGCCGGGCAGGCGGAGGTCGCAATCCGGCTCGGTGCGAGCGAGGCAGGCGCGCAGCTGCTCGACGCGAATTTGCGCCAGCTGGCCGGTGACCTGGCAGCCACCGGCCGAACGCCGCCTACAGTCTTCCTCGCTCACCTCAGCGACGAGCGGCTGAGCCTGTGGGTGGCGCCGCCCGATACCAACCCGCCGTCGCCCTGGACGGCGGCCCAGGACGGTGAGGTCTGGTACCTGCCGGTAACCGGGCGCACGCTCGATCGCGGTCAGTCTGGCCGGACGCTGGCGCCGTTCCCCGGACTGGTCTCGGTCGGCACTGACGCCTCGGGGCGTGTCCTTGTCGATCTTGAGGCCAGCTATGGGCTGATCGCGATTTCCGGTCCGCGGGGCCGCGTGCAGGAAGCGCTGGCGGCGATGGCCGTCGAACTGGCCACGAATCGGTGGTCGGATCGGATGGATCTGGTTCTCGTCGGGTTCGGTGACGAGTTGCGGCTGCTGGCACCCGACCGGGTCACTGCGAAGGCGACGCTGGCCGAGGCGCTGCCGTTGCTTGAGGAGCGGGCTGCGCGGGTCGGCGGTGCGCTCGCTGCGACCGGCCTCGATTCGGTGCTGACCGGCCGGGCAAGGGGCATCGAGCCTGCTGCTTTCGCGCCGTGCTACCTCATCAGCGCGATCCCGCCCGACGATGAGGAACGCGGCCGGCTGCTCGCACTGGCACGCACCCGGCACCAGAACGCCGCGGGCTACGTCATCGCCGGTGAAGTCCCTGGCGCCACGTGGACCTGGCAGCTCAGCGGTGACGGGCGACTGCGGGCTGACCTGCTCGGAATCGACGTCACCGCCCAGCTGCTCCCGGCGGCGCAGTACGCGGCGGTCGTAGAGTTGTTCCGCTCCGCCTCGGCGCAGGTGACCGTACCCCTCCAGCCGCCAGATCCAGACGTGGCACCGTCAGCGCCCGTGCGTCCTGGCCCGGCTGCGGTCGAGATCCAGATACTTGGCCAGGCGCTGGTGCAGGCTCCGGGGTCTATCGAGCCGGAACGAGTCGCGCTGGCGAGCGAGATCGCTATTTACCTGGCTACGCACCCTGAGGGCGTGCACCTGAACGTGCTCACCGGGGCCATCTGGCCGCGTGGCGTGACACCAGAGGTGCGCGATGCCACGCTCGGGAGGGTAACCGACTGGCTCGGTGCGGACACCTTCGGCCGGCCGTTGCTTAAGCACGCCGACGACGGACGGCTGCGGCTGAGCAAGCAGGTGCGGGTTGACTGGGACGCGTTCAGGGCGCTGGTGGCGCAGGCGCCTGGACCGGACCGCGACGCGGCCGACTACCTGGCCACGGCACTGGACCTCGTGCACGGTCAGTTCCTGGAAGGCCGTGGCCTGGGCCGCTACACATGGCTGGCCACCGACAACCTGGAATACGAAGTGACGGCCCAGGTCGCCGACGTCGCTCACCGGCTGTGCCAGCTGCGGCTGGCGGCGGGCGATCCGAACGCGGCCATGGCCGCCTGCCGGGCTGGACTGCGCCTAGCGTTCAACGACGAGCTGCTCTGGCGCGATCTGCTGATAGCGGCGCACGCCACCGGCAACGAGATATTGCTCCGCTCGGTGGTTGACGAGGTCTCGGCCAGGGCCGCGGTTGACGACGTGATGCCGAAGCTGGCGCCGGAAACCGAGGCCCTGATCGACGAAATACTGCCCGCCTGGCGCAACTCGGTGGCGTGACGCGATACAGCGCTGTTCGCCGGCTCACCGCGCAAGTCTCGGCGTTATGATCGCGAGCAGCTCAGCGGGCGTAGTTCCCGGCGCCAAACCAGTCGACCGTGACCACCGGCTCGTCGCCGACGACCCAGGCGTCATGCCCGCTCGGCAGCACCGTGATGTCGCCAGGACCCGCGATGAACTCGGTGCCGTCTTCCATCAGGACCGCGATCTGCCCGCTCACGTGGTACTGGAAGTGCGGAGCCTCGCACCAGTCGGTTCCCGCGACCGGCTTTACGTCGGTCGACCAGCGCCAGCCCGGCTCAAAGATCAGGCGTCCTACCTGCCCGCCACCGACGTTGAGGATCTCGGCGCGACCGTGCGGGAACTCACGGATCTCGTCTGGAACCTGGAAGCCCCTATGTTCGACTTTGTCCATTGCTGCCCCCCCAGGCCGGTCCGGACGCTGAGCTAAACTTACTTATCGATAAGTCAGATTCTGACTTACTAGTAGGTCAGCGTCAAGGAGCTTGGCGGATCGGATGACAACGGTTGCAGCGCGCCCGCGGCATGATCTAGGCACCGCCTCGCGCATCCTTGATACCGCCGAGACCCTCGTTCAAGTGCGCGGCTTCAACGGGTTCAGCTACGCCGATGTCGCGGCCGACTTGCAGATCACCAAGGCAGCGCTGCACTATCACTTCGCTGGTAAGGCCGACCTCGGCGAGGCGCTCATTACGCGCTATGCCAGCAGGTTCGGCGAGGCCCTGGCCGCCATCGACGCCGACGGTGGACCCGCGCCGCGAAAGCTGGCCTGCTACGCCGATCTGTACATGCGTGTCCTCACCGAGCACAAGATGTGCCTGTGCGGCATGCTCGCAGCTGAGTACCAGACCCTCCCCCAAGCCATGCGCGACGCCGTCATCCGGTTCTTCGATACCAACGAGACTTGGCTGGAGGCCGTTCTCGACCGGGGACGGCGCGACGGCAGCCTGGAATTCGCCGGTGACCCCCGTGACGCCGCGCGGATCATCGTGAGCGGGCTGGAAGGTGCGATGCTCATCGCCAGGTCTTACGGTGACAGCGGTCGGTTCCGCGAAGCGGCGGACGGTATCCTCGCAGGCCTCGCGTCGGCGCCGCCGCCGCTCGCGCCATGCTGACCCGGCCAGTCTGACCAGCATGGGCTACGGCCAGGAACTGGCCGTGAGAGTGCCGCGGTCACAGGTCTTGCCCGTCATCCTTGGGCCGTCCCACATTGACAGCCGGGCGATGATCCGCTCAGAGTACCGGTCGAGTGCGGCCAAGGCCGAGGAGCACCGCTAGGCGGGCATCGACGAGCGACGAGCCCGCGGCGCTGCGGCCGCGTCCCCGAGCCGATGGGAGAGCAGCGTGAAGACCAGGGCAGCAGTGCTGTACGACGTCGGCAAGGACTGGGAAATCGCCGAGCTTGAACTCGACCCGCCCAAGGCGAACGAGGTCCTGGTGCGCTTCGTCGCGTCGGGTCTTTGTCATTCCGACTACCACCTGCAGACCGGCGACATTCCGGTTCGTTACCCGATCGTCGGCGGCCACGAGGGCGCGGGCATCGTCGAGGAGGTCGGCGAGGGTGTCTCCCGGCTGAAGCCAGGCGATCACGTGGTCTGCTCGTTCCTGCCGGTCTGCGGCCACTGCCGGTTCTGCTCGCGCGGCCAGACCAACCTGTGCGACCTTGGCGCGTGGTTCGTCGACAACTGCCTGCCGGACGGCACGTTCCGCTTGCACGGTGACGGCCAGGACTTCGGCCAGATGTGCCTGCTCGGCACGTTCTCCCAGTACGCGACGCTCTCGGTGCACTCTTGCATCAAGGTCGATGACGACCTGCCGCTGGAGACCGTGGTTCTCGTCGGCTGCGGCGTCCCGACCGGCTGGGGCACGGCCGTCAACGCCGGCGGCGTGCGCGCGGGCGACACCGTGGTCGTCTACGGAATAGGCGGCGTCGGCATCAACGCCGTGCAGGGCGCATCGTTCGCGGGTGCTCAGTACGTGATCGCCGTTGACCCGCTGCCGAACAAGCGCGAGATCGCCGAGCGGCTGGGCGCGACCCACACGGCCGCCGACGCGGACCAGGCGCAGGAGCTCATCACCGAGCTCACCAGCGGCGTCGGCGCCGACCACGCGCTGGTCACCGTGGGCGTGGTCACCGAGGACGTGATCCGGGCGGCATTCGCGGCCGTCCGCAAGCACGGCAGCGTCATCGTGACCGGCATAGCCGGCCCAGGCAAGATCACCATCCAGCTGCCCAGCTTCGAGCTCACGCTGTTCGAGAAGCAGATCAAGGGTGCCTTGTTCGGCGGCGGCAATCCGTTTGACGAGATCCCGCGGATGCTCGACCTGTACCGCTCGGGCCGGCTCAAGCTGGACGAGCTCGTCACAACCAGGTACCGGCTGGAGGACGTCAACCAGGGCTACCAGGATCTGCTTGATGGCAAGAACGTCCGCGGCGTGCTGACCCACGACCACTGAGCCGCGCCTTGATCAGTCCCGGCAGCGTGGTGGGACCAGGGCGGGTTGCCGTCGTCACCGGCGCGGCGAGCGGAATCGGTTTCGGTCTATGCGAACGCTTCGCCGCAGGACGCCGCGCACGTCATGAACACTGCGTCGATCTTCGGCGTGTTCGCGGGCGCGCTCGGCCCCTACGGCATTTCCCAGCACGCCGTGGTCGCGCTGAGCGAGACGCTTTACTTCCAGCTCCGAGCGCTCGGCGCGCGAGTGGTTGTGTCGGTGCTGTGCCCCGGCGCCGTGCGGACGAACTTCGGGACGTCGGCGCGCAATCGTCCGGCTTCGGCCGGGCTTCTGCGGTCAAGCGATGCCGCGCGCGGGAACGAGGTGCGATTCCAGCGACTGTCGGCCGCCGGTCTGGAGCCTGCCCAGGTAGCCGAGATCGTCGTGGCCGGGATCCGCGAGTCGCGTTTTTACATCCTGACCTCGAGTAACCGGAACGAGGCGGTCCGCCGACGCGGTGAGGAGATCGTCGCGGGGACCCCGCCGGCGTCGCCGTTTCCCTGACCTGGCTGCGGCCCTGCGCGTGTGGGTCAGCCGCGCTCGTCCTTAACCTCGACAGAAAGCCGGTGACTGAAGACGGCGGCGAGGCGACGAAGGTCGGGTACCGGGATCTCGAGATCCGGGATGAGGGCTGAATCCGGCAGGAACCGCACCAGCGTTCCGGTC
>JASHOL010000442.1 GCA_030041135.1 Streptosporangiaceae bacterium | reverse complement strand
TATACCTACCCTGACCCGGACCGGCCCGGTTATTCCTACGGGTTCGACCTGCTGTTCCGCGGCACCGAGATCGTGACCGGCGGACAGCGCCTGCACCGGTACGAGGACTATCTCGCCGCCCTGGCCGCGCGCGGCGAGCCGACCGGGCCTTATGCGGGATACCTCCAGGTGTTCGAGCACGGAATGCCGCCGCACGGCGGGTTCGCGATCGGCCTGGAGCGGTGGACCGCCCGGCTCACCGGCGCGGCAAACGTCCGGCAGGTGCGGATGTTCCCGCGGGACCTGCACCGGCTCAGCCCGTGAGCATCCGTGCCGTCGCCTGACCTGGAGGGAGCGGAGGCCCGAGCTGCGCGGGCCTCCGCCCGCCGGATCAGCTGGCCTGCAGCGCGCAGTTGTGGTACGCGGCGATTCGCCAGTGCCCGTCGCGGCGCGCCAGCACCCAGGTGGCACGCACGCGACGCGAGGCGGGCAGGCTGGTCTCCCCCGCCATCATGACACCGCCCTCGCTGACCACGATGGCGGCGTCGGGGCCCGCGAACCTGACGCTGCGTGGCTCGTCGGACGCTCGCGATCCCTTGAGCGGGCCGGCGAAGGCCGTGGCGAAATAGCCGCGGACCTCGCCGCCACCGGTGCGGTAGGCGCCGGGCATGACTACGGTCGCGTCATCGAGATAGAGCTCGGCGATCGCGTCTGGATCTTCGGCCGCCCACGCCCGGTACAACCGGTCAAGGACGTCACGGACGGCGGTCTCGTCATGGGCTTGTGCTGCGCTCGACATCGTTTCTCGCCTTCTTCGCGGTTGGTCGGTCGCGAGTACATACCGGCGATGCGGCGGGCTCTCATCGATGCGTCGGCGATGAATCCGGCCAGGGGCGGAAGTAGATATGGTCGTGACGGACATGGCAACCGAGACGAGCGATGATTTTTCCCAGGCCACCGAGCGGCACCGGCGCGAACTGCTGGCACACTGCTACCGGATGCTCGGCTCTGTCCACGACGCCGAGGACCTGGTCCAGGAGACCATGCTGCGGGCCTGGCGGGCCCGCGATCAGTTCGACGGCACTCGGGCATCTCTGCGGACATGGCTTTACCGGATCGCGACGAACGCCTGCCTGACTGCGCTCAAGGGCCGGTCCGGAAGGCCGCTGCCGTCCGGCATCGGCGCCGCGGGCGACGACCCGGACGAGCCACTGATCGGCGCCGGCGAGGTGCCATGGCTGCAGCCGTTCCCTGACGCGCTGCTCGACGCGGACCCGGCGGCCGCAATGCTGTCCAGCGGCCGGCTCCGGCTGGCGCTAGTCGCGGCCATGCAACTGCTGCCCCCGCGTCAGCGGGCGATCCTGATCCTGCGGGAGGCTCTCGGCCTGCCCGCCGCGGAGATAGCCGAGGTGCTGGGAACGACTACGGCTGCGGTTAACAGCGGACTGCAGCGTGCCCGCGCCCGCCTCGCGGAAGCACAAGTCGATGAGGACCGGTTGCGCCAGCCCGCCAACGCCGACAGCCGGGCGCTGGTCGAGCGGTACGTCGCCGCGTTCCGCAGCGCCGACATCGCTGCCCTGAAGCGGCTACTCGCGCGGGACGTCGTCCTGGAGATGCCACCGTTCCTGAACTGGTACGCCGGCCCCGAGAACTACGCGGGCTTCATCGCTCGCGTCTTCATGACGCGCGGTACCGACTGGCAGATGATTCAGGTCGGCGCCAACGGGCAGCCGGCCGTGGCCGCATACGTCCGCGGCGACGCTGACGAGTACCTGCTGCATACGCTGTGGGTGTTCTCGGCGGCGCAGGAGCGCATAGACCGGAATGTAGTGTTCGGCGATCCCGCCGTCTGGGACCTGTTCGGCCTGCAGCGGACCATTACGGTGCCCGCGAGCCAAGGACCTCGGCCGGCATCCGGCGGGCCCCGCTAACATCACACCTCCGCCTCGAGGATCTCGGCCACCGGCTGGCGAGCGCTGGCTCGCGCCGGGCCAGCCGTCAGGGCGGCGATGCCGAGGACCGCCACCAGCAGGACGGCCAGCAGATCCCAGGCCGGAGGGATGATGGACCCGCCGGCGCGGCTGAACGCCGCGATCAGAGCGATCCCGAACGGGAGGCCAAGGATGGCGCCAGGCAGCGCCGACGCCACCTGCGCCACCGAGACGGCGGCCGCGATCTGCTCCTGGCTGGCGCCGATCGACCTGGCCACCGCCAGCGGCCGCCGCGAGTCCGCCACCATAGCCGAGGCGACGAAGACCGCGTTGATGCCCGCGAGGACGACGAGCACCACGGTGATCACCACCAGCACGTGGCTGACCGACGTGGCAACCGGGTTGACCAGGCCGCCCGGCACCCGGCGGGTTTGACTGCGCTGCAGCATGTACAGCACGCCGACCATAGCGGCGACGGTGACAGTCACGCTCGCCGCGCTGAGCACCAGGCGCCGCGGCCGCCGGCCGGCCAGCCGCAGGCCAAGCAGCAGGGGGACGGGCAGCCTTCTGGACAGCCGCACCAGCGCCGCGGTGCGGCGAGGCCTGCGCACGGCCTCGGCCAGCGCGGAGACGGTACTAGTCCTTGCCGCCCTGATGGCGGGGACGAGGGTAGCCAGCAGAGCGACGGCAACGGCGGCCGCGACCACGATCCCTGCTGTCACCGCCGTCAGCGATGGTGCCCCGGGCGCTCCCACCAGCCCGTCCGCGGGACTGGTGAGCAACGGCGCCGCCAGCCACCCGGCTGCCAGCCCTGCGGCCGCGCCCGCCACAGCCACCAGCAGGTGCTCGGCGAGCAGCACCGCGGCCACCAGGCGTGGTGAGCTGCCGACCGCCTTAAGCAGCCCGACTCGCCGGGACTGCTCGGTCATCCGGCCACCGACCAGAACAGCGACGCTGGCGATGGCCAGCATGCCGAGCAGCCAGCTCCCGGCGACCAGCGCCGTCTGCTCGATCTGCAGCTGACGAGCGTCCTGACTGCTGATCTGCTGCCAGGTCTGCACGTACAGCTCGCTGCTGCTCTGGTACCTGGCGGCGAAGGCGGGTGCCGCGGCCGGGTCCGCGAGCCGCAGGTTGAGCAGGTACGACACCGGGTCAGAGCGGCTGATGAGGGTGCGGGCGTCAGCCTCGGTGGCCCACATCAGGCCGGGGGCGTTAACTGATGGCGCGGCTGCCGTGACTGCGAGTCCGACGATGCGGAAGGCCCGTCCGCTCAGCGTGATCGTGTCGCCGACGCTCAGCCCGGCCTCGGCCGCGTAGGTCGGCTCCACCACCACGCCGCCCGGCCG
>JASHOL010000441.1 GCA_030041135.1 Streptosporangiaceae bacterium | reverse complement strand
GCGATTCGGCCCTGGCGGTCGTCTGTACTGCGTGGCGGAGGACGCCGTGGCAGTCTTCGACTTCGCCACCGGCAGCTTTGCTGGCCCCATCGTGCAGTTCGCCCGCCTCAACGGCCAGGCGCTCGTACTCCTGCCGTAATCACCGCAAGCCGACCCTCACGCGGGCGGCCGCCGGCCGCTGAAGTACCGGATGAGGTACTCGCCGGCCAGCACGGCGGCACCGACGCCGCCGATGAACAGGATCAGCACGCCGACGGTGTACAGGTCGGGCGCGACCAGCCCGAGCACGCCGATGACGAGCCCGAGCAGAATCACCAGGGCAACAGCCCCGGTGTTTTTGCTGCTCATGCCCACGCACCTCTGGGAGCGCTGACGGGTGGTCTCACGTGTACCCAGGCCACAGTGGCGGTACACCTAGCGCGACGGCCGTGCGGCCGCGATGCGGGGATGCAGTGAAGCGGGGGGCGCGCGATGGGCGCAATGGCGCATGTTCTGGCGGTGAATCCCGTGCCGGCTCGGTCGCAGATGGGCTCGTCGCTGGGGTTCCACATCATTCTCGCGTGCTTCGGGATAGCGTTCGCGGCCGTCATCATGACCGCGGAGTGGATCGGTATCCGCCGCGGTGACGCCGCGGCGCTGCTGCTGGCGCGCCGATGGTCAAAGGTTATGGCGGTGCTGGTGGTGGTCGGTGCGGTATCCGGCACCGTGCTGTCGTACGAGATGGGCCTGCTGTGGCCCGGACTCATGGGCCGGTTCGGAGCGGCAATCGGCTTCCCGTTTTCGATGGAGGGCATCTTCTTCTTCCTGGAGGCGATCTTCGTCGGCGTGTACCTGTACGGGTGGGAACGGCTGTCGCCCTGGGCCCACTGGTGGAGCGGGGTGCCGATCGTGGTTGCCGGAGTGCTGGGCGCGATGTCGGTGGTCGCTGCGAACGCGTGGATGAACTCACCGGCCGGGTACACGCTCAGCCACGGCAAGATCACCAGAGTGGACCCGGTATCGGTGTTCTTCAACGCCTCGACCCCGTATGAGACCGCGCACATGGTGCTCGCCGCGTACATGGTGACGGGTTTCCTGATCGCTGGCGTGTACGCCGTCGGGCTGCTGCGGGGCCGCCGGGACCGTTACCACCGGCTGGGCTTCGGTATCCCTTTCACGGTGGCCGGGATCGCGGCCCCGCTGCAGGTGATGATGGGCGACATCATCGCCCGGTTCATCGCGACCAACCAGCCGGTCAAGTTCGCCGCGATGGAGTACGTTTCCACAACCGCCCGCGACGTTCCCGAATGGATCGGCGGGATCTTCATCAACGGCCATGTGTACTTCGGCGCTTCCATCCCCGCCTTTGACTCGATCCTGGTCGGGTTCTCGCCGCACACCCGGGTCATCGGCTGGGACAGCGTGCCCCCGGCGCAACGGCCGCCGCTGGTCACCCTCATCCACCTGAGCTTCGACCTGATGGTGGGCATCGGCTTCTTCCTGCTCGCGCTGGCGGCGTGGCAGGGCTGGTGGTGGTGGTTCCACCGCAGGCTGCTGACGACGCCCTGGTTCCTGGTGCCGGCCGCCATCAGCGGCGTGACGGCCGTGGCCGCGATGGAAGCCGGCTGGATCGTCACCGAGGTCGGCCGTCAGCCGTGGATCGTCTACCGCGTGCTGCTGGTCAGTAACGCGGTCACGCCGTCGAGCGGGGTCACCGTTACGCTCGCGGCGATCCTCGCGTTGTACGCGATCCTGACCGTGGTCTCGATCGGGGTCCCGATGCTCATGTCACGGCGCTGGCGGCACGCAACGCCCGCGGAGGAAGAGGCCGAGCAGGTGCCATACGGACCCTCCCCGACCGGGTCCAGGGCAGCACTGGGAGCAGCACCCGCGGTGCCCCGGACATCGGGCGGCGGGCCGGAAGCTCGATGAGTCCCTCGCCGGAGGCCATCGGGGTCGCGGCGATCCTGGTCCTCGTCATCGCCGCGTACGCGCTGTTCGGCGGCGCAGACTTCGGCGGCGGGATCTGGGACCTGCTGGCAGGCGGCGCACACCGCGGTTCGGCCGCGCGCAAGCTGATCGATGCGTCCATCACCCCGGTCTGGGAGGCCAACCACGTCTGGCTGGTCTTCATCCTGGTCCTGCTGTGGACCGCGTTCCCGCCGGCGTTCGCGGCCATCATGACTGCGCTGTTCATCCCGCTCAGCCTGTCTGCGCTGGGCATCGTCCTCCGCGGGGTCGGGTTCGCCTTCCGGCACACCGCGGAGCGGCTGCGGATGCAGCAGCTCACCGGCGCGACCTTCGCCGCATCGTCGCTGATCACCCCGTTCTTCCTGGGCACCGTCGTCGGCGCAGTAGCCACCGGCCAGGTTCCCGACCACCCCGCAGGCAACGTCCTGGCCGCCTGGACCTCGCCCACCGCCATCCTCACCGGGTTCCTGTTCGTCGGCTCCTGCGCCTACATCAGCGCGGTGTTCCTCGTCCTGGAGGCGCGCCAGCGGGGTCGCCACGACCTGCTGCGCTACTTCTCGCTGCGCGCCACCGCAGCCGGGGTGGTTACCGGCGGGCTGGCGGCCGGCACGTTCGCGGAACTGTCCACCAGTGCGCCACACGACTTCGCCGGTCTGACCGGCATCGCGCTGCCGCTGGTGGCCATCTCGATCACCGCGGGGATCGCCGTGCTTGGCATGCTCTGGCTGCGCTGGTACCACGCCCTGGTGCTGCGACTGACGGCCGCTGTCGCGGTGGCGACCGTGGTGTGGGGGTGGGGACTGGCCCAGTACCCCTATCTGTTCCCTACCTCGCTGTCTCTCGCCGCGGGCAGCGCTCCTACCGCGGCTATGGTGGCGGAGTTCGTGGTGGCCGGCCTGGCGGTCCTGCTCGTGGCGCCCGGCTTCGCCCTGCTCTACTTCCTGCAGCAGCGGCGCATGCTGACGACAGCCGTGACGGACGCGGAGCTGCGGCTCGCCGCCCGGCTAGAACCGGCGGTGCCCGGCCAGCCCGCCCCGGCCCCGGCATCGACGGCGGTCCGGCTGACGACGGCGCTGGTGCTGGCCGTACTCGCCATCAGGGCGATCAAGAATGTGTTCTCACCTGCCGGGAAGAACAAGTGACCACGAGGCGTGCGGGGGATGAGGCTGGATGTCATCTGTGACGTCTTCTGGCACGCAGCAGCGCCAGACGGCGCCGGATGACCGGCGCTGGCTGGTTCTGGTTGTCGTTTCCATCGCCCAGCTGATGGTGGTCCTGGATGCCACGATCGTGAATATCGCGCTGCCGTCTGCCCAGCGGGCGCTGAGCTTCCCCAACAGCGACCGGCAGTGGGTGGTGACGGCGTATGCCCTGGCCTTTGGCAGCCTGCTGCTCGTGGGCGGCCGGCTCGGTGACATGTTCAGCCGCAAGCGGGTGTTCATCACCGGCCTGGCCGGATTCGCGGTTGCCTCGGCCATCGGCGGCGCTGCCGGGTCGTTCGTCGTCCTGGTGGCGGCCAGGGCGCTGCAGGGCGCGTTCGGCGCCGTGCTCGCGCCGTCCGCCCTTGGCACTCTGGTCAGTACCTTCCGGGATCCGCGCGAGCGGGGCAGGGCGTTCGGGGTGTTCGGCTCGGTGGCCTCGGGCGGTGGCGCGGTGGGCCTGATCCTGGGCGGGCTGCTCACCCAGTACCTTTCGTGGCGCTGGTGCCTGTACGTCAACCTGGTGTTCGCGGTGATCGCCGTGGCCGGCGCGCTGGCCTGGATCCGCAGTTCCCGCCCGGCGCAACCGCCCCGAATGGACTGGCCGGGCACGGTCCTGGCCTGCGCTGGCTTGTTCCTGATCGTCTTCGGGTTCTCCCACGCCGAGACCGCAGGCTGGACGTCGGCGCTGACCATAGGCGCGCTGGTCCTCGGCCCGGTGCTGCTCGCCGGGTTCGTGGTCGTCGAGCAGCGGTCGAGTCATCCACTGTTGCCGCTGCGGATCATCATCGACCGGACCCGCGGCGGCTCCTATGTCGCCGTCTGCATATCAGGGGTCGCTATCTTCG
>JASHOL010000440.1 GCA_030041135.1 Streptosporangiaceae bacterium | reverse complement strand
GCTTGAGTCGGCCCGCGTAGCGCCGCAGCGGGCGGCGCGTCCCAGCCGCCACCCCGTCCGGGGCCGATGCGATCATTGCCGGATGCCGCTATATGCCTTCGAAGACCATGCGCCCACCGTCAGCCCATCTGCCTGGATCGCCCCGACCGCGACGCTAGTTGGCGATGTCCGCGTCGAGGACGATGCATCCGTCTGGTACGGCGCTGTCCTCCGCGGCGACTTCGGCCGCATCATCGTCCGGCGCGGCGCCAACGTCCAGGATGGATCAGTCCTCCACGGCGGCAGTGACCCGGAGACCGTCGTCGGCGAGGGAGCCACGATCGGGCATCTGTGCGTCGTGCACGGCGCGGTGATCGGCACCGAGGCCCTGATCGGCAACGGCGCCACGGTGCTGGACGGCGCCGTCATCGGCAGCCGGGCCCTGGTCGCGGCGGGCTGCACCGTTCCGCCCGGTATGAGGATCGCCGATGACATGCTGGCCGTCGGCGTCCCGGCCAGGGTCGCCGGGCCCGTGACCGGCACCGCTAAGCAAT
Source organism: Streptosporangiaceae bacterium (assembly GCA_030041135.1). GTDB lineage: Bacteria > Actinomycetota > Actinomycetes > Streptosporangiales > Streptosporangiaceae > JAJYUU01. The sequence goes on along the minus strand of JASHOL010000440.1, from coordinate 17,225 downwards.
GGGTGGACACCAACCCTCAGGTCTACCGCGAGCTCGCCCGCCGCCACGCTACCGGGACCCGGACGGCCTGACCGGCGCCGCGCGGCACCGGATCGATCAGGCCACGCCGCTGTCGAGCCGGAGCCACCCATCTGGTTCGCTTCTACGCATGAACACACCAGCCCCGGCTGACCCAGTCGACCTGGAAGACCAGCAAGACGCCCAAGTCCCGCCGTCCTGGTTCACCACCTCGCTGGCGGCCCAGGTCGAAACGGCCACAGTGGACGTGGGCGGAACTGCGGTCGCCTACCGAGCCTGGGGAGAGCAGGGGGCTAGCGGCATCGTTCTTGTCCATGGCGGGGCTGCGCACTCGCGCTGGTGGGACCACATCGGCCCGTTGCTGGCGGTCGGCCGACGGGTCGCTGCGCTTGACCTGTCCGGGCATGGTGACAGCGGGCGCAGAGACAAGTACACCCTCGACCAGTGGGCACACGAGGTGCTGGCGGTGGCTGAGGCGGCCGGCATCTCGACGCCGCCGGTGGTGATCGGGCACAGCATGGGCGGCTTCGTCGCGCTCAGGGCCGCCGGAATCTACGGTTCCGCGCTGGCGGGCATCGTCGTGATCGACTCGCCGGTCCATGACATGACGCCGGAGGACCGGGCAGCCAGGGACGCGCGCGCCTTCGGCCCGCTGGTCGTGTACCCGAGCCGCGAAGACGCCATCGCCCGGTTCCGCCCGATACCCGACCAGCCGACCCTGCCGTATATCCGCGCACATGTCGCAGCGACCTCGATCCGCGCGGTTCGCAATGGCTGGAGCTGGAAGTTCGATCCGGCCATCTTCGGCCGACCGGAGTTCACTCCGGCCCTGCTGCACCAACTCGACTGCCGGGTCGCGATCTTCCACGCCGAGCACGGGATTGTCCCGCCACATACCACCGAACTCATGTATGACCGGCTCGGGCGCCGCGCGCCCGTGATCGAGGTCCCCGCGGCTGGCCATCACGTCATGCTCGATCACCCCATCGCGCTCGTGACCGGGATCCGGACGCTGCTGTCGGACTGGGATCACTCCCTGCCTGCGCAGCCTTGACTCCTGCCGGGTGGCCCGGCAGCCAGGCCGGGCCGAGCAGCCCGTAACTTCGCCCCCGTGATCATGACAAGGCGGGCCGGCAGGGGGAATTAGTCCGGTTGGCGTTCCGCCGGGTGCCGGAGCTTGGGCTTGGGCCTGGGCCTGGGCCGGGCGGAGCTGAGGGCGGCGCTGCTGGTTTCGTGGTGCGCGAGGGGACCTAGTGACGAAGGCAGGGCTTCCGGTTAGGCCCCGCACGGGGCCACTGAGATACGCCAGGGCGGCTCGCGGGCGGTCGCTCGCCGCCCTGCGGAGGTCAGCCGGCCGCCTCAGGAGATCGGTCGCCGCCGTTCGCTGGCCCGACTGGGTGATCCCCTGCCTATACCTGGCGATCTCGGTCGCGCTCACGTGGCGGATGTGGGCCAACCCGACCGGGACGGTCCCGACCAACGGCACTTCCAGCGTCTCGGCCGACATCTACATCAATTCCTGGTTCATGCGCTACACCGCGACCGCGCTGGCGAGCGGGCACCTGCCCGCGCTCGTCACCACCGCCCTGAACGCGCCCAGGGGCGTCAATGCGATGTGGAACACGTCGATGCTCCTGCCGTCGGCGGTGCTCGCGCCGCTGACGCTGACGGCAGGCCCCATCGCGAGCCTGACGCTGCTCCTCACGGCTGGTTTCGCCGGGTCGGCGACGAGCCTGTATGTCGTGGCGCGCCGGTGGGGCGCCGGACCCGTCGGGGCGGGAACGGGCGGCGCCCTCTATGGCTTCTCCCCGGCGATGCTCGTGGCCGCAGAGGACCACTACCACCTCCAGTTCGCGGTGTTGCCGCCCTTGATCGTCTCCGCCCTGCTGCGGCTGGCGACCGGCCGTGGGCGCCCCGTCCGCACCGGCATCTGGCTGGGCCTGCTTGTTGCCGGCCAGATCTTCATCGCCGAGGAACTGCTGGTCGACACGGCCGTCGCGGGCGCGGTCGCGCTGGTCGTGCTCGTCGCCTGCCGCCCGTCCGTGGTCCTCAGCAAGATCGGCCGCGCGGCGGCCGGGCTCGGTATCGCGGTCGCCGTGATCCTCCTGCTGGCCGGGCATGCGCTCTGGGTGCAGTTCCGCGGGCCGCTGGCCGAAACGGGCAGCCCCTGGCACCTCGGGCGGTACGGCAACCCGCCAACCGAGTTCGTGACCGCCCCATACGCCGTCGTCTTTCACGGGGACTTCACGCAGTTCCTGGCCTCCAACAGGCAGTTCCTTGTGGAGTCTTATGCCTACCTTGGCTGGCCCCTGCTCGGCCTGATCGCCGTGACAATGATCTTGTTCTGGCGGGATCTGCGGATCAGGCTAGCCGCCTTGACCTTCGTCCTGGTTGAGCTGCTGAGCATTGGCGCTCATGCCGTGAGCCTGGGCGGCTTGCGCATTTCTGGCGCGCTGCTCCCCTGGCACTGGATGCGCCACGTCCCGCTGGTCAGTCAGGCGCTACCCCAGCGGCTGTCGATTCTCGCCGATGGCGCCGCGGCCGCCGTGCTGGCCTTCGGCGTTGACCGGGCTCTGGCATCGAGGGCAGCGGCCGCATGGCGCCGACCGGTGATCGCCGCGGCCGCCCTGCTCGCCCTGCTGCCCGTCATCCCCAGGCCGGTACCTGGTGCAGTGGCCAGTTCGCCGCCCCTGGGCTTTCAGACCGCGGTCGCCGCCCTTCACCTACGATCCGGCGCCCCGGTGCTCGTGCTGCCGCCGGTGAAAGGCCTGGCCATGGAGTGGCAGGCAACCTCCGGAGTGCCAATCTCGCTAGTGGGGGGTTACTGCATCGTGCCCGACAGCTCAGGGCGCGCGGTCGAGTGCGACACCTACAAGGTGCTGACGCCGGATGAGCATCTCACCCTGATCCGCATGGACCTGCTCTCAATGAACAAACACGGTCATCTCGACCCGCCCGCGGCCGCGATGGCGGCCACGATCGCTGGTCTGCGGCCCGCCGCGGTCCTAGCGGCTGCGAGCAGCCAGTCGCCGATCGGACGCTATCTCGCCTCGTTCTTCGGCCGGCCGACGGTTCGCAGCGGCCAGATGCTCGGCTGGCGCGTCGGCAGCATCTGTGGCGCCCGGCCGGCCGGTCCGCGGGCGCCCGCGAGCGGGGCCCGCCTGTGCGCGGGTCAACAACTGGCGCGCTCCGCACCTGGCCGGGCTGCCCGGCGGTCCGCGCAGGTCAGCCCGCCCTAGGCCAGCGCGCGGCTCGCGTCACCGGCCAGGACCGGCCGGCGCGCGCATACAACCAGCCGATGAGGAAAGGGGAACGAGGCAGCGGCTCGCAGTCGCCGGCTCGGTCGGCGCTCGTCGGGTGCTCCTGAGGCGCCGATGCACCCGTCGGCCCGCGCCGATCCCCGGTCGGCCGCGCCGAGGCCGCCGACGACACGTACTAGGCGGCTTCGGATGCCTTGACCTATTCTATTTTTCATATCGTATAACTAGGTTGTTGAGGAGCGTTGAGGAGCGGCCATGGCCTTGCCGGACTTCTTCGTGGCAGGCGTGCCGAAGGCGGGAACCACCGCTTTGCATGCCGCGCTCGCCCGGCATCCCGAGCTGTATCTCTCGCCGGTGAAGGAACCTAAGTTCTTCCTGACCGACGAGCAACCGCCGCCGGCCCAGGGCGGCCCAGGGGACGCCAGGACCTACCGCGAGCAGGTCTGGCGCAGATCGGACTACGAGGCGCTGTTCAGCGCCGCGCCTGCAGGCGCGCTGCGCGGCGAGTCAACCCCGTTTTACCTGTACAGCCAGGCCGCTCAGGAGCGGATCCGGGCGCTGGTCCCGGAGGCCAAGCTGATCGTCGTGCTCCGCGACCCGATCGAGCGCGCGCACTCCAACTGGACACACCTGTGGTCGGCCGGCCTGGACCCGATCGACGACTTCGTGCGGGCCTGCGCCGCCGAGGATCGCAGGATCGCGGACGGCTGGGCCGACTTCTGGCACTACCTCAACCTCGGGCTCTACGGCCGCCAGCTTGAGCATCTGTACTCGGTCTTCCCGCGCGAGCAGGTACTGGTGTTCCGTTACCGGGCCCTGATCGCGGATCCGGCCGGGCTGCTGAACGTCGTGTGCCGCTTTCTGGGCGTCCAGCAGGACGTGGTGACCGAGGTGCCGCGCGAGAACGTGACCGCCCAGCCAAACCCGACCGGCCGGCATCGCTTCATCGGCCGGCTGCTCCGGACAAGCTCGGCCGTGACGAGCCGACTGCCCAGGCACGTCGGGTCGTCGGTCGTCGGCGTACTCGAACGGCGCCTGCAAGCCGATGCCCAGCCCCGCCAGCCGCTGACGTGGGAGCAGCGCCAGGCGCTGATCCGCTACTTCGAGGCCGACATACGGCTCCTTGAGTCGATCACCGGCGAGGACTTCGGCGACTGGCTGGCCCCGCGCGGGGACTCAGGCGGCCTCGTCGGCGTTCGTCCAATCGGCCAGGGCCAGGCCCGCAACGGGCGCCGTCGCGACTACTGAAAACATCACAAACCCCGAAAACGGCCCAGTCGCAGTCGCGAGGCAGACGACCGCGGCGCGCCTATCGAAGCTCGGAACGCAGCTCGTGCGCCCCGTCGGCGCGCGTCAGCTCATAGTAGAGCCGTTCTCGCCCGTCGGGCAGCGCCAGGATGCTGACGTAGCGCAGGCCGTGCCCGCCGTGGGGAGACTGCGCGGCCGGCTGTGAGCCGAGCGGTGTCAGCGCATCCGGAGATGGGCCGAACGCGATCCCGGTTCGCTCCTCGTAGTTCTCGGCCGCGCTGGCGCGGCCGTCGTAGAGCGCCATGACGCCATCGGAGGTGAACCGCACGGCCGTGACCCGGGTGCCGCGCGCATCCCACTCGCCTGGCCGGGGCGAGAGCGCGGGTCCACGCCACGTCCACTCCAGCCCGTCGGCGCTGACGGCGTACTCGGTCCACATGCGGTCGGTGTCCTCGGGCTCGGTCAGCGGATGCACACATGCCCACATATGCCACTTGCCGCCCCGCCAGGCGAACACCGGGTCCTTGATGGCGCGCGTCCGGCCGCCCGGCAGCAACACCGACCGCCGGGTCGGATCGAATGCGTCGGGCGCATCCGCTTCCATGAGTTCAACCCGCCAGTGCTTGGTCCCCCTGGTCGCGCAGCTCAGGTATAGCCGCCAGGTGCCTTCCTCTGTCAGGGCGAGAGCCGGCCGCTCAAGCGACTCGGCGTCCATCTCAGCCCTGCTGATCGTCTGGATCGTCTCGAAGTGCTCACCGTCGGCCGACCTGGCGATCACGACACGGCAGCCGCGGCCCTCCCCGACCGGCCGCCTGAGGCGATAGGCCAGCACCACTCCCTGGTCGTCGAGCACCGCCGTCGGCCCGCCTGCCCAGTTGCCTGGTCCGTCTCCCGGCGGACTGGCCACAAGGACGGAACGGGCCGGGTCCGGAGCGAGTCCGCCCAGCCGGACAGAGAGGTCTTCGCTGGTCACAGGGTGAATAATAGACCAGTCGGGTTGAATAACTGACGAGTCGGACGCCCGGTATGTCCGGCTTAGTAGTCTCGGGGCTCTTTCGTCTTTCCCGATCGACATAATAGATATACTTTACCGTGGCTGTCACCTTGAGGCAGCAGCGACCGGGAAAGTGCCGCCCGCCTGGCGCGCGCGAGCCGACCGTCGCCACGATTGACCAGTGGCCGCCGGCACGGCCACGGGCATTGACCGAGGATTGGAGAGGGCAGTGAGCCTCCGCAGCGTCGCAGTCGTGGTCGGAAACCCGAAGCCGCGATCACGCACCTACCAGGCTGCGCACATCGTGGCCGAGCGGCTGGCTGGCCGCCCCGCCGACCTGGACATCGACCTCACCGATGTGGGCGCCGCGCTGCTTGACTGGTCCGATCCGGGTGTGGCCGCGCTTGTCGCGGCCGTCCAGGTCAGCGATCTTGTGGTCGTTGCGAGCCCTACCTATAAGGCCAGCTACACCGGCCTGGTCAAGCTGTTCCTCGACCGGTTCGCGGGCGGATCGCTGGCGGGAGTGACGGCCGTGCCCATGATGCTCGGCGGGCACTGGAAGCACGCGCTCGCGGCTGACCTGCTCCTCAAGCCGGTTCTCGTGGAACTCGGGGCCACCTGCCCGACGGCCGGGCTGTTCCTGCTCGAGACGGAGTTCGCCGACGGCGCCGTCCTTGACGCCTGGCTCGAGCGGGCCCGCATTCAGGTTGCCGCGACGACATCGGCCAACGCCACGGCCGATCGTTCCGGTCACGCGTAACGGCATCCGGCCGCAGCCTCCGCGCGCAAGAATGGGTCTGGCCGGGACGCTGACATCGCAAGGGCCGGCGCGAATTGCCGCGCAATGCGACATTCGCAAATCGCCGTTACCGGCTGCTGATCTTTCCCGTCAAGGTAGGTAATATTGGAGCCGGACCAACGGCGATCGGATTGGCCCCGGTTGCCTGCATCAGTCGGCACGCGACCGTGACCCCGCGCACTGAGACGAGGGTCGGGAGGCGAACTCACGCCAATGAAGATAGTGATCGGCATTATCGCGGCGATCGTGGTCATCGTGTGGATCGTGGCCAACCCCGCCGCGGCGGGTAACAGCGTCCACAGCTGGCTCGACGGCATTATCACCTTCGTCCGCCACGTGGCGTAACAGGCCTGCTTCACCTCATCGCGACCGAGGCCGGGCTGGCTAGCGAGGGAAGACGGCGGCTAGGTTCTCGGCTGTCAGGGTCAGGAATACTCCGTCCGCCTCAACCGTAACCTCGCCGTCGGCCACAATCGACGCCGACAGATGAAGTTGGCGGCCATCGACCCGTTGCAGGCGCACCGACACGGTCAGCGGTACGCCCAGCGGCGTCGGCCGCCGGTAGCGGACGGCGAGCTTCACGGTCATCGCGGGCCGGTCAGGCTGAGCTGCGACACAGCCCATCGCATGGTCGATCAGCAGCGCGATGACACCCCCATGGACGAGCCCCGGCCCGCCATGGAAGAGCGGCCCGACCGTGACCTCCCCGGTGGCCTCGTCCCCCTCCACCGTCATCACCAGCTGCGGGGCCGCCGGATGGGACAGGCCGCCGACCAGGCTCATGTGCGAACGGTAGGAGTCCTCGGCCACGGAATTATCTGCCCGCAGCGTGGGTCCGGCCAGGACCTCGGTCAACCGGTCGACCGTAGCGGCCGGGGCGTCGTCCCAGGTGAGGCCGGTACGGCCGCTGGGTAAAGAATCCGCGGGGCCATCGAGAAGAGGTAACGCGATGCCGGCAGCAAGCGACGCGACGGCGAGGGCATCAGACCCGATCAGTGAGTTCTTCGCGGCGCTGGCCGAGGCCGGTCACCTGGCGACGTTCGAGGGCCAGTCGGCGACGCTGCGGTTCGACGTGGCCGACGGCACCCGCGTGGCGGGGTGGCGCCTGACTGTCCGTGACGGGGATGTCAGCGTGACCAGGGAAGACGAAGCGGCCGATGCAATCGTGCGGGCCGACCGGCCGCACTTCGAGGCGATCGTAACCGGGCGGCTCAACGCGCAGGCCGCGATGCTCCGCGGACTGCTCGTCTGCGAAGGGAGCATGGCCGCGTGCATCATGTTCCAGCGCTGCCTGCCAAGCCCGCCTGGATCCACCGGCCGGGTCGCGCCCATCAGCGGCGCGACCGTGATGAGCCAGCGGAGGCGGGAATGAGTGACGGACTGGTCCAGATTCTCGAGGGCAACACGTTCGTCGTCAGCGACGACCGCGGAGATATCGAAGCCTCGCCGACCGATCCGACGGGCCTGTTCTCATTCGACACCCGGTTCCTGTCCCGCTGGGTGCTGACGGTCAACGGCGAGCGGCTGACCGCGCTGTCCACCGACGACCTGCAGTACTTCGAGACCAGGTTCTTCCTCGTGCCCGACACCGGCACCGTCTATGTCGACGCCAAGCTGTCGGTAATCCGCCAGCGCGCGGTCGCTGACGGATTCCACGAGGAGCTTCGCGTCCTCAACCACCAGAACGAGCCGGTCAACCTCCAGATCAGGATCGAGGCCGCCAGCGACTTCGCTGACCTCTTCGAGGTGAAGGACGCCCTGAAGAAGAAAGGCCGCTACCGGGCACTGGCACAGAACGGCACCCTGATCATCGGCTACCAGCGGGAAACCTTCGCGCGCGAGACCCGCATCTCCTCGACCGCAGCAGCGGTCATCGACGATGACGGGCTCTCCTTCGGCGTTACCGTGCCGCCGCATGGCGAGTGGCGGACGGAGCTCGACGTCGTGGTGACGGCCGGATCGTACGACGGATCGGCGCCTTCCCCGGTTCGCGGACCTCTCCGGGTCCGCCGGGACATGGCCCGCGGGCTGGAGAAGTGGCTTGGCCGGGCACCAAGGCTGGAATGCGACTGGAAGCCGCTGGAGTCGATCTACCGCCGCTGCCTGACCGACCTGGCAGCGCTCCGCTTCTCCACGCTGACCATGCCCGGCCGGTCACTGCCGGCCGCCGGCCTGCCGTGGTTCATGACCATGTTCGGCCGCGACAGCATCTTCACCAGCTTGCAGACGCTGCCGTTCACATCCGAACTCGCCGCGACGACTCTGCTGGCGCTGGCCGAGCGCCAGGGAACGCGAATCGACGACTTCCGGGACGAGGATCCGGGTCGGATCCCGCACGAGATGCGCTACGGCGAGCTGACCGCGTTCGAGGAGCGGCCGCATTCGCCCTACTACGGCACCGCCGACGCAACCCCGCTGTACGTCGTGCTGCTTGACGAGTACGAGCGATGGACCGGGGACGCCAAGCTGGTCAGGGATCTGGAGCACGCCGCAAGGGCCGCGCTCAACTGGATCGATGAGTACGCCGACCTGCAGGGCAACGGCTACGTCTCTTACCAGCGCCGGAACGAGAAAACAGGGCTGGAGAACCAGTGCTGGAAGGACTCCTGGGACTCGATCTCCTACCGCGACGGAGACCTGCCTGGCTTCCCGCGGGCGACCTGCGAGCTCCAGGGCTACGCGTACGACGCCAAGGTCAGGGGCGCTCGGCTGGCCCGGCAGGTCTGGAAGGATGCAGCGCTCGCGGACCGGCTGGAGAAGGAGGCGGCCGACCTGAAGCGCAGGTTCAACCGCGACTTCTGGATCGAGGACGGTGAGTACTTCGCCGTCGCTCTCGACATCGACGGGCGGCGGGTGGACTCGCTGACCTCCAACAACGGGCACCTGTTGTGGAGTGGCATCGTCGACAAGACCAAGGCCCGCGCGCTCGCCCGGCACCTGCTCGGCCCGCGGCTGTTCTCCGGCTGGGGTGTGCGCACGCTCGCCGAGGGCGAGGCTCGGTACAACCCCATCGGCTATCACGTGGGCACGGTATGGCCCTTCGACAACTCCTTCATCGCCTGGGGCCTGCGCCGGTACGGGTTCAGGGACGAGGCCGCGCGCATCGTCGCCGGCGTCCTGGAGGCCGCGGAGATCTTCGATGGCCGGCTGCCTGAGGCGTTTGGTGGCTACCATCGGGCCTCGACGATGTATCCGGTCCGCTACCCGACCGCCTGCAGCCCACAGGCCTGGTCGACGGGCGCGCCGCTGCTGCTGTTGCGAGTGGCACTCGGCCTGGAGCCTCACGGTGAGAACCTCATTGTCGACCCGGCCATGCCGGCGTGGCTCGGCAATCTCGAACTGCTGGACGTGCCCGGTCGCTGGAAGCGGATCGACGCCTTCGGGCGAGGCCGGATTGACACCGACAGGCACTCGCGCCCCTTACCGGACCGGCGCCCACGCGGCGCGGCCCCGTTTCCGCCCGAAACGGGACCATGAGAGCGTAGAGGCATGACCGAGCGCAAGCCGCTGGGGATGAGCTTCACCTCGTGGATTGACCAGCAGATCGAGGAGGCGGCCGAGCGCGGTGCCTTCGACGACCTGCCGGGAGCCGGAAAGCCGATCCCGAACCGTGGCGACGAGGACGCGGCGCAGGCCTGGATCAGGGAGTACGTGCGCAAGGAAGGCATCTCTTCCGCCGAACTCCTGCCAACTCCGCTGAAGCTCCGCAAGGAATCGGCCCAGCTCAGCGAGAAAGTACAGACGCTGCCGTCCGATACGGCGGTCCGCGAGGTGGTCGCTGAGCTCAACGAGCGGATCATGGAATGGCGGCGCCTCCCGCTCGGGCCGCCCATCTTCGTGCCGCTGGTCGACGAAGAGGCGATGGTCAGCCGGTGGCGCGAGGGACAGGTATCGCCGGTCCCGGCCGATGAACCACCCGAGCCGGCTGAGCGGCCGGCCACGGTCTCCTGGTGGCGACGCCGCAGCCGCGACCGGCACTAGGCGCCGGTTAGCCACGACGACCCCTCGTTCCCCCCAACCCGAGAACTCAAGCATTGACCGCGCCCGCGGCAGACCTCATTATGGTCTAAAGATCAGTCCTTTAAGCCTCTGAGGTTCCATGGCAGCCCAGTCCCCTGCCGCCTGGACCGGCGTCGACGCCGCCATCGCCGCCGAGGCCGACGCGGCCTTCGAGTTCCTGGCCCGCCTGGTCGCGGCCGAGAGCACGGTCGGCCGGGAGGCGCCCGCCCAGGAGATCGTCGCGGCCGAGCTGGCCCGGCTCGGTTTCGAGGTCGAGCACCAGCCTGTTCCTGAGGCGACGGCAACCGCGGCCCCAGGCGGCGTTGCCCAGGCGAGCTACTCCGGCCGCGGCAACCTCGTCGGCTGGCTCAACCGGGCCGCACGGCCATCGCTGCTGCTCAACGGCCACGTCGACGTGGTTCCGGCGGACGCAGCCCTGTGGTCGGCCGATCCCTACCGGCCCCAGATTCGCGACGGGTGGATGGTCGGCCGGGGAGCCGGCGACATGAAGGGCGGCTTAGCGATGGGGCTGCTGGCCATCGCCGGGCTGCGGCAGGCCACGCCCGAGGCGATCACCGGCGAACTGGGCCTCGTGTCCGTCATCGAGGAAGAGTGCACCGGCAACGGCACGCTGGCCGCGGGCAACGCTGGCATCCTCAGCGACGCCGTCGTCGTGCTGGAGCCGACCGACCTGAACCTGCTGCTCGGCGGAATCGGCATCCTCTGGGTCGAGATCACGCTGACCGGCATTTCCGCGCACGCCGAGTCCGCGGACCGCGCCGTGAACCCGGTGAACAGCATCCCGGTCAGCCGGTCGAGGGGGCCAGGCCGCGAGCGAGCTCCCAGGCCAGCGAGCCGCCGCGAGTGAGCTCGCAACCGAGGCCCGCCCATGACTGAACCTGCCGCGAGCGAGCCGCTGCGGACGCTGCTGACGCCGATAACCCTGCGCACTGCCGGGGAGCGGATCGCCGAGCGCATCGTGACCGCCATCGCGCTCGGTGAGTTCGTGCCCGGCCAGCGGCTGCCCACCGAGCGCGAGCTCGCCACGATGCTCGAGGTAAGCCGCACGACCGTGCGGGAAGCGCTGCAGCGGCTCCAGGCCTCTGGCTACGTCACGACCAAGCGCGGCCGCGGCGGCGGCACCTTCGTCCGCACCGGGCGCGGGCCCGACGCCGACGACATGATCGCCCGCACGCTCATGCCGGCCTGGGCCGACCTGACCGAGCTGCTCGACTTCCGGCGCCTGGTCGAACAGCTGATCGCGCGGACGGCGGCGCAGCGCCGCGATGACCGGGATGTCGCGCAGATCCGCGACGCCGTCAGCGAATACACCGCCGCGAAAGACCGCGACGCGTCCCGTTTGGCTGACCACGCGCTCCATCAGGCGATCGCGCGCGCCACCCACAACGCGCGCCTGGTCGAACTCAGCGCCCAGACAAGGCGCGAGGTCAGCCTCGGCTTCGACGCCGAGCCGTACACGCCAGAAGTCCGGCGGCGCGCCCTGCATCAGCACCCGTCTCTGGCCGAGGCCGTCATCGCTGGAAACAGCGCGCAGGCCGCGCACCTGGCCGCAGAGCACTTCTCGCTCACCGAGGAAATGCTCCGCGAGCTGCATGCCCGAATCCGACTGCGATCCGAGAGAGGTCTGGATGGCCGTAGCGACAGTTAACGGAATCGAGCTCAACTACAAGCTGGAGGGCGATGGCCAGGAGACCATCGTCCTGATCAACGGCCTCGCTGATGACCTGGAGACCTGGGTGCTTCAGGTCGACGACTTCCTGGCCGCCGGCTACCGCGTGCTCCGCTTCGACAACCGCGGCATCGGCGCGAGCTCGAAGCCGGCCGGGCCGTACTCAAGCCAGATGCTGGCCGATGACGCCAAGGCCCTCGTCGATGAGCTCGGCATCACCGGCTTCCACCTGATGGGCGTATCGATGGGCGGCATGATCGCCCAGGCCTATGCACTCAGCTACCCGGGCGACCTGCGATCGGTCACGTTCGCTTGCACCTACGCGTCGCCAGGGCCGTTCTGCTCGCGCATGTTCAGCATGTGGGCCGACATGGCCCCGGTGCTCGGCGTTCCGTTTGTCATGCGCGACGTGACCCTGTGGGCGTTCACGGTCCCGTTCTTCGAGCAGCGGGGCGACGATCTCGCCGAGTTCGAGACCGCGATGCGCTACATGGACCAGCCCGTTCACGCCTACCTGGCCCAGCTCGCCGTGATCCAGAACCACGACATGACCGGCAGGCTCGCCGAGGTCTCCGTGCCGTCGCTGGTCCTGGCCGGCGAGGAGGACATCCTCATCCCGGTCTCGCTGTCCCGCCGCATCCGTGACGGGATCCCCGGCTCGGAGTGGGCCACCACCCCCGGTGGCCACGGCTGTGTCTGGGAGCACCCGGCCCAGTTCAACCAGATCTTCCTTGACTTTGTGCGACGGCACGGAAAGGGCTAGCAATGGCCGCCACAGCCACGACCAGCCAGCAACTCCAGCGTAATCAGATTGGCCTGCTCGGCGTGATCATGCCGGGCGTCGCCCAGGTTGCGCCCGCCTTCAACTTGTTCTTCACCACCGGGATCATGGTCGGCCTGGCCGGAGCGTCGGCGCCGCTCATCTTCCTGATCAGCATGATCGGAATGATCGCGACGGCCAGCAGCCTGGCTCAGTTCGCCGGCGTCTACCCGAGCGCGGGGTCATTCATCACATACATCACCAGGTCGATCGGGACGAAAGTCGCGGTCGCCATCGGCGTGATCACGATCCTCGGCTACATCATCGCGTTCGGCGGGATCTACATCTTCGTCGGCAGCTACATCGTGCAGAACGTGTTCGGCAACCCGCACATCTGGGGAATCACCCAGATCACCACGATCGTCTACGGGGCGCTGGTGGTCGCCCCGGTGGTGGTCGGGCTGAAGTTCGGCGTCCGCATCACCGTCGTGCTGTATGTGTTCGAGGTCCTGCTCCTGCTGACGCTCAGCATCACCATCCTCGCTCGCGGCGGCGCCAGCGGCCTGTCGACCACTCCGTTCGCCTGGCCGAGCGGCCACTCCACCGACGTGCTGCTGGCGTTCAGCCTGGCCGTGCTCGCGTTCGGCGGGTTCGAGGCGGCCGCGCCACTGGCGGAGGAAACCAGGAATCCGCGCCGCACCGTTCCGCTGGCGGTCGTGGGCGCCGTCGTGATCAGCGGCATCATCTACGTACTCGGCTCGTACGCGCTGGTGACCGCGTTCGGCACCAGCCACGCCGGGGCGCTGGCCGTCAATCCCAACCCGTTCCACGCCGCGGCCAAGGCGTTCATACCGTTCGTCGCCCCGCTGATCACCTGGATCTTCCTGTCCAGCGTGACCAGCTCGTACGTCGCGGCCAACACGCAAACCTCGCGGGTCATCTACGCCGGCGCCCGCGGCGGCCTGTGGAGCAGCGTGCTCGCGGCGATCAACGTCCGGTTTAAGACACCCGCCGTCGCCGCCATCGCGTTCGTCGCGCCCAGCATCGCGATCGGCGTCATCGCCACCGCCGTCACCAGTCCGGTTTCGGCCTCAGGTTTCCTCGGTACCTACGGCATCCTCGGACTGATCATCATGTACCTGATGGCCAACGCGGCGCTGGTCGTGGAGTGGGCCAAGTTCCGGGCCCGCGGCATCCACAAGAACGTCTGGCTCTGGGTCGTGGTACCAGTCATCGGCGTGGCGGTACTGGCCGTGCCGGTGTGGGGTGACCTGCGGCCGGGTCAGCCGAGCCCTTACAACATCCTGCCGTGGCTGACGCTCGGCCTGATCGCCCTCGGCGTCGCCTACGCGCTAGTGCTCGGAGCGGTGCGGCCGGCTGCGCTGCGCCGGGCGCCGGCCCTGCTCGAGGGCGACGAGAGCCTCGCCACCGATCCGATCGCGGCCGGCTGACCGGCCGACTCGCGGACCGCATCGCCCGGCCGGCGGTTCAGCCGGGCGATGCGGCCTCGACCGCGTCGTGTACGGCGTCGACCAGGCCCTCCATCGGGAACTTGCCGTCGATGCGCCGGCCGTTCACGTAGAACTTCGGGGTCTGGTTCACCCCGTTCCTGATGCCCTCGTCGATGTCGCCCGAGATCCGCTCGGCGTAGACGTTGCCGACGACCTCGTTGCGGAACCGGGCCACGTCCAGCCCCAGCCGGTCGGCGTAGCCAAGCAGGGAATCGAAGTCGAGTTCTGACGTGTCCTGGAGCAGCAGCTCGTACATGTCCCAGAACCTCCCCTGCGCGGCCGCGGCCTCAGCCGCCTCGGCGGCCAACTCGGCGTGCGGGTGGACCTGGGCGATGGGAAAGTTGCGGAACACGAACCGGATCTTGCCCGGATAGCGGTCGAGCAGCCGGTGCACATCACGGAACGCTCCCCGGCAGAACGGGCACTCGTAGTCGCCGTACTCCACCACCGTCACGGGCGCGTCGGCCGGGCCGAGCACGTGATCGTCGGGCGTCACTACGGGCGCCGAGAACATCTCCACCGCGTTTCTCCCCTCACCACGTCGCCGCCACGCTGAGCGAGACCAGGCTAGTGACTACCAGGCGGGGAACGAGGGGTCCCCCGCCAGCTAAAGGCAATGACACGATACTGAGTTCGTTTCGAAGGTAGACAGCGAGGCATGCCTTAGTTGTGCCATTTACCGGGGCGGATCCGGCTTCGACAATAAAGACGTGGCCAGAGCGGAATCGTTGCCCCGCACGCCAGTGCAGCAACCTGCGACGACCGACCGCATCGCCGGGACAGTGAGTCGGCTGCCGCCTGCCTCATTCTTCCTGACCAGCGCGGTGTTCCACTATCTGGGGCCGTCCCTGGCGGTGCTGCTGTTCGCGCATGTGGCGGTCCTCGGCGTGGCCTGGCTCAGGATCGCCGCCGCCGCGCTGACGTTCGCCATCTGGCGGCGGCCGTGGCGGCTGCTGGCCAGGGCGGATGCGTCCCAGCGCCGGGTCTTCCTGCTGCTCGGCGCCGTGCTGGCGGCCATGAACTCGCTGTTCTACCTGGCCATCGACCGGCTTCCGCTGGCCACCGTCGGCGCTATCGAGTTCCTGGGCACCGTCGTGCTGGCAGCCGCGGGCGCGCGCACGCGCAGGAACCTGATCGCGCTCGCACTGGCAATCGCAGGCGTCTTCGTGCTCACCAGCGTCCGGCTGGTCAGCCAGCCGCTCGGGTTCGTCTTCGCCTTCGGCAACTGCGCCGGGTTCATGCTCTACGTGATACTCGGCCACCGGATCGCGAACCGCCCGGTCCGCGGGACATCGGCGATGAGCGGGATCGACCAGCTGGGCCTGGCGATGCTGATCGCGTGCGTGGTCGCGACGCCGATCGGCATCGGTCCCGCCGCCGCCGCGTTCACCCATCCGGCCTGGCTGGCCTGGGGAGCTGGCGTCGGAGTCTGCTCGTCGGTCATCCCCTACGTCACCGACCAGCTCGCGATGGCCCGCCTCAGCCGGTCTACCTTCGCGCTGATGCTGGCTCTGCTGCCGGCGGCGGCGACCGTGATCGGCCTGGTCGTGCTGCGCCAGGTCCCGACGATGCGCGACCTGGCCGGGATCGCGCTGGTGATAGTGGCGGTCGCCCTGCATCAGGACCGCACGGAGCGGCCGCTTGAACGGGCTACGTGACCGACCCCTTCGGCGGGATGGTCCCCGGCCCCTTGGTGTTGCACGCGAGCGCGCTCGGATCGGTGTCGATCAGCGGCTTGGCCAGCTTCGGCGGCGTCGCGAACGCAGCCTCCTTGAAGTTGAGCATGTCCAGCATGTTGTGGGCGTTGGCGTCGCGGTGGGTCATCGCCGGCAAGTTCCACTTGGCCTCGACCAGCGCGCAGATGCTCGTGTGGTCCATGACCTGGTGCGACACGTAGTTCGCCCGTGCCCAGGGCGAGATGATCGCGCACGGCACCCGGATTCCGTACTGCTTGAACCCGGTGTATGCGGGACTGCCGTTCGGCGGGATGTCGTCAGGCGCGATGGCCGCGGGCGGGACGACGTGATCGAAGTAGCCGCCGTGCTCGTCGAAGGTCCAGACCAGCACGGTGTTCTTCCAGCCGGGCCCGGTCATCACGGCGTCGATGACCTGTGCCGCGAACTGCTCGCCGTAGACGATGTTCTGGGGGTCTTCCTCCGAGGACTTGCTGTAGTCCGGCTCGACCAGGCTGAACCCTGGCAGCGTCCCCTTCTTGGCCGCATCGAAGAAGTCGTCGATCAGGTGCAGGTGGTCGCCGTACTTGATCAGGTCCTCAGGGAACAGGCCCATCGTCGCCGTCGGCAGGAACGAGTCAAGCAGCGAGTAGTAGTCAGCGAACGACACGCCGGCCCTGTGCAAGTGCTCGAAGATGGTCCCGTTCGCCGGGTAATCGAATGGGTCAGGCACGCCGTCGTTGATCATGCCGAGCGACGTCGCCGCGAGTAGGTAGCGCCGGTTCGGGAACGTCTGGCCGAGCACAGAGCAGTGGTACCGGTCGCCGATCGGGAACGCCGACGCCATCGAGTAGTAGAACGGCAGGTCGGCCTTCTCCCAGTAGCCCATCGCGACCGGCCCGCTGGCTGACTCGACGAACCCGTTCATGCGCCCGTCCGCCACCTGGGTGTGGCTGGCGACCCACGTCTGGCTGGGCTTGCCCGAGAGCTGGCAGGTGGTCGGCATCCGGAACGCGTGCTGGGTCTTGCCGTCGGCATACGGGTTACTCGCCGCGGGCTTGCCATCGGCACCCAACGTGAAACCATCTGCGCCAGCTCGGCCGAGCATCCCGAGGTGATTGTCGTAGGAGTGGTTCTCCATCATCAGCACGACGATGTGCTCGACCTCGGGAATCGTGTCCGTCCCCGCCGCCAGGTCGGGATACGGCAGTGACCCGGGTGCGCGGGGCGCCAGCGCGGCCCGCGCCGGGCCGGCCCCGCGGGCTGCGGGGGC
>JASHOL010000439.1 GCA_030041135.1 Streptosporangiaceae bacterium | reverse complement strand
AGCCGCGTCGGCCGGGCTTTGGCCTACCCGTCTCAGCTCGTTGAAATGCAATCGTCTAACTACGCAGAATAATCAGCGACCCGTCGCCGATGACTGGCCGTACCGCGCACGTGGTGTTCATCCCATGCGCCACGTCCTCGCACCCGGGCGTCGCCTGCGCCCAGCGACAGCGTTGGGCACTTCGCTGTCGCAACGCGCCGAGTCAAACGACATCTCAGGGCAACTTGCTGTCGCACTAGCGGCAGCTCTGACGCTTCCGGTGTCGTTCCGGACGCCGCCGAACGGCAGTAGACCGCCCAAGGCTGTCGCTGGTGAACCCACCAAGGGCGGACCAGTCTCCGCCGAGCGCCGACGATTCCGGCATTCCGGTGCGTCTCACCTTGCGGCCGTGGCCGTCGGAAGCGCGGGGCGCGGTCATGGCGCTGGCCGACGAGGAGAGGGCGGAGCTACAGCACGACCTCGTGCAGTGGCTCCGCCTCCGCCGCAGCCCGCAGCTCCACCTCGATCACCCGTCCGGCGGCGCGGATGTCGTCGCTGGCGGCCGTGAACGCATCGAGGTCATCAGCGTCGCCCGTGACGACCAGGCGAACCACGGGCTGCTTCATCCCGACCTTGGCCTGCGACTTCGCCTTCCTGATCGCCGCGATGGCAGCCGTTGCGGCGATGAGCACGCTCTCATCGCCGGTTCCGGCCAGCGGGGCGAGTCCGTCCGCATCCGGCCAGGGAGCCCGGTGGATCGATCCCTCCTGCCACCACGACCAGGCCTCCTCGGTCGCGAACGGCAGGAACGGGGCGAGCAGCCGCAGCGTGACCGAGAGCCCGAGCCTGAGGGTCGCCACCGCCGAGCCGGCTGCCTGCGCCCCGTACTCGCCGTAGGCGCGCGGCTTGACTAGTTCCAGGTAGTCGTCGCAGAAGAACCAGAAGAATCGCTCGGCGTGGTCAAGCGCGGTCGCGTGGTCGTAGTCCTCCAGCGCCACGGTGCACCGTCGTGTGAGCGCGGCCAGCCGGCGCGCCAGCGCCTGGTCGATGGGCTCGGTGATGGCCGCGGCCGGTTCCTGGCCGATGCCGAGCACGAACCGCGTCGCGTTGAGGACCTTGATGGCCAGACGGCGGCCGATCTTCAGCTGGCCCACGTCGAACGCGGTGTCCACGCCGAGCCGGGCGCTGGCCGACCAGTACCTCACCGCATCCGTGCCGTGCTCACGGAGCAGGTCCATGGGGGTCACGGCGTTGCCCTTGGACTTGGACATCTTCTTCCGGTCCGGATCGAGAATCCAGCCGGAGATCGCGGCGTGCCGCCATGGCAGCGCGCCGAACTCGAGCTGCGACCGCAGCACGGTATAGAACAGCCAGGTCCTGATGATCTCGTGCGCCTGCGGTCGCAGGTCCATCTGAAGCACCCGGCCTGGCAGGTCGCGGTCATCCGGCCAGCCCGACGCGATCTGCGGAGTCAGGGACGACGTGGCCCACGTGTCCATCACGTCGGGGTCGGCGGCGAAGCCGCCCGGCACGCCCCGCTGCTCCGGCTGGAAGCCCGCCGGGGTGGCACTGGCCGGGTCGATCGGCAGCTCCGATTCCGCCGGCACGATGGGCTTGTCCCTGATCGGCTCGCCGCTCGAGTCCAGCCGGTACCACACGGGGATCGGCACGCCGTTATAGCGCTGGCGGCTGACCAGCCAGTCGCCGGTCAGGCCCTCGATCCAGTGCTCGTACCTGCTCCGCATGTGCTCCGGATGCCAGCGCAGCTCGCGGCCGCGGGCGAGCAGGGTGTCCCGGAGTTCGGGCAAGCGGCTGCCGTTCGTGATGTACCACTGGCGAGTGGTAATGATCTCCAGCGGCACCTGGCCGTACTCGTAGAACTTCACCGCGTGCCTGATCGGCTCGGGCTCGCCGTGGATCGCGTCGGCCTCGTGCAGCAGGCCTGTCACCCGCTGGCGGGCCGACTTCGCGGTCTGCCCGGCCAGCTGCGAGTACGCGCGCAGGCCCGCCTCGCTGGTAATCCCAGGCGGCGCTGCCGTGAGCAGCCGGCCGTCCTTCCCGATCACCGGGCGGGTTTCCAGCTGCAGGTCCCGCCACCAGGCCACGTCGGTCATGTCGCCGAACGTGCAGACCATGACCAGCCCCGTGCCCTTGTCCGGCTCGGCCAGCCGGTGGGCGAGGATCGGCACCGGCACGCCGAACACGGGCGTGATCGCCCTCGACCCGAACAGGTCACGGTAGCGCACGTCATCGGGATGGGCGACCAGCGCCACGCAGGCCGGCAGCAGTTCTGGCCTGGTCGTGGCGATTGTCACCGACGACCGCGCGCCTGGGGTGCCGGCACCGGCCGGGGCGGACTTCGTTCCCCTCATGGGCGACTCCAGGCCGAACGCGATCGTGATGAAGGTGCCCGGCACTTCACGGTCCTCGATCTCGGCCTGCGCCACGGCCGAGCCGAAGGTCACGTCCCACAGCGCCGGGGCCTCGGCCTGATACGCCTCGCCCCTGGCCAGGTTGCGCAAGAACGCGATCTGGGAGACCTTCTGCACCCGCTCGTCGATGGTGCGGTAGCTGATCTCCCAGTCCATCGACAGGCCGAGCCGCTGCCAGGCCTGCGCGTAGGCCCGCTCGTCCAGCGCGGTGAGCTGGCGGCACAACTCCACGAAGTTGCGCCGTGACACCGGGACCTGGTCGGCGGGCGAGAGGTCGCGCTCGCCGCCGCGCGCGGGCGGCGCGAGACCGGGCTGGTAGGGCAGCGACGGGTCGCAGCGCACGCCGTAGTAGTTCTGCACCCGCCGCTCGGTGGCCAGGCCGTTGTCATCCCAGCCGACCGGGTAGAACACGTCTTTGCCGCGCATGCGCTGAAAGCGGGCGATCACGTCGGTGTGAGTGTAGGAGAACGCGTGCCCTAGGTGCAGGGACCCGCTGGCCGTCAGCGGGGGAGTGTCGATGGCGTAGACGTCATCGCGGCTCTTGGAACGGTCAAACTTGTACTACACGAGCTTCGGCCCACCGCTGCGTCCACTTGTCCTCCAGCCCGTCCAGGACCGGCTTGCTCGTGCGGTCAGCGTCGTTGCTCATGCGGGCCAGGATAGCCGGAACGCTCGCAGCGGTGCACGCCATATAGGACCCGATGGCGCTCGGCGTGCGGACCCAGAACACGCCTCAGAACTGCTGGCGCGTGATCGCCGGGACAGCGTTGGCCATCTGCGCCGCGAGGGCGGACAGTAGGGTGAGGTTCCATGCGACTGCTCGGCTCAACTGGTGTCCGCGTCAGCCCGCTCTGCCTCGGCGCGATGATGTTCGGCTCGTGGGGCAATCCGGATCACGAGGAATCCATCCGCATGGTCCACCGGGCGCTTGAGGGGGGCATCAACTTCATCGATACGGCCGACGTCTACTCCTCGGGAGAGTCCGAGCTGATCGTCGGCAAGGCGCTGTCCGGCGGCCGGCGCGAGCATGTCGTGCTGGCCACCAAGGCACACGGACCGATGGGCGAGGACGCCAACCAGCGCGGCAACTCACGCCGATGGCTGGTCAGGGAGTGCGAGAACAGCCTGCGCCGGCTCGGCACCGACTACATCGACCTGTACCAGATACATCGCCCTGACCCGGACACCGGCATCGACGAGACGCTGGCCGCGCTGACCGACCTGATCAGGGCCGGGAAGATCCTCTACGCTGGCAGCTCCACGTTCCCGGCCGACCAGATCGTCGAGGCGCAGTGGACGGCGCAGCGCCGCGGCCGGGAGCGTTTCGTCTGCGAGCAGCCGCCGTACTCGATCCTGGTTCGCGGGGTCGAGGCCGACGTGCTGCCCGCCTGCCAGCGTTACGAGATGGGCGTCATCAGTTGGGGGCCGCTCGCCAGCGGGTGGCTGTCCGGCGGCTACCGCTCGGACGCCGAGCTGCCGGCCAGCCGGCGGGCCCAGCGGCTGCCGCACCGGTTCGACTTGAGCCTGCCGGGCAACCGCCTGAAGCTCGATGCGGCCGACCGGCTCGCCAACCTGGCCGCCGAGGTCGGCATGTCGCTGATCCACTTGGCCCTGGCCTTCGTGCTTAGCCATCCGGCCGTCACGTCGGCGATCATCGGGCCGCGGACGATGGAGCACCTGGAGAGCCACCTCGGCGCGGCCGAGGAGAAGCTGCCGGCCGAACTGCTCGACAAGATCGATGAGATCGTGCCGCCCGGCACCAACCTCAACCCGGCCGACCGCGGCTACGAGCCGCCGGCGCTGGCGAATCCGGCGCTGCGCCGCCGCTGATCACGGTTTGGGCACCGCTGCCGGCTAGTACGGGCTGGGCGCGAGCGCCTCCATGATCTCGGTCGCACGGGCTTGCGCGACCACCGGGTCGGCGTCGGGAGCGCCAATACGGGGATCCCAATTGAGGTCATAAAAGACCTCGGTAACTCCCTGCTCCGCGAGCCACGCCGTGTCCGCCCTGATCTGGTCGAAGCTGCCCGACAGCCGCGTCCGCTGTCCATCGGGACCGGCCATCGCCTCGCCCGCCCGCACTACCCCGCGGCACACGATCCGGACGAGGTCGGGATCCCGCCCGCAGGCAGCGGCCGAATCGCGGACCACGGCAATCAGCTCACCTATGCGCGACAGGTCCGTCCGGCTCGAGGTGATCCAGCCGTCGGCGATCCGGCCGATTCGTTCCAGCGCCGGTCTGGCCATCCCGCCCAGCAGCACCGGCGGTCCGCCCGCCTGCACCGGCGGCGGTGCCTGGATACCGGCGGGTACCCGGTAGAACTCGCCGTCGAACTCGCTGTCCCCGCCGGTCCCGCCGACCCCGCCGGCCCACAGCGCGCGGAGCGCCTGCACGTACTCGGCCGCCCGGGCACCGCGCCTGGCCATATCCGCGCCGGTCAGCGCGAACTCCTCGGGCATCCACCCGATGCCAAGGCCCAGCTCGTGCCGCCCGGCCGAGAGCACGTCCAGCGTCGCGGCCTGCTTGGCCAGGTAGCCGGGCGAGACGAACGGCATGTTGATGACCGCGACACCGAGCCTGATCCGGCTGGTCACGGCGGCAGCGAACGCGAGCGCGGCCATGGGGTCGAGCACGCTGTGGTAGACCGGCTCCATGCGCGAGCCCGCCGGTACCAGGAGCCGCTGAAACGACCACAGGCTGTGGTAGCCCGCGTCCTGCGCGCCACGGGCAAACGAGGCGAGATTCTCTGGTGTCGCCCACGCGCCGGAGACCGGCGCACCGAATCCGAGTTTCACTTGGCTCACCCTAATCTGGCCAACGTGCTACCGGGGGGCGGCGGTTAGGCTGAGCGCGCCCGCGCTCGGCGAAAGAGGTGGATTCTCCATGGAATCGGATCCGCGCGTCTGGATCGCGACGCTGCGCCGGTCGCAGCAGCGGCTGTCGGGGTTGGTCGCGGCGCTGACGCCGGAGCAGCTGCGCGCGCAGAGCTACTGCACCGACTGGTCGGTGGCGCAAGTGCTGTCGCATCTCGGCAGCGGCGCCGAGACGGCCCTCATCGGGCTGCCAGCTGCGCTTGGCGAGGGCGAGCCGCTCAGCCGCGAGGCACGCGGGCCGATCTGGGATAAGTGGAACGCCAAGAACCCGGATGACCAGGCCGCCGACGCGCTCGCGGTCAACGAGCAGTACATCACGGCGCTCGAGCAGCTCAGCGACGATCAGCTGGCCAGCATGAAGATGGAGTTCTTCGGCAGAAGCCTCGACGCGGTCGGCATCGTCCGGCTGCGCCTTGGTGAGCACGCGCTGCACACCTGGGATGTGGCGGTCTACCGCGATCCGGCCGCGACCGTTTCCGCTGACGCGGCCGCACTGCTCGTCGACAATGTTCCCGGGTTCCTGGCTCCGCGGCTCGGCAAGGCGCTGGCCGAGCCGTTCGCCGTCCGCATCACTACGTTCAGCCCGGACCGCGATTACCTGCTCTCGAGCGGGGAGTCGGTCAGCATGGCGGACTGGTCAGGCGACGACGGCGCAGTGCCGCAGGTGCGGATGCCGGCCGAGTCGCTCGTGCGGCTGGCCTACGGCCGGCTCGATCCGGCGCATACCCCGGCGGACGTATCGGGCGATCCGGCTGTCCTGGAGAAGCTGCGCGAGATCTTTCCGGGTTTCTGACCCTGCCGGTCAGTGCGGCGGGCTAGTCAGTGCTGCGGGCCGGTCAGTGCTGCGGGCCGGTCAGCGCAGCGCGGCCTGCACGAGTTCGGCGGCCTCGGTAGCGCAGCCCCATGAGAGCGTCACGCCCGCGCCGCCGTGTCCGTAGTTGTGCACGACCGTCACGCCATCGGGTGCCCGCACCGCCTCGAGGCGGACCTGCGGGCGCACCGGGCGCAATCCCACCCTGTGCTCGAGAACGGCTGCTCCCTCCAGGGCCGGCTCGATCACGCTGCAGTTGGCGATGATCTGCTTGGCGAGCCGAGGGTCGGGCTCGCGGTTCCAGTCGCCGGGCTGCTCCGTCCCGCCGAGGACGACGCGGTCGCCGTGCGGGAAGCAGTAGGTGAGGTCGCCGCCGGGGCCGAATCCCACGAAGAACCTGGTGATGCCCGGGTTCGCGACCACGACGGCCTGCCCGCGGACGGGAGTGACCTCCGGGTCTGGCACCAGTTCGTTCGCGCCGCAGCCGGTGCAGTTGACCATCACGCGGGTCGCCGCTGCGCGGCTAGCGTCGGCTAGCGTCGGATACCTGATCAGCCTGATGGCCCGTCCCCCCGCGCTCCGGTAGCGCTCGTGCAGCCAGCTCAGGTACTGAGGCATCGTCACCAGCGGCGCGGTGAGCCGCCACCCGGTCAGGTAGCCGTCCGGGAGTTCTTCGGCCGGGCACGCGCTCAGGTTGGATGCGCCCGCGGCGAACTCCGGTGGCGCGGTCTCGGCCAGCCTGGAAAAGGCGACACCGTCCACCAGCCGGACGAACGGGTGTCCGGCGGCGATGAGCTCGTGCAGGGTCGAGAGCGTTTGGGCGGCCCAGTGCTCCACCCGGTCATGCGGGCCGACGAGGTGGGGGCCCCAGACGGCGCCGGCCGCCAGCGAGGTCGTCTGCAGCGGGGGCTCGGCCGCGTGCACGGCGACCGTCACGCCAGACTCGGCCAGGCGGACGGCGGTGGTCAGGCCGACCACGCCGGCGCCGAGGATGGTTACTTCGGGCAGGTCGCGGGGCATATGTCAGACCTTATCCGGCCGTGGCGCTTGGCAGCGTGATGAACTTGGCAGGCTGACTCGCGCGGCGATGACTGTCCGGATATACCCGATTTGGGCGGCTGGCTGGGCGTCTTCGGCCGACGTTTCACCGATTCGGTCCCGATTCTCGCCCTTTCTGTCCGTATTTGCCGGGACGGAGTCGGTGAAATGACACAGTGTGACCGGTACACATTGGGTAAATGGCGCATTTCATTTGCCGCCGGAAGGGCGCCGTCCCCGAGACTGAGGGCTGGCTGGGTAGCGGCGTGGTCAGCGGGCTGGAGCGGCGTGGTCAGCGGGCTGGGTAGCTGCGTGGTCAGCGGGCTGGAGCGGCCGGCGAGGCGCGCGGGGTCGGCGTCGCCGTGGGCCAGGCTACCTCGATTATTAGGCCTCGAATAATTAGATATCGATGAAATATGGTACGCTCCGCGCCATGCGACCAGCCCGGATACCCATCGGACTGCAGCTGACCCAGGCGGCCAGGGCCGTCGGGCGCGCCTTCGATGATGCGCTGGCCGAGGCGGGCGGATCGCTGCCGACGTGGGTGGTCATTCTCAGCCTCAAGACGCGGAACCTGGCCAGCCAGCGGGATCTGGCGGACGCGGTCGGCATCAGGGAGGCGACGCTGACCCATCACCTAGCCGGGATGGAGTCCAGCGGGCTGATCTCGCGCCGCCGGGACCCGGCCAATCGCCGAGTCCAGGTGGTCGAGCTCACACCGAACGGCGAGGCCGCCTTCGCGCGCCTGCGCACCGTCGCGATGGCATTCGATCGCCAGCTCCGGCGCGGGCTGTCCGACGAGGAAATCACCGAGTTCGAGTCCCTGCTCGGAAGGCTGGCGGCCAACGTGGGAGCCGATCCGAGCGCGCCACCATGGGCCGGCCCGGCGGTAAGCGGCCCGGCGGTGAGCGGCCCGGCGGTGAGCGGCCCGGCGGTAAGCGGCCCGGTGGCAAGCCTCCCGGCCGCCGGCCGGGAGAGGGTCTGACGTTTTAGCGACCTGCGCGGATCGGTCCTCGCCGCGGCCCGCCGTCGTGCGATAGGCGTCGCGGATCCACCACGGCGGCCTGGCCGGGGTCGGCTAGGACGGCGGGCATCCGGAACTGCGGCAGCGTTACCGTGGGAGAGGGAGGATGCCGTGAGTCACTATATGTTCCTTGCATTCCTCAGCCTGGATCCCACGGCGCAAGGCGAGCAGAGCAGGATCTACGCCTGCGGGTCGCACGACCTGATGGTCCGGTGCAGTCGCCTCGACGAGCCAGCCGTCCGCAGGTATTTCTCTGCCTCGATCTACCGGGACGATCACGAGCCGCTGTACCCAGGCGATGATGGTGTTTTCGCCACGCTCGACGTGCTGGACGATGAGGCGACCGCGTTCCTCGGGCCGGGCCAGCACATCACGCTCTGGAACGGCCGCGAATGCGGTCACGGCGTGATATCGCGGCGCGTGTTCACTACCTGGGCGCGATAGGCCGGAGTGCCGCCCTGGCGTGCCGTCGGCCGGTGCGCCCCCGGAGGGAGGCTCGGGCCCGCGACTGGATCGGCGAGAGTTGCCCGGTCCGCTTCCGGCTGGTGAAGTAGAGGCGGGAGGAGGAGCGTGCGACCGCTGACCCATGAGGATTTTGAGCATCTGCTGGCGTTTCGCACCAGCTTGCGGAAGTTCCAGCGCTGGAGCGAGGACCAGGCCAACGCCGCTGGCCTTACGCACGTCCAGCACCAGTTGCTGGTGGCCATCAAGGGCCACCCCGGCGATCAGCCGCCGACGGTCGGCGACCTGTCTGGCTACCTCCTGCAGCGCCATCACAGCACCGTCGAGCTTGTGGACCGCGCGGTCGCGGCCGGGCTCGTGCGCCGGGTCAGCGATGCCAGCGACGGCCGGGTCGTGCGCGTGAAGCTGACGGCGCTCGGCGACCGGCGCCTGGCGGCGCTGACGCCTGCGCACCTGGAGGAGCTGCACCTCCTGGCCAAGTCGCTGAACGAGCTGCTGACCAGCTCGGAGCGCGAGGCGGAGTAGGCAAAGGAAGCCCAGTAGGACGTCGCCAGTTGCGCGCAGCGGCCAGGCCAGGACACT
Source organism: Streptosporangiaceae bacterium (assembly GCA_030041135.1). Classification (GTDB taxonomy): domain Bacteria; phylum Actinomycetota; class Actinomycetes; order Streptosporangiales; family Streptosporangiaceae; genus JAJYUU01. Next base: position 2,928 of record JASHOL010000439.1, on the reverse strand, counting down.
GTTGGGTGCATGGCCGTCGTAACCGATCTGAAGCTGGCCGAGATCGACATTTCAGGCACCGAGCTGGCCGGCGACAACTACCACCTCAGGCTTGCCCAGCTGGCATCGGAAGGGGAGCGGAGCTGGCTGGCCCGGTCGCCGCTCGCTTACCTCGTCCTGGACCGCGACTCGGCCGAGTTCTTCCTGCGCTCCCGCGACACCTCGTTCCCCGGCCGGGAGATTGCCGACCTCTTTGGTGTCAGCGGCGGGCGGCTCCGGGAGCAGATCGATGCCAACATCCTCAACCAGCAGGGCGAGCAGCACCGCCGGCTGCGCGCGCTGGTCGGCCCGGCCTTCACGCCGCGGGCGGCGGAGCGCTGGCGGCCGGCGATGCGTGAGTTCCTGGGCCAGCTGTGGGACAGCGTACGGGCCGAGTGCCGGTGCGACTTCGTCGCCGCGATCGCCAAGCCCTACCCCGCGCTCACCATCGCGACGGTGCTTGGCGCTCCGCTGGCCGACGCCCCCCGGCTGCACGAATGGTCCAGTCTGGTGCAGCGCCAGTTCGACATCCGCGCCCTCGCCACCCAGATCCCCGAAATGGAACGAGCGGTCGCCGAGGTCTACGGCTATGTCGAGGAACTGCTGACCCAGCGCAGGGAAGAACCGGGTGATGACCTGCTGACCGCGCTGCTGACTGCCGAGGAGGCCGGTGACCGGCTGTCGCATGCCGAGTGCGTCAACCTCGTGCTCAACGTCATCGCCGGCGGAATCGACACGACCCAGGCTCAGCTGTCCCACGCCATGCGGCTGTTCGCCGGGAGTCCTGGTCAGTGGGAGGTCTTGCGGGAACGGCCCGAGCTGGTCGGCCACGCGGTCGATGAGGTGCTGCGGGTCGAGCCGATCACGCCGCTCACCGCCCGCATCTGCGTGCGGCCGGTTTCCTACCGCGACGTCGAGTTCCCGGCGGGCACGATCGTCGCGGTGTGCGCCGAGCGCGCCAACCGGGAGGTGGACGGTGGCGAGGAGTTCGATATCACCGCCGAGCGCGACGACCGGCTGCTGACCTTCGGCGCGGGCCCGCACTTCTGCCTCGGCGCCAACCTGGCCAGGGCTGAGCTGCAAGAGGCGCTGGCCTTCCTCGCGCCGCGGATGCCGGGCCTGGCCGCCGACGGCCCCGCGGTCCTCGGCGGGGTCGAGGGCATCTACGGCGTCGAGGCGCTGCCGCTGCGCTGGTCATGACTGGTAAGAGCCTGGCTGCCAGGCGCGGGTGCTGACGCCGATCGCGTTCCAGGCGTTGATAGTCACGATCAGGCTGACAAGCGCGCCGAGCTCGGCCTCGGTGAACTCCTTCGCGGCCTGCGCGAAGTCCTCGTCGGGGACGTGCGTCTGCGCGGCCAGCGTGATCGACTCGGTCAGCGCGAGCGCCGCCCGCTCGCGGTCGGTAAAGAACGGCGTCTCCGGCCAGGCGGCCAGCGCGTACAGGCGCTGCTCGGTCTCGCCGGCGGCCCGCGCGTCCTTGGTGTGCATGTCGACGCAGTAGGCGCACCGGTTGAGCTGCGACGCCCTGATGCGGATCAGCTCACGCAGCAGGTTGTCGATCCCCGCCTGGTCAAGTTCCCTGGTTGCGGCCTGATCGAGGTGGCTCATCGCCCGCGAGAAGTGCGGCGCGTGGGCGTCGAAGTCCAGCCGGACCGGGATCTCACGTGCGGCCTGGTCAATCGTCATCGGAAGTACCTCCCGGTTGATGTCGGTACTTCGATGCTAGAGACAAAGAGGCTCAGAGTTAGGATCCAATTCCATGAAGAGAACTTGGGCCACTTCGGCCGGTCTCGATCTGCACCTTGAGGTGTCAGGCGCCGGCGTTCGGAGAGGCCTGGAGGAAGCGCTGCGGGAGGCGGTGCGGAGTGGCCGGCTGGCGGCCGGGACGGCGCTGCCATCGTCGCGCGCGCTCGCCAGGGATCTCGGCATCGCACGGAACACGGTTGTCGACGCCTACGGGCAGCTCGTCGCCGAGGGCTGGCTCGCGGCCAGCCACGGCTCAGGGACGTGGGTGGCCGAGCGGACGGGGCCGCCCTCGGCCGTGCCGCCTGCACGGCTCGCCGCCGCGGGTCCTGCGGTTCGCTACGACCTGCGGCCTGGCGTTCCCGACGTGTCCGCCTTTCCGCGGGCCGCCTGGCTGGCCGGGGCCCGCCGGGCGCTGGCGACCGCGCCCGCGGCCATGCTGAGCTACTCCGATCCGCGCGGCTTGCAGCCGCTGCGCGAGGCTCTGGCCGGGTACCTGGCCAGGGCCCGCGGTGTCGCGGTCACGCCGGAGCGGGTGGTGGTGTGCGCCGGGTATGCGCAGGCACTGGAATTGCTCTGCCAGGTGCTGCGGGCCAACGGGGCCGGCCGCCTGGCCGTCGAGGGCTTCGGCCTGCCCGCACACTGGCGGATCATCACCGCCGGCGGGCTGGCGCTGTCTCCTCTTGCGGTCGACGTCGGCGGCGCCGTCACCAGTGACCTCGCCGATGAGGGCGCGGCAGCCCTGACGCCGGCCCACCAGTTCCCGCTTGGCGTCGCGCTCGAGCCGCGGCGCCGCCGCGAGGCGGTCGACTGGGCCGCCGGAACCGGCGGGCTGGTCATCGAAGATGACTACGACGGCGAGTTCCGCTACGACCGGCAGGCCGTCGGCGCCCTCCAGTCGCTGGCGCCCGAGCATGTCGCCTACGCCGGTACGGCCAGCAAAAGCCTGGCACCTGGCCTGCGGCTGGGCTGGCTCGTGCTCCCCGGCGACCTGGTCGGGGACGTCGTCGCGGCCAAGCGCGCGGCCGGCCGGCTCAGCAGCAGCCTCGACCAGCTCACGCTGGCCGAGTTCATCGGATCCGGCGGGTATGACCGCCAGGTGCGCCGGGCCCGGCTCGGGTACCGCAGGCGCCGGGACCGGCTCGTGGCCGAACTCGCGCGCCGGGC
>JASHOL010000438.1 GCA_030041135.1 Streptosporangiaceae bacterium | reverse complement strand
GAGGCGATGGCCCTCGCGCCGGTCCCGACCCCGGAGATCCTGTGGCGCAAGCCGCCCGTTCTCGCGCTGGCCGCCGTCCCGGGAACGGCACTCGGCCACCTCGGCGAGCCATCGACGGCATCCCCGGCCGCGTGGGCCGCTGCGGGTGCCGCCGTCCGCACGGTGCACGACGCGCCGCTGCCACCATGGCCCGGCCGCAGCCTCGACGAACTCGCATCCCGCCTGCAGACTGAATGCGACTGGCTCGTCGCCAGCGACGTCCTGCCCGCCGACCTGGTCACACGCAACCGCCAGCTCGCCGAGACTGCGCTTCGGCCGTGGACACCGGCGTTCATCCACGGCGACCTGCAGGTCGACCACGTCTTCGTCGACGGTGACGAGGTCACCGGGGTCATCGACTGGTCCGAGGCATCCCAGGGCGACGCGCTGTTCGACATCGCCATCCTCACGCTTGGACACGAGGAACACCTCGGCGACGTCCTCGCCGGCTACGGCACCGACCTTGACCGCGACCTCATCCGCGCATGGTGGTCATGGCGATGCCTCACTAGCGTCCGCTGGCTGGCCGAGCACGGCTACGGCTCGCCAGAGAAGTTCCCCGAGGTCGCCGTGCTGCGATCCCGGCCGTGAGGCTGCCCGAGCGCGCGACGGTACGCTGCCCGGCTGCCGCGCGGCTGACGGATTTTCGGCCGTGAAGGGCGATATCGTGACTGCCGTGACCGCGCAGCCCTCGACACCAGATCCTGGTCAGGCGTACCAGGTCATTCATCTCGGCGACCAGGATGTGGCACTCGTGCCGCTGGCCGACCTCCGACGGCTTCAAGCCGTCGAGCGTCTGGCCCCGGCCGAGGTCGTCGAGTCCGCCGAGGTCGAGACGACGCTCGCCACACACCGGGAGTGGGCGGCGGCAGGACGGCCCGGCGCGGTATCCCATGATCAGGCCATGAGCGAGCTCGTCAATGAGACGTGAGGGTCGAATGGTCGCCGGTGGCACGAGCGTCTGCCCGCCGTTTCATGGCCGGTCAGGACGGAACCCGTCCGGGGTTGCTGAGCAGCGCGCGGATCCTGCCGCGCGCTGACTTGCGTCGTTCCTGGGCTGTGGGTCTGGTTTCGCTGGCGGCCGGCTGTATGTCGGCGCTGGGCGAGACCCAGCCCTGGCGGGCGGCAGAACGCAGTGGCAGGAGCTGCGCCGTGAGCCGAGTGGATGAGGTTCCGCACTAGATCACTTGAACTACGACGCCTTGCACCAGGCCCGGCTGGGTCGTGCGCTCAGAAGAATCCGAGGCCGGGAAATATCTTCGTGGCGGCCTCGATCAGGTCCGCGGCGGCCTGGATTCCGTCGGCGGCCTCGCCGGCACTGGCTTCGTCGGTCGGGTCGGTCGGGTACTCCAGTTCGTTGCGTCGCCGGCGGAGGGCTCCGAATGGGCGCAGGACGGCTCCGAACTGTGCTCTGACGGACTCCTCGACTGCGTAGTGGCCGCCGGATGTCGTCGGGCGTAGGCCTTGCTGAGCCAGCAGTGCCGTGCAGGCCTGTCGGGCCGCGTCGTAGGCGAGCACGAACGCACTGTCCGGGCTTGTCTGCTCCACGGCGCGCGCGGCAGTGATCGTGCGCCTGGCCCGCTCAAGCCATGGCGAGCCGTCGGCGTTAGCGCCCTGAACCCGCTCAAGGCGCCGCTCGTCGAGGAGGCGCTCGATGACTGCGGCGCCGGGCGTCCAGCCGGTCATGCTTCACTGCCGTCAGGCGGCCCTGTGATCCAGATCAGGGGAGCGGACTGGATCTGCTGAATAAGCGCGTCCGACGCGCCGGCCCAGCGGCCCGGGCTGGACACTGTTACGTTGACCGGAAAGCCGACCCGTTGCTCGGCCCGATCCGCCGCATCGTAGATATCTGGCCGGGAGGGATCTCCGACGATGAGGACATCGACATCCGCCGGAGCCGGGCCAGGGACTCCGTTATAGCGCGCTGCCCACGATCCGTAGATCGCGACTCCAGTAGCCTGAATGTCAGAGAATTCCTCCGCGATCACGATGTGCGGGCCGAATGCCAGGGTCAGCAACTCGGTCAGCGGCCGCGCGTACCGGCTCTTCGGGTTGGCGGATACCTCCCTGGTCCGGCCCGCCCGTCGCTCGGTGATCAGGCCGACCTCCAGGAAGCGATTTACCTCGCGCTGCACGGTCGTCAAGGGAACGTTCAGCTTCTCCGAAAGCTCCGTGAGGCTGTACTCAGTCGCTGGGTGCAAGAGAAGCAGCGTCAGGAGCTCGGCCTGCTGCTGGGATCGCAGGATCGGCATGAGAGCGGGCGCCTCAGCGCGCATAGATGGAAGATATCACCCATCTAAAGGAAGAATCAAAGATGTGATGGCGGCTTTAAGCCTGAGCCCGAGATCCAACCACTCCCTCCGCTAGTGCATCGAAGCGGCAGCCGGTAATCCGTTCGGCTGGACGAGCGCGGGCGCGCCCGGCCATCCCGTCACGTCACTGAGTAGGTGTCGTGGCTGCGGCCTGAAGGCACAATGTCGTCATGTGAACCGGACCGGCAGTGTATGCGTATGAGTACGTGAAGCTGCTCAGCTGCCGATTGTATTGACGGAATTCTCTTCGGTGGCGCTGTCCAGGTGGTCTGGGCGCGCCCCGAAGTGACTTTTGGGGGGGGCGGAGAGATGATGTCGCCTGCAGCTGGGCGAGGCGGTGCCGTAGGGCACGAAAACGAAACCATGCGGCGCAAGAAGAAGCGCGGCGGGCTAGGACGCTGGTTTACGCCGGCTAGCGGAATCCTTGCCTCTGTTGCGACCATTGTCGCGGCCGTTGCGTCGGTCTTAGCGGCGCACCAAACCGCTCGCGTAGACCAGCTGACGATCGTCGTCCATCAGCAGCAACTGCAGATCAGGCGAGCGCAGCAAACCACGCCAACGCA
>JASHOL010000437.1 GCA_030041135.1 Streptosporangiaceae bacterium | reverse complement strand
GCCGGCGCGCCCGGATCCGCCGGCCCGCCCGGATCCGCCGGCGCGGCGACCGCCCGTGGCGCCCAGTCGCGCTGGCGTGCAGCCGTGCGGGGCGCGGCCGTGAGCGGGCTGAACCCGAAGGGCCTGCTGCTGTACCTCGCCCTGCTGCCGCAGTTCGCGCGTCCTGGCGCGGGCTGGCCGATCACCGTTCAGGTCGGGCTGCTCGGCGTGCTGCATATGAGCGACTGCGCTGTCGTCTACTCGGCCGTGGGCATGCTCGCGCGCGGGCTGCTGCGCGATCGCGCCGGCGCTGCCCGAGTCCTCACGCTGACCTCAGCCGTGGTGATGATCGTGCTCGGAGCGGCCCTCCTGATCGAGAGGCTGGCGCAAGCCGGCGTCCTGCGATAGCCCCGGCATGCGGCCGGCGCTCACTCAGCGAGGGTCGCGGCCATCCCGACTCGACACCGCCAACTGGCACAAGGCAGTCTTTACCCTCATGAGATTCCTTATCTCCGCGGACATGGAAGGCGCGACCGGGGTTACCTGGCCTGGCGATGTCGAGCCCGGCACCGAGCAATGGCAGCGGTGCCGGCGGATGTTCACCTCCGACGTGAACGCCGCGATCGCCGGGTTCTTCGACGCGGGCGCGGACGAGGTGCTCGTCAACGAGGCCCACTCGACCATGCGAAACCTGCTGCTCGAGGAACTCGACCACCGGGCGGTGATGCTCACCGGCCGGCACAAGGAGCTGAGCATGGTCGAGGGCATCCAGGACCAGTCCGTGGAGGCCGTCGCGTTCCTCGGGTATCACGCGCCCGCCGGGGCCGAGGGCGTCCTCGCCCACACCTATTTGGCCAACTCGATCACCAGCGTGCGGGTTAACGGCGAGATCGGCAGCGAGGGCCGGCTGAACGCGCACGTCGCCGCGGAGTTCGGCGTCCCGGTGGTACTGGTCACCGGGGACGATCGGACCTGCGCAGATGCGGCCGGCTACGCGCCGCAGGCGATAACTGTCGCGGTCAAGGACTGCGTCAGCCGGTACGCGGCCATTTGCCGGCCGCCGGAACAAACCGCCGCCGCCATCACCGCCGCCGCCGCCCAGGCGGGCAAGCTGGCCGGGCGCCAGCCGCCCGCGGACCCGCCGGCCGGCGGCTACACCGTGGAGATCGAGGTCGACGCCGCGCAACTCGCGCAGGCCGCCGCGATCGTCCCGACCGTGTCGCGCACCGGCGACCGGTCGGTCAGCTTCCAGGGCGCCACCGCGTGGGACATGATCCGCTGCTTCAAGACCGTCACCACGATGATCTCGGTCGCGATCGAGCAGCGCTTTGGCTGACCGGGAACCAGCGCCGGCCTTCGGGCCAGAAGGCATCGGTCTCGCCGAGCGGGAGGCGGTCGCCTTCGCCGCCGACTTGATCCGGATCGACACGACCAACCGCGGCGGCGGCGACTGCCGGGAGCGCCCGGCAGCCGAGTACGTGGCCGAGCGGCTCTCCGAGGCCGGCCTGGAGCCGATGCTGCTCGAGTCTGCCCCAGGCCGGGCCAACGTGGTGGCCAGGGTCGCGGGCCAGGACCCGTCGGCGGATGCGCTGCTCGCGCACGGGCACCTGGACGTGGTGCCGGCCGAGCCGGCGGACTGGGCCAGGCACCCGTTCAGCGGCGAGATCGCCGACGGCATGCTGCACGGCCGCGGCGCGGTGGACATGAAGAACGCCGACGCGGTGCTGCTCGCGGTGGCCCGCCATCTCGCCCGAGCCGGACTGCGGCCGCGCCGTGATGTCGTGCTCGCGTTCACTGCCGACGAGGAAGACACCGCCGCCTACGGCGCGGCGTGGCTGGTGCAAAACCATGCCGTCCTGTTCGACGGCTGCACGGAGGCAATAGGCGAGTCGGGCGCGTTCACGTTCCATGCCGGGAACGAGGTGCGCCTGTACCCGGTCGCGTCCGCCGAGCGGGGCACGGCCTGGCTGAAGCTAACCGCCCGCGGCCGGGCCGGCCACGGCTCGAGGGCCAATCCCGACAATGCTGTCGCCAAGCTCGCGCACGCGGTGGCCAGGATCGCTGACTACCGCTGGCCGGTGCGGCTCATTCCCACCGTCCGCGCCGCGATCTCGGCGCTCGCCGACTCCGCTGCGGTAGCGCCGGCCGAGCTCGAGGACGAAGCCGCGATCGCCCGCACGCTGAGCCGCATCGGCCCGGCGGCCGCGCTGGTGGCGAACACCATCCGCAATAGCGCCAACCCGACCATGCTGGCCGCAGGCTACAAGGTGAACGTGATCCCGGCCGAGGCGACGGCCTGCGTAGACGGGCGGATGCTGCCCGGCTACGAGGCCGAGTTCGCGGCGGCACTCGACGAGCTGACCGGTCCGGACGTGAGCTGGGAGTACCTGCACCGCGAGGTGCCGCTTGAGGCGCCGTCCGATGCTCGGGTCGTGGCGGCGATGAGAGACGCACTGCTGGCCGAGGACCCTGGCGGGACGGTCGTGCCGTACTGCATGAGCGGCGGCACCGACGCCAAGCAGTTTTCCCGGCTCGGCATCGCCGGGTACGGCTTCACCCCGCTGCGGTTGCCGCCTGACTTCGATTACTACGAGATGTTCCACGGCGTCAACGAGCGCGTACCCGTCGCCGCCGTGGAGTTCGCGGTGCGCGTCGTGACCAGGTTCCTGGCCGCCGCCTGACCGCCAGGCACCCGGCGGGCAGTTACTGGGCGTGCAGCGGCGGGTCGGCGGCGACCTCACGGGCGGTCTCCCTGTCGACCTTTCCCGCGCCGTCCGGCCATGGCCGGACCCAGCGCTCGACGATCTCGTCGAACCGCTCGAACCGGGCTCGGCCATCCTCGCCGAGCGCGTCGACCACAGACGTCATAAGCGTCTCGACGACGGCGAGGGCCGGGGTCAGGCTCTCGAACGGGGCCGGCCCGAGCACCTGGGCGGTCAGCACCGCATCGGCTATGTCGGCGACCGGCGACAGCCACGGATCGGTGACCAGCAGGATCCGCGCGCTGGCGGCCTGCGCCGCCTGGGCGATCTCCAGCGTGTCCCGCTCGTAGCGGCGGAAGTCGAAGGCGACGACCGTATCCCGCCGGCCGATGTCGGCGATCGCGCCGACCTGGTCGCTCACCGACGGGCCGACCAGGCGCACTCCCGGCCGCAGTTCGCGCAGTACCGAGACGAGGTAGCCGGCCAGCAACTGGCTGAACCACCCGCCGGTGACTAGCACCTGGCGGCCGCCGTCCGCGACGAGTGACACTGCGCGCCTGAATTCCTCCGGGTTCAGCCCGGCCACGCTCGCGGTGACGGCCTCTCCGAGGATCCGCGCGCTAGTGCCGAGCACGTCCGCGGACCGCTGCCCCTCCTGATGCCGCCGGTAAACCTCTGCGGGCGACATCATCCGGGCGGCGATCTCCTCGTGCAATGCGCGCTGGAACGCCGCGTAGCTGCTGAACCCAAGCTCGGCGATGAAGCGGCTCACGGTCGGACCGCTCACCCCGGCGAAGCGGGCCAGCCGGACCGACGACTCGAGCCCGATCGTGGGCGGGCCGGTCAGCAGCGTCCTGGCGACCCGGCGCTCCGACGGCGACAGCTCGCCGAGCCGCTGGCGGATCTGCTCGGCGATGCTCGGCGCGGCCGCCGAACCTCCCGGCCCCGGCGACGCGGGCTCTGAGAGCAGCCCCGCGGGCCGGCCTGATTCCGGCGGCTTGCTCATCGCCCACCTCGTGACCGGACTGAAATGATTCGCTCAGAATAGCTTCTTGACCGCCGATTCTGAATCATGTTGTACTCAGACATGCTTCTGGGTGGCATATCCGTAAATCCACAGAAGCGACCGCCCAATCTTGCGCAGACTCTCATACCTGCGCGCACGTGCGTGCCCGTCAGCTACCGCCTCGCCCGGCGCCGCGCGCGACCGGAGTGCGAGCCGCGGCACGCCCCGTCGTGAGCTCCACCGCGGTCATGAAGGAGTACCGCTCATGAACATCACGCGACTCGCCCGTCGCGGGCGACCTTCAGCGCACCGTCCTGCGGCCCCGCGGCCGACCAGGGCTCTGCTTGCCGCCATCGCCGGAGTGGCGATGGTTTCGGCCAGTATCGCCGTCGGCGCCGCTGCGCCCGCGGCGGCCTCGTCGAACTCGTCCGGATCCGTCCTGCGGGTCGAGGCCGACACCGCGTATTCGACCTTCAACCCGTTCCTGGCCTACTTCGACGGCGACCTGAACGTGCTCGGCAGCATCTACCCCACGCTGACGACCATCAATCAGCAGGGCCAGCCGGAGCCGTACCTGGCCAGCTCGTGGAGCGTCTCGCCGAACAAGCTCACCTGGACGTTCAAGATCCGCTCGGGGCTGAAGTGGTCCGACGGCGTGCCGATCACCGCGGCCGACGCGGCGTGGACGCTGAACCTGATCATGACCAACCCGACGGCGGGCACGGCCAACGGCGCGCTGGTGGCCAACTTCGCCACGGTAACCGCACCCAACGCCACGACGCTGGTCATCACGACCAAGCAGCCCGAGGCCAACATGCTCTACGTGAGCAACCCGATCACCGGCATCCCGATCGTGCCCGAGCACATCTGGGCCAAGGAAGTGCCGCACCTGGCCGCCTACAAGAACCAGACCATGCCGGTCGTCGGCTACGGGCCGTGGACGCTGACCGGCTATGTGCCCAACCAGTACGCCACGCTGACGGCGAACCCGAAGTTCTTCATGGGCGCGCCGAAATTCCACACGCTGATCGTCCAGTACTTCAGCGACCCCGACGCCGCCGTGGCCGCCCTCAAGAGCGGCCAGATCGACGAGATTGACGACCTCACCGCGACCCAGTTCGAGGCACTCAAGGGCGACAAGAACATCGACCTCTACCCGTCGGTGTCCAACACCTGGACCGCCATCGAGCTCAATCCCGGCGCCCGCACCCAGTCGGGCAAGCGTTTCGGCAACGGCAGCTCGGCGCTGCTCGACCCGGTGGTCCGCCAGGCGATCGAACTGGCCATCAACAAGCAGGAACTGGTGTCCAAGGTCTGGGACGGGCTGGCCGTGGCCGGCTCGGGATACATGCCGCCCGCCTACCCGCAGTGGGTGTGGACTCCGCCCGCCTCCGAGCAGCTCACGTACAACCCGTCGAAGGCCAACGCCATCCTCAACGCGGCCGGGTTCAAGATGGGGTCAAACGGGGTGCGCATCGACCCGACGACGCACCAGCCGCTGGTACTGCGCCTCGGCATCCACTCCGACGAGGCCAGCGACGCAGAGATGGCACCGTACCTGCAGGAATGGCTGAAGGCGATCGGCATCCAGGTCACGGTGCAGTCGATGAGCTTCAACCAGCTCAACACTGACCTGCCCGAGGGCGACTGGGACATGCTGTCCGACACCTGGTCGACCGGTCCCGACCCGACCTACCTGCTGTCGATCCAGACGTGCAGTGACCTGCCGACGAGCCTGAGTCAGCCGGGGAACACCGACTCGTTCTTCTGCAATTCGGCGTTCGACAAGCTGTTCGCCCAGCAGTCGACCGAGTTCAATGTCACCCAGCGGGCCCAGACGATCGATCAGATGCAGCAGATCCTGTACGAGAACGCCGTCGACGTGATCCTCTACTACCCCGACAACCTCAGCGCCGTGCGGCCAGGCACGGCCAAGGACTTCTTCTACGGGAAGCCCAACGCGCAGGGCTTCTACCCGCAGCAGAACCTGTTCATCAACTGGGCTAGCGCCACGCCCGTGGCCTCCGATGCGCCGGCCTCGTCCAGCGCCACGCTGTGGATCGTGATCGCGATCGTCGTGGTAGTCGTGCTGGCCGGCGGCGGCCTGGTGTACCGGCGCCGCCGGACGGCAGGCGAGCGGGAATAGCCCCTTGGCAGGCGCAGTAACCCCGCTAGCAACCTCGGGTCTTGGCTCGGCCGAGACCGCCCGCGACCGGCGGGCGGCCTCGGCCGGCCGGGACTTCGCGGCCTACCTGGCCCGCAAGCTGGCCACCGCGGTCGTGAGCTTCGCGATGCTGCTGGTGGTCGGATTCATCTTGTTCAGCCTGATCCCGTCCAATCCGGTGGAAGCGCTCACGAGAGGCCGTCCGGATACCAGCGCCAAGCAGATCCGTTTCCTCATACAGCAACTGGGCCTGAACCAGCCAGTCTGGGATCGGTTCGTGCACTTCGTCGGCCACACGGTCACGGGCAATCTCGGCTACTCCTGGCAGTTCCAGGAACCGGTGGCCACGATGATCGCCCAGCGGGTGTGGCCGACAGTGCTGCTGGTCGGCAGTGCCACGATCATCTCGGTCGTGATCGGGATGTGGCTGGGCATCCGCAGCGGCTGGCGGCCGGGGAGCCTACTCGACCGGGTCTCGACCGGCACGGCGATCACGTTCTGGTCGATGCCCACGTTCTGGCTCGGCATCATGCTGCTGGTGATATTCGCATCCGGCTGGGGACCGATCCCCGCGATCTTCCCGGCTGGCGGCATGTCCACGCCTGGAACAGCGGGCGGCCTGACTCCGGCGCACATCCTGGACGTCGCCCGCCACCTGGTGCTGCCGTGCCTGACCCTGGTCCTGGTGACCTTCGGGCAGTACCAGATGATCATGCGGTCGTCGGTGGTGGACGAACTCGGCAGCCCGTACTTGCTCACCGCGCGGGCGAAGGGCCTGCGGGATGTCGAGGTGCAACGGCGGCACGCGGTCCCCAACGCACTGCTGCCATCGGTGACCGTGATCTTCCTGCAGATCGGACTGGTGATCAGCGGCGTCGTCACGGTGGAGACCGTCTACTCCTGGCCGGGCCTGGGCTACCTCGCCTACCAGGCCCTGCAGATTCCAGACCTGCCGCTGCTGGAGGGGACGTTCCTCGTCTTCAGCGCCTCGGTTATCTTCTTCAACCTCGTGGCGGACGTGCTGTACCGCTACCTCGACCCGCGGGTACGACGCCAATGACCACGCTGACCCAGACGGCTGCCCCGGCCACACCGCCCCGGCTCCAGGCCCTGCGCCGGTTCGCCAGGGCCTTCGCGGCCCGGCCGGCCGCGGTCGCCGGGCTCGCCATCCTCGTCGCCATCGCCGCGCTTGCCCTGGCCGCTCCGCTGTTCATCCACCCCAGCGACCTCAACGTGATCAGCGCGACCGGGCGGCCGATGGCGCCGCCGAGCGCACACTATCCGCTCGGTACCGATTACGCCGGCCGCTCGATCCTGACGCTGCTGATCTGGGGCACGCGGCCTTCGCTGGCCATCGGCGTCATTGCCACGGCCCTCACGGTGGGGCTCGGCACCGTAATCGGGCTCAGCGCCGGGCACTTCGGCGGGGTTCTCAGCCGGGTTCTCATGGCGGTCACCGACTGGTTCATCGCGCTGCCGACACTGGTCCTGGCGATCTGCCTGGCAGCGGTGCTCGGCCAGAGTGACGCATCGATCACGATCGCGATCGCGGTGACCTCCTGGCCGGGCACGGCCCGGCTGATCCGGGCGCAGACGCTGGCGGTCGAGGCGCGCCCGTTCATCGAGCGGGCCAAGGCGCTCGGCGCGGGCCACCTGCAGCTGGTGTTCCGGCAGGTGCTGCCGAACGTCGCGCCGCTCGTGCTGGTGTCAAGCACGCTGACCGTGGCGGGCGCGATTCTCACCGAGACGACGCTGGCATTCCTCGGGCTTGGTAACCCGACCGAGGTGTCCTGGGGCGCGATGATCAGCCAGGCGCTGAACTCGGGCGCCGTCATCGCCGGCGCGTGGTGGTACGTCGTGCCGCCCGGCATCGCGATCCTGATCGTGGTGCTCGGGTTCGTACTGGTCGGCCGGGCGACCGAGGACATTCTCAACCCCCGCATGCGAGTCAGGCCGTGACCGCGCCGGACGGCCAGAAGCCGCCACTGCTCGAGGTACGGGACCTTGAGGTCACCTACCGCGGGCATGGCGAGAACGTCCGGGCGGTGCGCGGCGTCAGCTTCACGCTCGGTGCGGGCGAGACACTCGGCATGGCCGGCGAGTCTGGCTGTGGCAAGACCACGGTCGCGCTCAGCCTGCTCCGGCTGCTCCCTACCTCCGCGCGCCTGGACGGCGAGATCCTGTTCAAGGGCGAGAACATCATCGGCCTGGGCTGGCAGCGGCTGCGGGCGGTCCGCTGGGCGGAGGCGTCGGTGGTGTTCCAGGGCGCGATGAGCGCGCTGAACCCGGTGAAGACGATCGGTGATCAGATCTGCGAGCCCATCGTGCTCCACGAGAAGGTGTCCCAGCGCGTCGCCGGATCCAGGGCCGCGGAACTGCTGGACAGCGTGGGGGTGCCGTCGGCGCGGCGGGCAAGCTATCCCCATGAGCTGTCCGGCGGCCAGCGCCAGCGCGTCATGATCGCCATGGCGCTGGCCTGCCGGCCTGACCTCATCATCGCCGACGAGCCCACTACGGCGCTGGATGTCATCGTGGAGGCCCAGGTCCTCGAGCTGCTGACCGGCCTGGTCCGGGAGCGGCAGATCAGCATGATCGTGATCAGCCACGACCTGTCGGTGCTCGGCGAGACCTGCGGCCGGCTTGCGATCATGTATGCGGGCCGGGTGGCCGAGCTCGGGCCGTCCCGCGAGGTGCTCGCCGCGCCTCGCCACCCCTACACCCGTATCCTCGCCCGCGCGTTCCCGCGCATGGGCGATCCCCGATCCCGGCTGGCCCCGTCCGGGCTGCCGGGTGAGCCGCCCGACCTGCGGGGCGAGATCACCGGCTGCCCGTTCGCGCCGCGCTGCCCGGAGGCGGTCGCGGACTGCCTGACCCGCGAGATCGAGCTGTGGCCTGCGGGCGACCGCCGCCAGTCGGCCTGCATCAAGGTCCTGGACGCCGGTACGTCCTGGACCGACCCGGAGACGCCGGCACCGGCCGGGGGCAACGATCCGGAGCCCGCCGCTCGCGGGGCCGAGTTCCCGCGCGCGAACGAGCCGGTGCTGCAGGCCCGCGGCCTGGAGGTAGTGTTCCCGCTGCGGCGCGGCCGCGGTCCGGCCCGCGCGGTCGATGACGTGAATCTCACGATCGGGCGCGGCGAGATCGTCGCGCTGATTGGCGAGTCCGGCTGCGGCAAGTCCACGCTGGCCAGGGCCCTGGTCGGCTTGGTCGAGCCGACCGACGGCGAGGTCGGCTATGAGGGAACTCCGCTGCGCTACAGCGGCCGCGCGCTGCGCGAGCATCGCCGTCACGTGCAGCTGGTGCTGCAGGATCCCGCGGGCGCGTTGAACCCCCGGCAGAACGTGTTCGATCTCGTCGCCGAGGGACCGCGGCTGCACGGCTTGCGCGCCGGCCTGACCGAGCGGGTGCACGACGCGCTGGCGAAGGCCGGACTGCGCCCGCCCGAGCAGTTCGTCAGCCGCTACCCGCACGAGCTCTCCGGCGGCCAGCAGCAGCGGGTCGTGATCGCTGGCGCGCTCGCGCTGGATCCATCCGTCATCGTCGCCGACGAGCCGGTGTCCTCGCTCGATGCCTCGGTGCGGGGCGAGATCCTCAAGCTCATACTTGACCTGCGCGACCAGCTATCGCTGGCGGCGCTCATCGTCAGCCACGACCTCGGCGTCGCGTGGAACATCGCCGATCGGGTCGCGGTCATGTACCTCGGGCGAATCGTCGAAACCGGGCCGGTCAGCGAGGTGCTGCTCCACCCTCGCCACCCCTATACCAGGGCCCTGATATCGGTGCTGCCGGAGGCCGGCCGGGAAGGTCCCGTCCACGCGCTGGCGGGCGAGCCGCCCGATCCGACCAGGATCCCGGCGGGCTGCCGGTTCCATCCGCGCTGCCCCCGGCTGGCCGCGCTGCCACCAGGTGACGAGCGGGCGGCCGTGTGCCGCGGCACTCCGCTGCCGGTGCTCCCGGCCGTGCCCGGCGAAGCAGCGGCCGCCAGCCTCATCGCCTGCCACCTCGCTGACCTCGACGAGTCGGCGCTGCTAGAGCCCAGCCCGCCGTTCCGGCAGGAAGTCTTTTGACGAGCGGGGCGCCCGGAGCCGGCTCCGCGGAGAGCCGGCCGCGCTCATTGGCCCGCGCGCCGGCGCTGCGACCAGGTGACCGGGTAGCGGTGCTGTCCGCGAGCAGCCCGGCCGACGAGGCAGAACTCGCGGTCGGCCTAGACGCGCTGCGGTTCGCCGGGCTGGAACCGGTGATCTATCCGAGCGCCACGGCCGACGGCAGCACCCGCAGTTACCTGGCGGGCGACGACAAGCTGCGGGCCGGCGACCTGTGCGCGGCGCTGGCCGACCCGGCCATCGCCGGGATCATCTTCGCCACCGGCGGTTATGGCGCCCAGCGCGCCCTAGCCGCACTGGACTGGGACAGCCTGGCCGGCCTGCCGCCGAAGGTGCTGGCCGGCTACTCGGACGTCACCGCGATCCTGGAGGCGTTCGCCGCGCGGCTCGGCTGGGCGAGCCTGCACGGCCCGATGGTCACCTCCTCGGGTGACACCGCGCACTACTCTTTCGGGTCGCTGCTGCGCGCGCTCATGCAGCCCGAGCGGGCCCTGATCACGCATTACCCGGAGGGGGTCACGCTCGCTGGCGGCATCGCCCGCGGGATCACACTGGGCGGGAACCTGACCTTGCTCACATCGTCCGTCGGCACCGACACCTCGCTGCCCGCCCGCGGCGGCATCCTGCTGGTCGAGGAGGAGCACGAGGATCCGTACCGGGTCGACCGTATGCTCACCCAGTTGCGCCGGAGCGGCTACCTGGACGGAGTGGCCGGCGTCATCGGCGGCACGTTCACCGGCTGCGGCGAGCGCGAGCTGATCCAGGAGATCCTGGCCGAGCGACTCGGTGACCTCGGCGTGCCGCTGGTCGCGTGGGCGAACGTCGGCCATGGCGGGCACCAGCAGGCCTACCCGATCGGCATCGCCGCTGAACTGGACGCCGACGCCCATAACCTGCGCCTGCTTGACCCGCCGCTACGCACGGGCAGTTAGGTAGCGAGGGCTGCCTGTGACACGCGGCGGCCCATCCTTCCGGCGAGCCGTCGCCCGAGCCGCTGCATCGGCAGCTCGATCAGGTGATAGGTCGTGGCGGCGCACGCGAGAAGCACCAGCACGTACGCGACGGCAATGCCGGCCTGTTCCCACGGCTCGTCGTGATAGCTCGGCGGGAACGGGATCTTGTCGTAAACGTCCAGGAGCAGCGGGAATAGCAGGTATACCGAGTAGCTGACCAGGCCGAGCCAGGACAGGAAGCGCGGCACACGCCGGTTCTGGACCGCCAGGCCGATCGCGAACGTCAGTCCAGCGAGCGCCACGGACATGATCCACTGGCCGGCCTTGATGGTCTCGGGGTTGCTGGCGAACAAAGGTGGGTGCCACACGCCCGCGGTGACCGCGGCCGCGAAGATCCCGACGGCGAGTACGATCCCGCGATTCCGGCTGAGCTGACCGTCCTGGGCGCGGTACAGCAGGGTTCCCGTGAACATTAGGGCCAGGATGGTCAGCCCCTCATAGGCTGACCTGCTGCCGTTCAGCACGACCAGGGTCAGCCCGGTGCCAGCGGCCAGCCAGGCTCCGAGGGCGCGCGGCAGGCCACGGAACGCCAATGCTACCCCGAGGCCGCCCATCACCAGCACGTCGGCAGCCAGCGCAACCTGCGTCTTACCGAGGGTCCCCGAGAGCCAGCCGAAGGGCAGGCAGCCGCCCAGGACCAGCGCGGCAGTCACAAAAATAACGGCGAGGGTACCGCTGCGGTGGTGCAGGCGGACCGTGAACAGCGCGGTGAGCAAGAGGTAGAAGACCATCTCGTAGGAGAGTGTCCAGATCACCACGATCAGATTGGGGCCGGTGAGCAGGTCGCTGAGCATGAACAGATGCGCAAGCGCCGTCTCGCCCACATTCTGACCCTGGGCGGCCAAGTTCGCGATTCCGAAGCCGCCGAACACGAGCGTGATGCCGATCGCCAGCGCGAACAGCGGAAAAAGCCGGAACATCCGGCTGATCCAGAAGGAGCGCAGCTCTCGTCGCTGCTCCAGCGTCGCGGGAACGATATAGCCGCTGATAAGGAAGAACACGAGGACGCCGTACAAGCCAGGGTCAAAAATCCGGTGTACCGCCACGTCGGCCGACACCAGCACTCTGGCGCCGAAGTGCTCGTAGACCACGCAGAGCGCGGCAATGCCGCGCAGGCCGTCCAGCCACGCGAGCCGCTGCCTGCGCGCTGGTGCCGTCGTACCGGCGGCCACCTGGGCCGGCACGGCTGGCGGTTCGTCAGCCGGAGCATCGGGGCCTGGGGCTGGCGTGGTGGCGATGGCCCGGGTTTCAGCCAGGACTCCTGGTCCCGGAGTTGGCGGGGCTTTGCCGGCAAGGGAAACCGCGGACGAAGGTGCCCTGGCCCCGTGGGCGCACGAAGGCCCCCCGGCCGCCGGCGCGCGCGAAGGCCCCCCGGCTGCGGTAACTGTAGTCAGCACACCGGTCCTCCGGCATGAATCTTTCCTATATATCATGTTATAGAGGACAGATCGCTTGACCATCCCATGACCGTACGCCAGATTCCATGACTAGAACTTGCCAATAACCTGACGAATAGCTGACTGCCCCTGTCCGAAGCCGACCGCAGCGAACAGTTCTCGGGCCACCTGCCCAGTCCGCTGGCTCCTCCGGCACCACCGCACCACCGCACCACCGCACCACCGGCACCACCAGCAGCACGCGGGATCCATTCATTCGCCCGCACCGCCCGATCCTCGCTTCGGGCGCGCGCTTTGCCTGCTCGACTCCCTCGCTGGTGCCGCAGGGCTAGTTCCGCCCGGCGGTACCGTCGGATCATGAGCACGGCCGAGCCCGTCAGCCCTGGCTGGGAGCCGATGTCGGACCGCTTGGAAAGCAAGGTCATGAAAACCTTCAAGCAGCGGTTCTCGTTCCGTCCGAGCGTGCGGCCCAGCGACTGGCCGTCGATCGCCGAGCCCACGCCTTCGGTGGCGCTCGACCTCTCACCGACCTGGACCAGTTCCGGTCGCATGGTCGTTGACCCCGATGAACTCATCCTCGGCCTGCTGGTAGCGGCGTTCCCCGCCCGCGAGCGGCTCGTAGCGATCAACTACAACCACTCCGCCTGGTGGTTCTGGCCGCACCGGTTCGGCGCGGTCAGCCGTGAGTCGCCTTACTCGCTGGCCGACGGGCACGAGGCCATGGTGGCGCCCGAGGTATTCGTGGCGGCCGACTCGTGGGAAGTGCACCCATTCCCGAACGGGGACTACAGCATCGTTGTGTCAGAGGACATGACCTCGGGGACGTTCGGGCACCCCTGGGAGCAAACGCTGTGCGTCTTCGGCACAGGCCCCATCGAGGCGGCACCGGCGCTGACCCTGTACTGGCCGGTCAAGCGCCGCCGTGGTTAATCCCTGGTTCACGAGAACGTCCGCGTAGCGTCCTAAGATCAAAGAACCAGAGTGCAGGCGAGCGACGGAGGGCATCGGAGAGGCGGCGCAGGTGACTGAGTACCGGCCGATGACGCTGGCTGACCTGGCCCGCTATCTGATCAGGGAATCTCATGACGAGGTGCGCTGGAAGCTGGTCTGGGAGTTCCTCGAGGAGCACCGGTGGGAGACCCCGGATGGGCAGCCCGCCCTGGTGGCAGACGAGCCGCCAGCTACTGGCGACGAGCGGTGGGACGCGCTGCTGGCAGCGCTGGCGGAGCACTTGAACGCAAAGCTTGATCTGGCACCACCGGAGTGGGCCGAGTCTCGCGTCCTGGAGAAACCCTGGTTCCCGTCTTCGCTCAAGATTCTTCGGGCCCAGGCACTGGTCTGGGCGCCAGCCGCTTTCCGCAAGCACGGTGTGTATCTGACCGCAAAGGATCTTGAGGCTGCATGATGCATGCGGACGGGCCCCTGCTCGGCCGAGCCGACCTCGAGCGAGCCTTCACGCGCCTCGGTGAGCGCCTGGCCCGGCGCGGCATCGTTGCCGATGTCTTTGTGGTCGGGGGCGCCGCGATTGCACTGGCGTATGACGCGAAACGCGTTACCAAGGATGTCGACGCCTTGTACGTGCCCCACGGCATCGTGCACGAGGAAGCCCTGGGTGTCGCGCGTGAGCTAGGCCTGCCACGGTGGTGGCTCAACGAGCAGGCGAGCGTTTACATTTCGGCCACAGAGGACGCCGACAAACGGCGAGTGTTCGATCATCCTGGCCTCCGCGTCGTCGCGGCGTCACCCCGCCACATATTCGCGATGAAGGCACTCGCGGCGCGCGAACGCGACCTTCCCGACTTGCGACTGCTCGCCGACATCGCCGGCATTCACTCTGTGGACGTCGCGGTCAGCTGCGCGACCGAATTCTTCCCGGACGAGGTCATGTCCGAGCGAGCGAAGCGCGTTCTGGCGGAACTCTTCGCCGCCCAGTAGAGCGCAGCATTCCGGTTGAGAATTTGCAATTCCAGGGCTGACCCCAGGGGTCGGGGCCGTCCCGCGCCGGTTCACCCGGAAAACTGATCGCCCACTATCGACGCCGTACGCTATACCGGCGGGATGCAGCAGACATACGAGCTTCGTCCGATAACCGAGGACGAGTTTCCTGCCTGGGCGCGCGCGATCGCCAACAGCAACGGCGAAGACCTCACAGACGCGCAACTCGCGGACGAGCGAGCCGTCATCGAGCTGGACCGCACGATCGGGGCGTTCGACGACGGCGAGCCGGTGGGCGGCGCCGCCGCGTATACCCGGCGGCTGGCCGTGCCCGGCGCCTCCCTGCCGGTCGCCGGGGTCACCTGGGTCGGGGTCGCGCCCACGCATCGCCGCCAGGGCATCCTGACGGCGATGATGCGCATGCAGCTGGCCGACGTGCACGAGCGGGGCGTCGAGCCAATCGCTGCGCTCCGTCCCTCCGAGGCAGCCATTTACGGCCGGTACGGGTATGGTCCTGCTTCCCGCGGGGGCCAGCTGCGGGGCGAGAAGCGCTCGATGGCATTCCGCCCCGGCACTGATTTTGGCTCCGGCACGATCCGGCTGGTGGCGTGCGACCGAGCCCGGCCGCAGCTCGAACGGGTCTACGAGCAACTGTGGTCGGGTGCCGTCGGCTGGCCTGACCGTGCCCAGCGTTTCTGGACGAGCCGACTGCGTGACGAACCGCATAACCGGGGCGGCGGCACCGCACTGCGGTGCGCAGTCCATGTCGAAGGCGACGGCACCGCGTCCGGGTATGCGCTGTACCGGGTCAGAGATGAAAGAGACGCGCTCGGCGGCGCGAGCAGCACGGTGCAGGTGGTGGAGCTTGCCACGGTCCCGGGGCCGGCTTACGCGGCCTTGTGGCGCTTCCTCGCCGGGATCGACCTGGTGCGATGGATCGACTGCGAGGCGGCTGCGGACGAGCCGCTCGCCCATCTGCTCACCGAGCCGCGGGCAGTGCGCTCATCCGAGGTGGACCGGCTCTGGGTACGGCTGGTCGATGTCGGCCCGGCGCTGGCCGGACGCCGGTACGCGACGCCGCTGGACGTGGTCCTTGAGGTCGATGACGAGTTCTGCCCGTGGAACGCCGGCCGCTTCCGCCTCCAAGCGAGCGATGATGCGGTCAGCTGCGAGCGCACGACCGATCCTGCCGACCTCCTGCTCAGCGTGGCCGAGCTCGGCGCGGTGTTCCTGGGCGGCACCACCCTGGCGTCGCTCGAAGCCGCCGGCCTGGTACGGGAGCTGCGACCGGGTGCCCTGACGCGGGCGACGACCGCCTTCCGGGGCGATCGCGAGCCGTTCTACCCCGGCGGGGCCGCGTTCCCCGAGTTCTGAGACGCTGCCGACCGAAGCGCTCATACGGTGTGCACAACGAGATCCGTCTGGGTGCGGACCTCATACCTGACTCGTGCGCCCGGCACTAGTCCGCCCCGTTCGCGGATGGCAATAGTGGTAAGCGTCAGGAGCGCAAGCACGCGGCAGCGCGCCGCTTGGCGATCAACAACGGAGGGCGAGCAGCATGGCAATGCGCGGCAAGGCGGTCGTTCTGTCTGGCGGCGGTAACGGTGGCGCGGCATGGATGGTCGGCATCGTCTCGGGGCTCCAGGCGCACGGCACGGATCTAGGCGGCGCCGATCTGATCGTCGGCACCTCGGCCGGTGCGCGGGTCGGCGCACAGCTTGCCACCGGTGCCCTCGGACAAGCTGTCAGCCTGTACCGGTCGGGCATTCCGCCGGTCGAGTTGCATGCCACGCTCCCCCAGTGGGCTGCTGCCGCGATGAGCATCATCGCCCAGGCCGCTGATCAGCAGGACGCTGCGCGCGCTGTCGCGCAAATGGCTCCGGTAGGGCAACAGCTTGCCTCTGGTCCGGACCGGCGCCGGCAGGTAGCCGCCCAACTCCCAGTTCACCAGTGGCCGCAGCAGCGGCTGCTGATCGTGGCGGTGGACGCTGACTCGGGCCAGCGCGTCGTCTTCGACGCATCCTCGGGGGTGAACCTAGTCGACGCGGTCACTGCGAGCGGCGCCCTGCCCGGCCTTTACCCTCTGGTGGTAATCGGCGATCGCCGGTATGCCGATGGTGGCGCGTATTCGTTGTGTAGCGCCGACCTGGCCTCGGGGCATGACGTGGTTATCGTGATCAGCCCGGTGGCGCTCAACGACTACCTGCGGGCCAGGCTGGACCGGGAAATCGCGGCGCTCGGCGATGCCAGGGTCCACGTCGTCACCGCAGACGAGCTGTCACTGGCCGCAATCGGCCCGAACGCGGCCTCGGTGGAGACTATGCCAGCTGCACTGGATGCCGGGCTGGCGCAGGCTGGCCAGGAGATTAACGCGCTGGCAGCGATATGGCACCGTTAGCTGGGACGCTGATTGAGATGCGGGCGGCTATCCTTACCGCGCTAGCGACCGGCTTCGGCCTGGGCGCAGCGCTCATCGACGTCACCTACGCGGCCCTGGGGGTGGCCGGTGTCACTCAGCTGCTGCGGATCACCCAGCTGCGGCTGGCGCTCGGGCTGGCCGGCGCAGCCGTGTTGCTGGCGATTGGGGCGCGCACACTGTGGGCGGCGTTCCTGATCCGCACCGGGTTCGAGACGCTCGAGGAGATCGTCTCCCCTGCCCGCGCCTTCCGGACCGCACTCATCGCGACCGCGTCCAACCCGTTGACCATCGCGTCGTGGGCCGCCATCTTCGCCGCCGCGTCCACCGCCCGCATCGCCCACACCACTCCCGCCGCGGTCGCGCTGCTCCTCGCCATCGGCTGTGGTTCGTTCGCCTGGTTCACCGCCCTATCCGGGGCCATCGCGATCGTGCGCCGGCGCGTGGGCCACCGCGGCCTGCGCATCGCCGATGCCGTATCCGGCGTCGGCATCACGGGTTTTGGCGGCGTGCTGGGCTGGCGCGCCTTCCGCAACACCTGATCATCGCGCCGGCAGCAACCAGGCCACGGCCGGAGTGGCGGCCAACATATTTTCTTTGCCAGGCTCTGCAACCTCCTGACGGGCTCGGGCGCTGTATTCCGGTTGAGACTCCGGACTTGGCGAGCCGCCTAGGCTTCAGGGAAGAGGCGTGTGACGTGCATGACGCCTGCTGATCGAGAGCGATTCGCGAGCTTCGCGACCGCCGTCGCTCCCCGGCTGCGGCGCACCGCCTACCTCATGTGCGGGAACTGGCACACCGCCGAGGACTTAGCGCAGACCAGCCTGACCAAGCTGTTCGCCTCGTGGGACCGGATCAAGCGGCATGAGGCGCTGGGCAACTACGCCCTGCGCACGCTGCTCAATACCT
>JASHOL010000436.1 GCA_030041135.1 Streptosporangiaceae bacterium | reverse complement strand
CAAGAACATGCAGGCCGAGAGCCCGTTCCAAGCCGAAATTGGCATAGTCCACGTGCCGTCAATCTCCATGCCCGTCTCTGACAGCGAGATGATCATTGAGATGAATCCGATGACAAGGGCCGCCAGCATGAACCAGAGCCGCACCTTCTGAGCAGCGTTCAAACTGTTGCGCATCTTCGAGTCCTTCCCTCTTGAGTTCAGCGGCGGCACGGCGGAAAGAGACCAGGCTGCGGGCTTTCTGGCCTGTGGGTCTTCCGGCCTGCGGGCTAGCGGGGCCTGTGCTCGCAGGGTCGGCGAGTCCGGCACGGCTTGCACGCGCGGAGATAGAACCGCGTGCCGAGCGGACCGCGAATCGAGAGCCCGGCAAACGAGAGCCTCACGACGTCAGCGCCGGCCGGACGACGCCATGCGTCCCTCTGCTGCACCGAGCCGCCCCGCCGTCCGGCAGCATGACGGTTAGCTGTGGCTCGGCGTCAGAGCCGTTGCGCCAGAGGCGCGCCTGCAGGTCGAATGCGGTTGCGGTGCTCAAGATGCCTCCCCTGAGAGCGCGAGGGCGACATGCGGTAGCCGCGGGTGAACCTGCGATCAGGGAGCTCATGCGCTGATGAGCCGTCAAGCTTCAGTTCGTCCTCGCTCTGTTACGTGTGTGACGCGAGAGACAAGAGAAGCGTTGGCGTCGGTTCGTGTGCCCTAGATCACATCGGGTCCTCACGGGACGGCAGCCTTACCGAGATACTGTCGCCGAGCCGATTAGACGACCGCGCCGTTCGTTTCGCTCCGGCCGAGGCCGACCGGAAAGAGCCACAGGAGAAGTCCCACGATGGCCCCGATGAGCAGCGTCAGCACCAGGTCATCGACCCATGCATGGGAGCCGTGCGGGGCGTAGACGATGTGGGAGGCCCCTGGCGGCTCAATGGCCGGAATACTGGTACCGCTACCTGCACCAGCCGGCAGGGTGCCGTCATAGGTGACATGCTGCACCGTGACGCCACCGGGTGACTGGAACGTCCCCGACCACCCACATCCGCGCCTGCCCATAAAGCATGACTGACGTCCGACGACGAAGGTTCCAGCCGTGCCCTGTCCGCTGGACGCCTCGATCGCCGGCAGCAGTCCGACCGTGGCCGCGACCACCGCCATGGCCGCTATGGTCCCGGCGGCGATGATGATGAGGTGCCTGAACTCACCGCGCCGCCGGCGTGCAGTCGCGTCCCATGCGCCGGTGACCGAGCGAAGCCTGCGCCGTTCCTGATGCGACAGGCCGCCCTCGGCCAGCTGCTCCCGCGCCTCGTCAGCCTGCCGCCGGCTGACCTTCGGCCGCGGGCCAGGCGCATTTGAGTGCTGCTTATCCACCGTAACCAGCTCCCAGGGCGGACGTAGCGCCGTGCGCATGCAGCCGTGAGTAGCTAGTCGCTGCTCGCTGGTAGCGCGGGAGGTTCCTGGCCAGCCTCGTCAGAGTCATGGGCACGGCCTTATGATCCTGCCCCAGCGTGGCCGGGCGCAAGGCCGCCGAACCCGGCCCGGCGGACAAGGACCCGGTCCGGCATGACCGAGCCCAGGGCGGCTCCCCGCCACCACGGCACCGCCTTCCCCGGCTCCCGTCGGCGCAGGTTTCATGACCCGGCCATATGCCTCCCGGTTCCCGGACGCCACGGATCAGGTCGCCGGTTGGCGGAGTCTTTGATTCCCGATCGGACCCCGTGGTCGGCCATCGGTTCGTCATCGAAGCGCGGGATGACATGCAAGTGGGGATCGAGCCCGCCCTGATCGTTCCATCCGAGCGTGTAGCCATCGGGCGCGAGCCGCCTGTGCAGCTCCGCTCGTACCAGAAGGAGGAGTTCGCGTGTCGCCGCCCACTCCTCGGGCGGTCAGGTCGAAGGGAGAAGCTCGGTGGACTTTCGGACGATCCCGCCGCAGCCTGGAACTACGTCGGGCGGGTCACGGGGGTCTCTGGTCGACGCGTAAATGCAAAAGTCGTTCTCGAAGTACAGATCCGCCTCGCACAGCCGGCCGTGATCGCAGAAGACACAGCCCTCGGTCATGAGACCGTTCTACTCGCCGGCCGGAACGACAAGCAAAGTGCATCAGGAAGGCCGCTGGCCTGGCATCAGGGAGCTGTTATCCGGTTTTGCCGATGGACGTGGCCAGTTCGCGGAGCTGCCGGGCACCCTCGTGGTCGCCATCTCTTTCGCTCAGGTCGGCATGCTGGCTGAAGCATTCGCGGGCCAGCTCCGCGACGTTCACGCCGTCCGCTGGCAGCGGACCACCCGGAGTGGCGCCTTCCCAGATGACCACCCAGGGCTGCAGGTTGCGCAACACGCCGAGGTTCCAGCTCACCAGGTCAAGCGCGAGCGGTAGCGCCCACGCCTGGTCGTCCATGGCCGCCAGACAACGGCAGCAGGCGAGTAGCAGCTGTGCCCAGGGAGCCCCGAACTCGACGAACTTGTAGCGCAAATACGGCGGGTTCTCGCGCGAGCAGATGGCGAACAGGCAGTGCGCCTCGGCGCCTATGCGCAGCCCTTCCCGAGGGAACCTGGGCAGCAGGTCCACGGCAAGCCGGGCCAGTTCGGAGCCCCACGCCGCGCCAAGCTGCGAGACGCACCGGTCGGAAGGACCGATGATGCTCCCTTTCATCGCTGGGGCCGTGACAACCTCGAGCAACTGCGGGCGAACCCGGCCGGGGCCAAGTTCCCGGTCGGCCACGGCGAGCGCCTCGCTGAGCGTAACCTGCATGCCCCAGGCCTGCA
This sequence comes from Streptosporangiaceae bacterium, assembly GCA_030041135.1. GTDB lineage: Bacteria > Actinomycetota > Actinomycetes > Streptosporangiales > Streptosporangiaceae > JAJYUU01. The sequence goes on along the minus strand of JASHOL010000436.1, from coordinate 9,498 downwards.
CCGCTTGCCAGGCCTGAGCCTGTTCCCGTGCTGCGGCATCGTCAAGCGCATTGCTCTCGACCAGGCACGAAACGGCTTCCCGCCGATTGGCGCGCTCGTCGGCGGCCGTAAGGTGCAAGCCCTTGCGCGCACAGGCGCGCGCCAGCCACCGGCGGCCCGCTGCGGACCCGCCAGGCGCGGCGTTTGGCCGGAGAAGCTCGATCACCATCTCGTCGGCGGCGATGGCGGGCTCGAGCCGGCCGTAGGCAGCGTGGACCTCGGCGGCGATGTTGGCGGCCTGGCGGAAGTAGCCGACGTGCATGTCGGCCCCGCGTGGGTCGCTGTTGGCCGCCTCCGCTCGGCTCAGGTATATCCGGATCGCGTGGTCGGCCGAGGCGACGGCGACATCGGGGTCGCCGTAAACGAACTGGACCTCGGCGTTAAGGGTTAGCACACGCGCGAGATCGAGGGCATTCTCATCGCTCTGGTTCTCCGTGAACAGGGTGCGATAGCAGACCACCGCCTCGTCGAGTTCCAGCACCGCCGACACGCCTCGACCCAGCCCCATCTTGGCCCGCCCCCGCCTGGCCTTGACGTCAGCGATCAGGCGTTGAGTATCGGCCACACCCCGGGCGCTCAGATCCTGGTACACCTGCTCGCACTGGTCCAGGGCCGTGATCGCGTCCGCGTGGCGGTCTTCGGCGGAGTGCAACGCGCCGACTGAATACAGGATGCTCGCCCGCTGCCGGACCGGGCGAATGTCGCTCGGATTGGCGGTGGCCAGTTCGGCGGCGACGGCCAGGGCCTCGGTGAACCGGGGCAGCGCTTCGGCAGAGCGACCCAACTGGCGCAACGCCTCGGCTTCAGCGGTCAGGTCGCTGCAACGTTCCTCAAGCTCACGACTCAAAGGCCGGTTCCTGTCGGCTTGACGGCAGTTCCTTCATTATCGGCCCTTGCACCGCTTCGTCCGGCCCGGCCCGATCGACGAGAGCCCCGACCGTCACTGCTCCCCGGCAGAAAGCAGATCGGACAACGGACCCGGTGGCGGCTGACAGCGCTGGCTATATTCCGGTAGATCGGCCAATGAGCATGTCCAGTTCTGGCCGCGGAGTGGGTAGCTGGGGACCTGTCGCTAAGCTCTGTCCGTGCGATCAGGACAAGCCGACGCCATCGGCGGAGGCCTCCGGAACATCAGCAGCATGCAGATCCAGCCGCGACTGATGACGGCTATTGCCACGCGCGCGGACGAGCTCGTCGGGGAGTGAGCAGTCGTGCTGCTGACGACCTGCATCGTCCTGGGTGCGTGTACAGCCGCGATGATCGCCGCGGCCTGGTCGCGCAACCGGGTGCCGGTCGCCGCCTCGGTGGTCATTGCCGCCGCACTGCTCACTTTTTTCGCGATCTTGACGGCGAGCTATACGCCGGCGGACACCAACGTGTTCTTCCGACAGGCCGGCGAGTTTGTGCTCCAGGGCAAAGAGCCGCTTTTTCACGTCCGCTACCGGTATTGGAACTTCCTCGAGCTGATGGCGTACGTGTACGCGGGTCTGCTGAAGACTGGCATTCCCTGGGTGTATGCGGTCAAGATCCTCCCGATCGCCGCCGATGTCGTCCTGGTCTGGATGGTGTCCAGGCTGGCCGGGTCTGACGGCCGGACGCGGGCTTTGCAGTTCGCGGTCAACCCGCTCTCTTTGATGATCGCCAGCCTGCACGGGCAGATCGAGCCGGTCGCGCTCGCATTGGCGCTGGGAGGCGTCCTCGTGCTGCGGAGCGGACGCCCGGTGCTGGCCGGCGTCTTGCTCGGAGCCGCGATTGCAGCCAAGACGTGGCCCGTGCTGATCCTGCTTGCGGTGCTGCCCCTGCGCCGGCCCTGGTATTCGGCTCGCATCGTGGCCGGGTCGGTTGTGGTCCCGGTATTGTGCCTGGCTTCTGGCGCCGTTTTCCTCGGAACGAATGTGCTCCAGGCCCTGGCCCGCGTCGCGACCTACACCGGGGTTACCGAGAACTGGACCTGGTCGGGCGTCTGGCTGGCGCTCCACCATCAGACCAAGGCCGCCTTTATCCCGACGGTCGGCGCGGCTGGGGCTGCGTTCGTAATTGCGGGCGTTGCCGTCACGCTGTACCTGCTGCGCCGCCATCCGCCCGAGGTGCGCGCGCTGGGCGTGCTCTGCGCCGCGCTTGTGTGCGCGTTCGTTTTCGGCAGCCAGTACCTGATGTGGCCGCTGCCGCTGACCCTCGCCCTGGCCGGCCGATGGCGGTACTGGTACGTGCTGACGGCCTCCGGCTGGGCTGGAGTTGCGTACCTGATGCGCGGCCAGCCCGCGGTGGTACCCGTCACGCGGCTGCTGTCCTGGGTCGTGGCGGCGACGCTGGTCGGGTTGATCGTCGAACAGGTCCGGCGTAACCCGGATCAACCGCTGGAATTGGAGCCACGGGCACCAGGCACCGACATCAGGCGCAGCCGCGCGGCCGTTGACGGTACATCCGGGCCGACTCCCGCGGCGTACTGAGGCTCGTGACGCAGCGGCTCGGTGGGCAGCTCGGCCGCGACCCGGAAGGTGACGTGTTCATCAGCGCGTCGGCCGATGTAGGGTCCTGCGAGTGACGCCCGACTCCGCGTTGTATGCCGGAAGCGCCCGTTACTACCGTCGCGGTCGTGCCGGCTACTCGCCGGAACTGCCCTCTATGCTGGCTGGGCACCTCGGCCTTGACGGTTCTGGGCGCTTCGTCGATGAGGGGTGCGGACCGGGCATCCTCACAGTCCCGCTCGCGCCCTTGTTCGCCGAGGTGTTCGGCCTTGACCCGGACCCTGCCATGCTCGTCGAGGCGCGGCGGTATGCCGACGAGGCTGGTGCTTCCAATGCTCGCTTTCTCCAGGCCAGAGCGGAGGACACGGCGTCGGTCCTGGCCGGGCCGTTTCGGCTGATCGGGTTCGCGCAGTCGTTCCACTGGACCGATCGCGAGCGAGTCGCAGCGATGGCTTTCGACCTGCTTGAGCCGGGCGGCGCCCTGATCTTGGTCCATCACACGCTGCCTGCGCACGGGCAGCCTCCGATTCCGGAGGTCGCCGCTGGCTCCGCACTGCCGCCACCGCCAGGACCAGATCCGCCGATCCCCTTCGGCGACATCCGCGCGCTGCGCGAACGGTACCTCGGTTCGGTCCTGCGGGCTGGCAGCGGTACCCGGAACATCCCAGGGGACCTTCACCGCGACCTGCTGGCGAGAACCAGCTTCGGACCGCCTGAGCGTTTCCTGCTACCGGGCCGCAGAGACCTCATCCGCGACGTCGACGACGTCGTGGCCAATGTCTTCGCCCAGTCGTTCTCGGCCCCGCACCTCTTCGGCCCACGGCTAGAACGATTCACCGCGGAACTGCGGGAGCTGCTCACCGCCGCGTCGCCGACAGGCCGGTTCTGGGAATGGCCTGGTGACACCGAGCTGCTAGTCGCCAGGAAGCCGGCCGAGTCACGACCTTGATCTGCCTCGCAAGGACCCGCCCAACCGACGTCGCCGCGCCTGGCCATACGCGGGCGCAGACAGAGAAGCCAGCCAGACGCCTCTCTGCCTGTCCGCAGCGGCAGCGAAGTAACGTCCACACTTACGACTCGGGTGCGCTGGCTATCTCCGCGTCTACGGCTCTAGCCGCCTCTTCTGCCGCCAGGTAGGCGGCCTTGGTGTTCTCCTGGCTGGTACGGAAGGCATTGATTTCGGCCGTCAGCTGTCGACTGGCCGCCGCCATGCGCTCTTCTTTGGCCTGCATATCAGCGTACTGCCGGCGCAGGTCAGCGAGCTGCTCAGTGACACTGCGGGCCGCACAGTCCTGATCTGCGCCGCCGACGTGGGTCGCGCCAGTAACCGGGCTCCCCAGCTCGCCCGTAACCGGGCTTCCCGGGTCCCCCAGCTTCTCGGCTCGCCGTTCCAGTTCGCCAATCTGCAATTCCAGGCGCTTACGAGAAGTAGCAACGCCCGCTACAGCTCGGCGGGCACGCGTCAACGCCACGAGCTGCCGCTGATACGCCGCATCCAAGCCGGGCCGCGCGACCAAGAACCCGACCTGACCGAGCAGCCAGCGAGGCCTGCTAACTGCCGGGCTGTTGTGCCAGACACTGTTCACCTGGGCAGTCAACCGTGCGCCCCACTTTTCGAGCTCGGCTGTTACCCGCATCTGGCGCTGCATTGCCGCCCCCGTAGATAGCCCTTCCTAACGAGTACTATCGCATGTCAGACCTGTGTGCTCAAGGGAGTGTCCTGCCGGTAGGGCGCGATGTTGGCTCCCAACCTGGCTCCGAGGCCAGCGGACCGGGCAGGGCGGGACCTCTGCGTTCCTCTGTTTGTCTTCAGCCTGGCTGGTGAGACGGGACCGGTCAGCGAAGCCCGGGGCTGGCTGCGGAACAGCGGCCGGCCGGTCGCGTCCGCGCGGCTGTCAGCGCGCTGTCAGTGCGCCGACAGCGCGCTCGGCCAGCCTGGCGTCTATGACAACAATTTTCGAAGCCGACGGCTGTCGTCCCACGCCCGCCGGCCGAAACGTAATCGAAGTCGAGGCGCTGACCAAGCGCTACGGCAAGACCCAGGCTCTGGCGGGCGTGGACTTCTCGGTCCCGGCGGGGACGCTGCTCGGGCTGCTCGGCCCCAATGGTGCCGGCAAGACGACGGCGGTGCGCGTGCTCACGACGCTTGCGCTTCCCGACAGTGGCCGGGCGGCGGTGGCGGGGATCGATGTCGTCCGTCACCCCGCCCGGGTCCGCCGGTACATCGGCGTGGCGGCCCAGGACGCCACGCTCGACCGCCTGCTGACGGGGCGACAGAACCTCGTGCTGGTCGGAGAGCTGAGCGGGATGGGCAGGCAGCCCGCCAGGACCAGAGCGACGGAGCTGCTCGAGCAGTTCGAGCTCACCGGCGCGGCGGATCGGGTCGTGAACGGCTACTCCGGCGGGATGCGCCGCCGACTGGACGTGGCAGCCAGTCTCATGGCCCGCCCGCCGGTGCTGTTCCTTGACGAGCCCACGACTGGTCTCGACCCGGCCAGCCGTCAGCGGGTGTGGGAGGCAGTTCGCCAGTTGCTTGCCGAGGGCGTCACCGTGCTTCTCACCACCCAGTACCTCGACGAAGCAGATGCGCTCGCGGATCGGATCGTCGTGATCGACAAGGGGCGCGTGGTCGCCGACGACACGCCCCAGGAGCTGAAGGAGGCGAGCCGCGGTGCCCGGCTCGAGGTGACCCTGACGACGCCGTCCCCAGGCGCTGTCGCGACCGTCGCCCCGCTCGTCAGCGGACCGGTGCACGTGAGCGACGACGGGCAGCGCCTCGGAGCGGGGGTCGACCCGGTCCCCGGACTGGTCACCTCCGTCGTCCGCGCACTGGACCGTGCCGGAATCCTCGTCGACAACGTGGAAGTCCGCCAGCCCTCGCTGGATGACGTCTTCTTCGCTCTGACCAGAGGTCATCTGGAGGACGGGACGCCGCCCGAGCCCGAGCGCGGCCACGGCGCCGGCCAGGCGCAGGAAGGAGCACGAGCATGACGACAGCCACCACAACGCCGCCCATCGATGCCGCGCCTGCGCGCGAACCGAGCACCGGCATCACGCGGCGCATCCATGATGTCTGGGCTATGACCCGACGGAACCTCGTGCACATCTCGCGCGAGCCGACGCAGCTGTCCGACGTCACCATCCAGCCGGTCCTTTTTACGGCGCTGTTCGTCTACATCTTCGGTGGCGGCATTCCCATCCCGCACGGGACCTACAAGGACTTCGTCCTCGCCGGACTGCTCTCCCTTAATCTCGTGACATCCACGATGGGCACAGCAGTCGGGCTGAGCACCGACCTGCACGAGGGCATCATCGACCGTTTCCGCTCCCTGCCGATGTGGCGCGCGTCGGTCCTGGTAGGCCGGTCCCTCGCCGACCTCACCACCTCCCTTCTCTGCGCGCTCATCGTCGGCGTGACCGGACTCGCGGTCGGATGGCGACCGGACGCTAGCCTGGAATCGATCGTCGGCGGCTTCGCCCTCGTGCTGTTCTTCGCCTATTCGCTGACCTGGATCGCGATATGCGTCGGACTCAACAGCAAAAGTCCCGAGTCAGCGGCCTCGTTCGGCTTCATCGTGCTCTTCCCGCTTGCCTTCGTTTCCAATGCCATGATCCCGACCGAGCACATGCCGGGATGGCTCCGGGTCGTCGCCGACTGGAACCCGGTCAGCGCCGTGACGGCGGGCGCCCGTCACCTCTGGGGGAACCCGGACCCATCCATGACGATCAACGCGTGGCCGATGCAGCACCCGGTGCTGGCCAGTGTGGCGTGGTCAGCGTTCATCCTGGCGGTTGCCGCACCCTTCGCCGCCTGGCTGTTCCGGCAGCGCACCACCGAGTAAACGGGCGCAGGACTGCGATCGGGATACGGCCGACCCAAGACGCGTCCCCACCGCCCTCCTCACGCCCCGCTAACCTGCCAGCCTGCGAACCTAGACTGGACTATCGCACGCGGTTCGCGATGATCTCTCTGTTCATCCCCGGGGGGCGAGAGGCGGGTCATGTGGCCAGTCAGGACCGGCGTCGCAAGCGGCTGCTGCAGCTAACCGGCCAGGCGCGGAAGGAGTTCGCCCTCAAGAGGGTTGAAAGGGCGGTACAGCTCCAGGGCGAGGCGGTCGAGCTGTGCCGTGCCATGGCCAGGGCGCAGCCGGACGATCCAGTCCATCGTCAGTCAGCCGCGAGCGCGCTGTACAGCATGGGCGGCTTTCTGTCCTCGGCCGGCCGGGCTGCGGACGCCCTCAGGGCGCTCGACGAGAGCGCGGAGCTCTACCGCTCGATTGATGGTGCCCCCGGCATGCCAGAGACCGCGCCGCTGATCGCCGACGTCGGGATGCGCCGGGCGCTGGCCTGCGCTGACGACGGCCGCGGTGCCACGGCGGTCACCGAGGCGGCCGCTGCGGTGGCCGCCTATCAGGCGCTTGCTGCGCAGATACCGGCCGGCCAGCGCAGCAGCGGGCACCCGGTCCTGCGGGGCCTGGCCCGGGTCTACTCCTCCAGCGCCGCCATCATGGCCCGCTTCGGCGACCCCGACATGGCCGTGGGCTCCGCCGATCGCGGCATCCGCATCTACATGTCGGACGCCGGCACGGGCGTCTTCGGCGTGGCCGAAGAGGATGTGGGTTACCTGGTCAGCGGCACGTCGGTCGCTGCGGTGATCCACGCCTTGCATGGCCGGATCGACATCAGCCTGGTGGCCGCGCAGGTGGCGACGAAGTTCTCCGGGTTGCCCGAGTGGCAGCTGGCGATGCGCTCGGCCGCGGAACAGGTGCAGCGGATGTCCGCCGAGCAGCAGGCCGAGTTCGGCCGCCGCGTGGTGGCGGCCATGCGCCAGGGCACGCCGGACGGCGCCGGGACGGCGCCGGTCACCGGTGAGGAGTCCGCGGTCTCGGCCACCTCGCAGTGCCTGGCCGTCCTGCGGCAAGCGGCCGGATATCCGGCACGGGTGCCAGGACCTGGCGACCTCGAGCTGGTCACGCTGGCTGGCGCGCTCGCCCGCGCAGGCCAGGACGAGCTCGCGGCCCTGGTGACGCGTCCCGCGGTCGACTGCGCCTTCGTGGTGCCCGCGGACCGGTGCGACCCGCAGCTCGCACCGGCCTATGCGTGGCGCCTGGCCGAGCAGGCGCTTGAGGTTCTCCCCGCCGCGGAGGCCGACGGCATCCGCCTCGCCCTGGAGGCCCACTACCTGTACGCCGCAGCCTCCAGCCGGCAGGTGCCGGCGATGCGGCACCAGTTCGCCGACTTCGGCCCCGCCTGGGCCAGGGCGCTGCTCACATATTCGGCCGTGTTCGAGCGGCGCGCTGAGATGCGGATGGCGCTCGACCTGGCGTCCTGGGCCGCGGGCGTGGCCGCGCAGCTCGTGCCGCTGACGGCCCTGGATCTCGGGCTGGCCCCGCTCGCCCGCGACTGCATTGAGCAACATGCCGCGATGCTGAGGGCCACCGGTGACCCGCAGGGAGCCGATGCCGCCCTGGCCACGCTGCGCCAGCTCGGCCTCCCGCCGGACTAGGCCAGATCACGGGTACAGACCAGGTTAGGGCGGAGGCCAGGCCTTGCCACTCCGAACGGCTCGGCGTGCGGCTGTCACGAGCCACCCGCACCGTCGGCAATCCTTGCCGTGGCCGGGCGGGCAGGAGGCCGGACCGTATCTTTACGCATCGCCAGCGCCTGAAGTGAACTGGTGCTCTTGCCACGCCGGGGTCGCCTAGTGATACTCCGCGACCAGCTCGATCCGCCCGACGATGCTGGCATTCAGTGTCGGTAGATCCTCGGCGGGAATCCAGTACTCAAGGATCGACTCACCTCCGACCCGGTGCACCTCGTAGCTGCTGAGGAAGGACCTGCGGACCTCGAACCGCGTCACGTAACCAGAGCCCGACGCTGGCACGTTCCACTCCCGTGCGATCTTGGTCGCGTACTCCTTGTTAAGGACTGGATAGAAGATCGGCTGCCCCGGCAGCCGCGGCGGCCACTCCCGCCAGTCCGAGGCCTCAACCAGGGCTAGTTCCTCCGGGCCCGTCGGGCGCCAGAGCACGACGGTGTCGGTGTCCTCATTCACGGGATCATGATGCCCCGCTCTCGTGCGGAGGGCCATGAGACTCCAGGCGTGCGAAATCCGCTTCCGCCGCCCGCAGCTCGTCCGGCACCGCGATCCGTCCGGGTCGCTGCGGGCTGCCGGCTTCCCGATGACAGGATGCAAGCATGGCCCACAGCTTCACGGCCCGCGCTCCCGGAAGAAGGCTTGACTCGATCGATCGATGCACAAGCGCTAGCCGGGGTAGCCGTCATCCTGGTCCTGGTCCTGGTCCGGCCAGCGCTAGCTTCAATAGCGCAACATTGAGGATCGAAGGGCACGAACGAACGTAGGAGGGGGCGTTCCGCGCACCTCGTCTCAGAGAGACGGGGCTTGAGCACGCTCGGCAGGCTCTTTCACTTGATGCTTGATGCGTACTCGATGCCCCAGCATCCCAGTGAGGTCCTAAGGGAGCGACAACCGTGAGCGAGTGGACCAACCAGACCGCGATCGACCGGTGGGGTACCATGCCGCGCGACCTACTGGCCGCGATGCCGGAGGACGGTGACTTCTGCCGACGTCATCTGCTCAATCCCGCATTGCTTCAGATGGTGGGGCAGGCTCGCGGCCGCCGAGTCCTCGACGCGGGCTGCGGCGACGGATACCTGGCCCGGATGCTTGCCAAGGCAGGCGCCGCTGTGACTGGGATCGAGCCGGCTGCGTCCCTGTTCGATTTCGCGGTAGACAGCGAGCGGGCCGAGCCGCTCGGCATCAGGTATCTGCAAGCCGACCTGTGCAAGATGCCGGACGGGGCTGACCTAGCTCATTTCGACGCCGTGGTTGTCAACATGGTGCTGCAAGCTATCCCGGACTGGGCCAGCGCGCTAGCTGCCTGTGTAGCAGCGCTGCGCTCTGGCGGGCGGCTGGTCTTCAGTGTCAACCATCCGTGCTTTGAGCAACTCGCCGGGACCTGGCGACGGC
>JASHOL010000435.1 GCA_030041135.1 Streptosporangiaceae bacterium | reverse complement strand
AGGCTTTGCGGCATCGGCCACGGCTGGCTGCCGAGATACGTGACCGCGGAGACGGTGATGCCCGTCTCCTCGTGCACCTCGCGGGCCACGGCCTGTTCGGCCGACTCCCCCGCCTCCACGAACCCGGCCAGGATAGAAACGCGGCGCTCCGGCCACATCGCGTTGCGCGCGAGCAGGCAGCGGTCGTCGGGATCGGTGACGAGCACGATCATCGCCGGGTCTACCCGCGGGAAGTGCTCGCTGCCGTCCACGGGGCACCTGCGGCCGTGGCCGGACGCGAATGGCTCGGTCACGGCGCCGCAGCGCGGGCAGTGCGTGAAAGTCTCGTGCCAGTTCGCCAGTGCCACCGCGTGCGTCATCAAGCCGGCGTCACGGTCCGACAGCAGCGGGCCGGCCTCGCGCAGGTAGACCGGCCTGAGGCCGGGCTCGGCCGGCTCGGGCAGCGGCCCGGCGACGCCGAAGTAGGCCAGGCCGTCCCGGTCGACGCCGAGCAGGAACCTGACCCCGTCCGGCGCCTGCGCCGGAGGGACGAAGTACAGCCGCTCGCCGGCGTCGCTGATCTCGGCCAGCACGCGGCCCTGCTCGACGGCGAGTACGCGCGTGCCCGGGTCAGCCCAGGCTCGCTCCAGCCAGGCCGTATCCGCGCGCAGGTGAGCCGACCGGTCGACGCCGGCCCGCGCGAGCGCGAGCCCGGTCAGGGCCGGCCCGGTCACCGCCAGCCCGCGCCGCGCGAGCTCGGCGGAACCCTGACCACTCGGTTCCGCGCGCTGTTCAGCGCCGTCCGGGGAACCGGCCGCGACGCTCACCTGCCAGCCGTCAGCTCGGGCGCGGTGGCGGCCAGCTCGTCCCAGAGGTACGCGGCCGCCTCGGCCGCCTTGAGCAGCAGCGCCATGTCGACCCGCTCGTTAGGCGCGTGTATCCGGTCAGCATCCAGCCCGATCCCAACGAACACCAGCGGCGCCTGAAGTATCTCGGCCAGGTCTGCCTCCGGGCCGCTGCCGCCCTCCCTGGTGAACAGGATCTCCTTGCCGAACGCCCGCTCCATCGAGCGCACTCCCGCCCGGACCGCCGGGGAGTCGACCGGCGAGAAGCACGGCCGCACTCCCTGCTCTGTGGCGACGACCGTCGACTCGATACCCGGCGGCGTGTGGTCGCGCACGTACTGGCGGAGCCCGGCGATGACGGCGGCCGGATCCTGGTCGGCAACCAGCCGGAACGACAGCTTCGCGTGCGCCTGGGCCGGGATGATCGTCTTGCCTCCGGGGCCGGTGTGCCCGCCCCACATGCCGTTGACCTCGGCTGTGGGCCTGGCCCAGATCCGCTCCAGCGTGCCGAAGCCGACTTCGCCCGCGGCCGCGCCGCTGTTGCCGGCTTCGGTCAGCCACTCTTTCTCGTCAAACGGCAGCTTCGCGATCATCCCGCGCTCGAAGTCAGACAGCGGGCGGACGTCGTCGTAGAACCCGGGAACCGTCACGCGACCGTCGGTGTCGTGCAGACCCGACAGCAGGTCGGCCAGCACGTGCAGCGGGTTCGGCACGCCGCCGCCGAACGAGCCGGAGTGCAGGTCGCGCTCCGCGCCGCGCAGGCTGACCTCGGCCGCGACGACGCCGCGCATGCCCACGCACATGGACGGCACGTCGGCGGCCCACATGCCGGTGTCGGACACGACCACGACGTCGCAGCGCAGCCGCTCGCGCTGGCTGCGCAGCAGGTCGGCGAAGTGCAGCGAGCCGGACTCCTCCTCGCCCTCGATCAGCAGCTTGAGCGTGACCGGCGGCGCGGGCGCAGCGGACGCGGCCAGGCTCGCCCTGATGCCCAGCGTGTGGAAGAAAACATTGCCCTTGTCGTCAGACGCGCCCCGGCCAAGCAGCAGGCCGTCGCGCTGGACGGGCTCGAACGGCGGGCTGTCCCACTCCTCAAGCGGCTCGACCGGCTGCACGTCATGGTGGCCGTAAACCAGCACCACGGGCGCGGCCGGGTCCGCGGCCGGCCACTCCGCGTAGACGGCCGGGAGTCCCTCGGAGCCCGGCCCGCCGGTCGGCCAGACCTCGGCCACGGGGAACCCCGTTCCCAGCAAGTAGTCTCTCAGCCACTGCGCCGACCGGGCGACGTCGGCGCGGCGGTCAGGATCGGCGGATATCGACGGGATCGTCAGCCACTGGCTCAGCGACTCGAAGAACTCCGCGGCGTGCTGGTCGATGTACTCCCGGACTTCCATAGTTCTCCTTCGCAGGCGGAACTCGGCGTAGCGGCACGCACGGGCCATGATGGGCGTGTGGTCACGATCGTAGTGGCGGGCCCGCAGGCCACGGGAAAGACATCGCTGGCCGTCCCGGCCGGCAACATGCTCGCCGTGCCTGTACCGACCTAGGAGGTATTGATGATCGTCGCGTTCTCTGTCACGCCGCTCGGCGTCGGCGAGGATGTCGCGGACTATGTCGCCGACGCGGTCCGGGTGGTCAGGGCAAGCGGGCTGCCGAACCGGACCGACGCGATGTTCACCTCGATCGAGGGTGACTGGGACGAGGTCATGGCCGTGGTCAAGGCCGCGGTTGACGCCGTGGCCGCGCGGGCGCCGCGGGTGAGCGTGACGCTGAAGGCGGACATCCGGCCCGGTGTGACCGGCGGGCTCGACTCAAAGGTCGCCTCCCTGGAGCGCCACCTCGGGCAGGGTGGCTGACAGCCGGCTAGATCGGGTTCTCCGGGTGGTGGAAGTCCCACTCTTGCAGCGCGGCAACGGACAGCCAGTCCAGTCCCGTGCCGGTCTCGGCCTCGATCCCGTGCGCGAGCGCGGCCATGGCGGCCGAGGCGGCGTAGCCGTCGACTCCGTCCGCTTCCTCGCTTTTGCCCTCGAATGCCCGGACGATCATTTCCTTGGCCGCAGTAGCCCTGGCAGGGCCGGAGCCGTAGTTGTTCGCGAGGTGCGAGATCGCCCGTCGCACGATGCGCTCAGCGATGCCATCGCTCATGGCCACACGTCGTTCGGTCACCGATGCCCTCCATCTGTTGATCGTGGGCATCTTATCCAGTGCAGCTGAGTGCGAGTCCTAGCCGACGACCGCTTGTGGTTCCCTGGCTTGCCCCTGAACCACACGATCAGGTGCTAGCCCCGAGGACAGCGGTCCAGAGTTCAAGCGCCAGCCGGACCAGGTCGGCGTTTCCACCGACCGGGTGTCCGTCCGGACCGGCCGTGACATCCTCGAGGCCGACCCTGGTGGGCAGCCCAAGCCGGCCGGCGTGCCCGATCAGCGGCCAGCAGCTGTCGTCCTCGCCGTGCAGCAGCGGCCGGGCACCGGGGGCAGTTATCGCCAGCCTGGCCAGGATCTGGTCGGCGTGACCAACCGCCTCGCCTGCGCCGACGCCGGACACCTCGACCATGATCCGTAGCCATCCGCCTGGCGGCCGATAGCCGGCGACCCGGTCGGCGTCGGCGACCGACCAGACTCCGGCCTCGACGCCGATGTTCGCGCCCGCCAGGGTCGCCGCGAGCTGCTGCCAGCCTTCTTCTGACAGGTTCAGGGACGCGAAGTCAGGCTGCTCTGCGGCGTCCAGTTCGGCCCACGCGGAGACCTGCTGCTGGCGTGCGGCCGCGGCGCCAGACAGGCCGGCGGCCGGATCGCCGGCCGCCCACAAGCCCGTGGTGACGCCGACAGGAACGCCGGGGCAGGCGGCCCGCACTGCCGCCACCGCCGCGCCGACATCCGCCGGCCACAAGGATTCCCGGCCGTCGGCGCCGCGAGGATGCACGTGCACAGCCTCGGCGCCGGCCGCGACCGCGCCGGCGGCTGCCTCAGCCAGCTGCCGCGGGGTCACGGGCACGGCCGGGTGCGCAGACGGAGCCCGCCGTCCGTTTAGGCAGGCCTTGATCCGCTCGATCCGCGCCGCCACTTGTTCCTCCCATGTCCGGCTACGCAGTCAGGGACTCGCCTTGGCCGCGATTTCCGTGCGCTGGATGAGAGCCGTCAGCCCTCGTCGGCCGAGCAGATCGGCCGGCCGCACGGTGACGTTCTCCCTGACGTAGTAGAACGCGGCCCGAACCTCGGTCAGCCGCACCTGAGCCAGCGCCGCCCAGGCGAGCCGGTAGGCGGCCAGCTGGACCGCGACCGCCCGCTTCTCGGCGGCGGAGGCTGGCTGTCGGCCGGTCTTCCAGTCGACGACGTCGTATCCGCCGGCCCGGTCGTCGGCGAACACCGCGTCGATCCGGCCGCGCACCATCCGGTCTCCGATCAGCGTCTCGAACGGCACTTCCACCTCGGACGGCCAGCGGTCGGCCCAATCGCCTGCCTCGAAGGCCGCCTTGAGCTCGGCTAGCTCCGGATCTCCAGCCAGCGCCGCCGCATCGTCGGCCGCGCCGGGTAGCTCGTCCGCGTCTATCAGCTGCGCCTGCCCGAACCGCTGCTCAAGCCACTCGTGGAACGCCGTGCCGCGGGCCGCGTGCGGAGCCGGCCCGCGCGGCATCGGCCTTCGGACCTGCTGCGCCAGCTCGGACGGGTCCCTGGCCATGGTCACCAGCGACGACACCGGCAAGCGGCGTGGCAGGCCGACAAGCACGGCCCGGCCGGCCTGGCGTCGTTCCCGCTCGGCCAGCAGCAGGTCGGTGTCACGTGCCCACGCGGCCATCAAGTCCCGATACGGGTCGGCGGGAGCCGTCGGCTCCAGACCCGGCAGGTACTCCTGCCGGGCCGCGCCGGCCAGCTCCCTGATCGCGTCTTCCACCAGCGCGGCGGCCTCCCGCGCGGCGTCGTATCTGGCGCCCGACGCCACCGCCGCGGGCCATGTCGCCGAAGCAGGCTCGGCCAGCGCCGGGTTCACGGCGTCCGGCTCCGGCTCCGGCTCCCAGATGTCGACCTCGCCCGCCCCGTCCTCACAGGCAGCGCGCACTTCGGTCAGGAACTGCGACGGCCCTAGCCGGGTCGCGCCGTCGGACCACCAGTAACCGCTGCAGGAAAGCAAGTAGACAGCCCTGGTCGCGGCCACGTAGCCGAGCCTGCGCTCCTCCGCCAGGTCGCGGGCGGTGCACGCCTCGTTGAACTCCGACAGTTCCGTGCTGTTCAGCCGCGCCAGCGGTGGCAGGTCGGCCGCGTCTCCGCGCAAGCTGAAGGGCAGCAGCCTGGCGTTCTCGGTCCACCTAGTCGTGATGCGCGGCTTGGCCGGGAACACATGCCGCTGCGGGCCTTCGGCCAGGCCGGGGACGAACACGACCGGCCACTGCAGGCCCTTGGCCGCGTGCACGGTCGCGAGCTTGACCGAGTCGGTATCGCCGACCTGACCGGCCTCCAGGCCGAATTCCTCGGTCTCAGCAGCGGCCAGGTAGGCCAGGAAGGCGCCCAGGGTCGGATCCTGAGCGTCGCCGGCGAACGCGGCCGCCGCATCAGCGAACGCGTCGAGGTCGGCGCGCGCGGCAGCCGGATCCGCCCCCGGCCTGGCCGCGACCTCGATATCGAGCCCGAGAGCACGCTCCACCTCGGTCACCAGCTCCGCCAGCGGCCGCGCGGCATGCGCGCGCAGCGCGCGAAGCTCGGCCCCGAGAGCGGCGAGGCGGCCGTAACCCGCGAAGGAGTAGGCGGCCGGGCTGCCGAGATCGTCGAGCGCCTCCACGAGGCTGCCCACATCCCTGGTCAGGTCGCTGATCGCG
The DNA here is from genome assembly GCA_030041135.1 of Streptosporangiaceae bacterium. GTDB lineage: Bacteria > Actinomycetota > Actinomycetes > Streptosporangiales > Streptosporangiaceae > JAJYUU01. The sequence continues at coordinate 3,334 of JASHOL010000435.1, read as the reverse complement.
CCCGCCACCAGCTCGCCATCCCGCGAGCCGGACTCACCGGCCGCCGCCTCGCCGTCCCTAGCGATCGCCCTCGCCCGCCGGCCCAGCGCCACGAGGTCCGCCGGGCCGATCCGCCAGCGCGGTGAGGTCAGCAGCCGCGCGAGCGCCCCGGACGCCGACGGGTCGTGCATGACCTGGAGAGTGGCGACGATATCGGCGACCTCTGGCACCGTCAGCAGCCCGCCAAGCCCGACCACCTCGACCGGGACACCGCGCGCCTCCAGCGCGGCCCGCAGCGCGGCGAATTGGGTGCGCTTGCGGCACAGGACCGCGATGTCCCGCGGCCTGACCTGAGCCAGGTCACCGTCGGTCCACGCTCGCCCATCCGGCGCCAGGCCCGGCTCCAGGTTCAGCAGCGTCACCACCTGCGCGGCCACCCATGCCGCCTCGTCGTGCACGGACGCAAGCAGCGCGCACCGCACCAGGCCGCGTCCTGACCGCTCAGGCGGCGCGGCCAGCAGCGGCACATCCGGCGCTGCCGCGCGCAGCTCAGCCTGAATGGCGCCGGCGGCCGCCAGCACCCGGCCGGTGTTGCGGAAGCTCGTCGAGAGCACCTGCACCGGCGCGGGACGATCGCGCGCGGCGGCGAAGTCGGTCGTGAACCGGCGCAGGTTTCCCGCGCTTGCGCCGCGCCAGCCGTAGATCGACTGGCACGGGTCGCCAACCCCGGTCACCGCGTGCCCGCAGCCAAATAGCGCCCGCAGCAGCACGAGCTGAGCGTGCGACGTGTCCTGGTATTCGTCCAGGAGAACGACCTGGTAACGGGCTCGTTCCAGCTGGCCCACGCCCGGATGGCGGGTCGCGATCCTGGCCGCGATGGCCATCTGGTCGCCGTAGTCCATGACCTCCCTGTCGGCCTTGGCCACGGCGTACGCCGTGACCAGCGGCAGCAGTTGCTCGCGCGTGCGCTGGGTCTTCAGCACGTCGCTGACGGCTCTCGGCACGCTGCCGGCGGCGGCAATCTCGCTCTCGATCCACCGGCCGACCGCGACGACGTCGTCGGGCTCGCGCAGGTGCTCGGCCAGCTCGCCGGCCAGCGCCAGCACCGCCGCGGTCACCGTGGCCGGCGTCCATTCGATCGCGTCCATGGGGCCCTCGTAGGCGCTGACCACTCTGGTCGCCAGCTGCCAGCACACCGCGGGCGTGATCAGCCGCAGCGACGGCTCAAGTCCCTCGCGCAGCGCGTGGTCGGCGACGAGGCGGCCCGCGTACGCGTGGTAGGTCGAGATGACCGGCTCGCCGGCCAGCTCGACATCGTCGGTCCCTTCCAGGCCGCCAATCCCGACCCGGCGCAGCGCGGAGAGCCGCGACCGAACTCGATCAGCCAACTCGCCCGCCGCCTTGCGGGTGAACGTGAGTCCGAGCACCCGCTCGGGCCGCACCAGCTGGTTGGCCACGAGCCAGACCAGCCTTGCCGCCATCGTCTCGCTCTTTCCAGACCCGGCACCGGCAATGACCGCCATGGGGCCGAGCGGCGCGCCGATGACCGCGGCCTGCTCGGCTGTCGGCGGCTCCGAGCCAAGCATCCGGGCTAGCTGCGCCGGGCTGTAGCGCGACTGGGTCACGACACCTGCCCTCCCCGCTCGTCGACCGGGCAGCAGGCCGCTACCGGGCACACCCGGCAGCCGGGGTTCGCAGTCGCCGTGAACACCGGTCCGGCCATGCCCTGGGCGACAGTCTCCACCAGCTGCCTGGCCCAGTCAGGATCCGGGTCGTCGCGCAGGCTGCGCTGGGACTGAATGCGCACGCTCGCCTTGAGCGCGGCCTTGCCGACGTGGACCAGCTCGGCGCCGCCCGGCTCGACCAGCCCGAGTTGCTCGAACGCGCCGAGCAGGACCGCGAGCTGGTATACGCCGAGCTGCGGATTGCGGTCCAGGTCTCCATCGGAGGGCCTGGTGCCGGTCTTCAGGTCGACGACGATCGCCGTGCCGTCCTCGTCCCGCTCGAGCCGGTCGACCTGGCCAGTGATCGTGATATCCCCGAGGCTGACTCGTAGCTTGTGCTCGACCGCGATCAGCTCACGTGGGTTGCGCCGGTGCCACTCGAGGAACTTGGCCACCATCCGGTCGGCCTGCGCCCGCTGCCGCGCGGTGTACCAGGAACTGCCGAAGTCAAGGTGCTGCCAGAGCTCGTCGAGTCGCTTGGCGACCTCACCGTCATCGGCGCCCTCGGCGGCCAGCGCCGCGGCGGCGTGGATGACCACGCCAAGGTGCTGGGCCGGCCCTGCCGCGCCGACGCCGACCGCCGCCTCAAGCAGCCAGCGCAGGCCGCACTTGGTGAAGGACTCGACCTGGGACGGTGAGATCTGCGCGCGACCGCCGATCCGCTCCCCTGCGGCGGTCTGCTCGGTTAGCGCGTACCACTGCCTCGGATGCGCGCCGCGCACGCCGACGGCGGCGAGCCTGGCGAGCTGAGCTGCGGCGGCCTCGCGTACGTGGCCGGGCAGCGTGCCGTCGGCGGCCGACCGTCGCAGGTCGGCGGTCAGCGCCGGGAGCGACAGCCAGCGCCGCCCGGTCCCGGCCACGTGCTCGATCTCGACCTCGTCGCCGGCCAGTTCAGCCAGGAACCGCGACGGCCGCTCTTCGGTGTCGTCCGCGCCAACCGCGGTGACCACCAACGCGCGCCGCGCCCTGGTCACCGCGACGTAGAACAGGCGCCGCTCCTCGGCCAGGAGCCTGGCGCTCGCGGCGGCCGCCGCTGCGGCGCCGGCCGTCCCGGCGTCGCGCCCGGCCATTATGTCCACGAGCTCCTCCATGCCCAGCAGCGAGCCCCGCTGGCGCAGGTCGGGCCAGGTACCCTCCTGGACCCCGGCCACGATGACCAGATCCCACTCCAGGCCCTTCGCCTTGTGCGCGGTGAGCACGGCGACGCCGTCCGTGCGGGGGGCGCGCTCGGCCAGCGTGTCTCCGGCGATCTCCTGGCCGGCGATGCTGTCCAGGAATAGCCACGTCGAGCCCTGCGGCAGCCGGGCAGTGAACCTAGCGGCCGCCTCGAACAGCGCGACCATGGCGTCGAGGTCTGCATCGGCTACGGCTCCGCGGCTGCCGCCCGCGGCGCTGGCCGCCTGCCATCGAGGGCCGAGGCCTGACGCGTCCCAGACCGCCCAGAGGACGTCATGCGGCGTGCCGCTCCGGTCGGCCGCCCGCGCGACATCCAGCAGCGCCGCGATGCGGCGAGCGGCGGCCACCGCGGGTTCGGCGGCATGTTCGCGGTCATCGTCGGGGGGCCAGCCTGCCTGCGCGAGCTCGCGCGGATCGCGCAGCGCGGCCGCGAGTGGCTCCTCCGCCGGCGGCTG
>JASHOL010000434.1 GCA_030041135.1 Streptosporangiaceae bacterium | reverse complement strand
CCCAGCCACACGGTCTTGCGGCCAATCGCCGCGAACACCGGGCGCATGACCGGCTCGGCTTCGGCTGGGCCGGAGGCCAAGATGAGCAATTGGCCATCGTCGGCCGGACCTCTGCTTCCGGAAACCGGCGCATCCACGTAGAGCACGTCCGGCCGCAGTTCGCTAAGCCGCTCGGTGAACCGAGTCGTTGCCTCCGTACCGATCGTCCTCACCGCTTCCGGCGCGGAAGCGGCGACGCGCAGCCCGGCCGCCGCCAGTGGCTCGGCCGCCGCCTGTGATCCGTCCCAGACGGTCGTGGTCAGGTCTGCGGCATGCAGGTTGCGGGCCATCGCCGCTCCCATGATGCCCGTGCCGATCACTGCTACATGCGAGTCGTTGACCGGTCCGGCCTCGGCAGCAGCCATTGCCGCCTCCCTTGGGTAAGTCGTTGCTCGCGGGCTTTGCGGTCCGTCACCTGGCAGCCGGTGCGGCCCCGTCCGGCTTTCTTGCCTTCGTCGTTGGCTTCCCGGCAGTGATACCCAGCACGCCCGGAACCACGTCGGGCGGGATGGGATTCACTGACATCGCGCCTGACCTGCTCATAAGGCCGGAGACCGCAGGTGAGAGCATGATCAGCGCGGACCGGAGCACCAAGGACAAGGGCTCCTGCCTCACTCCGGCCGGGTGATGCCTGGATGCGCGGATGTCGGGGAGGCTAACAGTCATGACGGCCAGATCTGACCATCCTGCCGTCGGCGCGGCCGAGTTCAGAGCGCTCTACGAGCGGCTGCGGGCGGTGCCGCCCTGGGGTCCGGCTGATCGGCGCGGAGCGCTCAACCACCTGACCCCCGACCGAGTTGTCGCCGCGGCGGGCGAGATCAGGCTGGGCCGGACGGTGACGCTCGCGGCGCCCATCGAGACGAGTCTGACGCCCGACCAACCCGAGCCCGCCATCCACGACATGAAAGGGCGGCCTGGGGACCAGGCGGATCCCGAGGGGCTGACGTTCGCGCAAGACCGGCTGGGCATCAACGTGCACGGCGATGCCGACAGCCACATCGACGCCCTGTGCCACGCCATGTACCGGAAGACGCTCTACAACGGCGTGCCGTCAGCGGCGGTCACCAGCCACGGGGCGGAGGAATTGTCGATCGACGTGGCCAGGGACGGAATCGCGGGCCGCGGCGTCCTGCTCGACATACCGCGGCTGCGCGAGGTTTCCTGGCTCGAGCCCGGCGATCTGGTGACGGCCGATGACCTGACCAAAGCGGCCGAAGCCCAGCGCCTGGCCGTCGGAGCCGGCGACTTGCTGTTCGTACGGGTCGGGCACCGCCGTCGCCGCGCGGAACTCGGCCCGTGGGATGCCACTGAAGCGCGGGCCGGATTGCACCCGGCGGCCCTGGAGTTCGCAGCAGAACACAAGGTCGCGGTGCTCGGCAGCGACAGCAACAGCGACACCTCTCCGAGCGCCGCCGAGGGCGTAAGCCATCCGGCGCACGTGCTGGCGATCAACGCGCTCGGCCTGCACCTGCTCGACTACCTGCAGTTCGAGGACCTCGTACCGCTCTGCGAAGAGACCGGACACTGGTCGTTCTTCTGCGTGATCGCGCCGTTGCGACTGTCCCGCGGTACCGGCTCGCCGGTCAATCCGATCGCCATCGTGTAGTTGGCCTCAAGGTCCTGGGGAGAGAAGGACAGCCGGCCGTTGCCGACAGCTAGCCGGCATGGCAGAGCGCAGGCGGGAACCGCACCTCGATGTCGAGGCCACCGCCGGGTCGGGTGCAGGCGCTCAGCGCCGCACCGTGGGCGGCGGCGATTGACTGGACGATCGAGAGCCCGAGGCCGTGGCCGTGGCCGTCTGGATGGTTGGCCCGGTCACCGCGGAGGCGCTGGAATGGCTGGAAGAGACGGTCGATGTCATCTTGCGGAATGACTGGCCCGCTGTTGGCGACCGTAAGGATGGCCTGGCCGGACTCGGTTCGCGTCGCGATCGTGATGTGGCCGCCGGCGACATTGTGGCGGAGCGCGTTGCCGAAGAGGTTGGCGACGAGGCGCCTGGCCAGGCGGGGGTCGCCGCTGGCGGGTGCCGGGGTGATGGTGGTCTGCACGTCGAGGCCGAGCTGGCCGATCTCGGGGTGCGGGTCGAGGAGCACATCGGTGGTGATGTACGACAGGTCGAAGGGCTCGCGCCGCTCGAGTCCGCGAGCGCTGGTCGCGAGCGTGAGGAGCGCTTCGATGAGCTGTTCTTGCTGCTCGCCGGCTGCGATGAGCTCGTGGCCCATGGAGCGCAGGTCATCGGCCGTGGCGCCCGGGTTGGCGAGGGTGACTTCGAGGAGCGCCCGGTTGAGGGTGAGCGGAGTCCGCAGCTCGTGGGAGGCATTGGCGACGAAGCGGCGTTCGGCATCGAAGGCGGCTTCGAGCCGCTGCAGCAGCCCGTCGATGGTGTCAGCCAGGTCCGTGATCTCGTCACGCGGGCCTGGCAGGGCCAGCCGCTGGTGCAGGTTGTGCTCGGTGATCCGCCGCGTCGCGGTCGTGATCGTGCGCAGCGGGCGCAGCATGCGCCCGGCCACCAGCCAGCCGAGCGCGACGGCCAGCACCGCCATGATGGCCAGGGCGATGCCCGACCCGGTGAGCAGCCTGTGCATGTCGAACGCGTGGGCCGCGACCGCTTGCGCTTTCAGCTCCCGCATTTCCTGGAGTGTGGGCCCGTCTGGCTTGGCCTTGGGTGTCTTTGGCGTGTCCCCGGCGAAGGACTTGCTGCCTGGCAGGGTTGGCGCCCCGCCGGAGGGCTTGTCGAAATCACCGGTGGGGAATGATCGGTCAAGGAGGTAGGTGATGGCCAGCAGGACGGCGCCGCCCGCGAGGAACAGCAGGCTGTAGAGCAGGGTCAGGCGCAGCCGGACGGTACGCCGCGGCAGCCGCAACTTCTGGCGGGTCAGGGTCAGACGGTCGGTGAGGCTCACGAGGATCAGATCCGGTAGCCGTTGGCGACGGTTTCGATGACCTGGGGATCGCCGAGCTTGGCCCGCAGGCGGCTGACCGTCACCTTGACCGTCTTGGTGAACGGGTCGGCCATCTCGTCCCACACCGCGTCGAGCAGTTCCTCGGCGGTCAGAACGCGTCCGCGCGCGGCGAGCAGGCGCTCGAGGACGCCGAGTTCCTTGGGACCGAGGGCCAGCGGGCGGCCCGCCCGCACGGCGACCCGGCGGCCGGTGTCCAGGGACAGATCCCCGTGGACCAGTGTGGGGGGCAGTACCGGGGTCGGGCGCCGGGCCAGGGCCCTGACGCGGGCGACCAGTTCGGCGAAGGCGAACGGCTTGGCCAGGTAATCATCGGCGCCGAGGCTCAGGCCCTCGACCCGGTCGGTGACGGTGCCGGCCGCGGTGAGCATCAGCACCCGGCTCGCGCAGCCGTCGGCGAGCAGGGTCCGGCAGATCTCGTCGCCGTGGACTCCCGGCAGATCTCGGTCCAGCACGATCACGTCGTAGCTGGTTCCGGCGACGTGCGCAAGCGCGTCGTCGCCGTCGAAGGCGACATCGACGGCCATGCCCTCGCGGCGCAGCCCGGTGGCCACCGTGGTCGCCAGTTTCGCGTGGTCCTCGACCAGCAGCACTCTCACATCCGGGCACCTCCGACACCAGGATGGCCAGTGGCCGGTAACACCTGGGTTACAGCGTGACTGGCTTGTTACCGCTGGCGTCGTACACCTCTCCTAGCACACGTGCGGGCAAAGCGAAGGAGTGCGACATGACCAGGACCGCCCGTTCCCCGGCCCACAGAAGCAAGCGAGCGATTCCACCATGGCGAGCGACCGGTCCCATGATTGTGGTGCAGGTGGCGATCGCCGCGATGGTGGCTGCCTGCGGCGGCGGGGGCTCGCAGGACGCCGCGTCCACTTCCGCAGACGGCACCAGCGCGCAGTCGTCGGCCAGGCAGAGCGGCATCTTGTTCGCCTCCTGCATCAGAGCGCACGGGGTCCCGGACTTTCCCGACGCGGACGTCTCGGCGGCTGGCCAATTCCACCTGCACGTCCCCGGATACGTGAAGCGCGATCCGCAATTTGAGTCAGCGCTCCGGGCCTGCCAGGCAGATCTCCCTGGCGGCGGCCCGACAAAACACGTGAACGTCAGGGAAGAACTCGACTTCGCGATCTGCATGCGCGGCCACGGGATCAGCTACTTCCCCGATCCCCTGCCGGGCGGCGGATGGAACTTGGGCTTCGACACCAGCTCCCCGCAGTTCATGGCGGCCGCACGTACCTGCCAGTCGACGGGCATTGACTGGAACGGGCCATGAGCGTGGTCACCCGCGACTTGATGGCCGGTGCGGCACGGCCGCACGGCGGGCGCCGGCTGGTGGTCACGGTGGTGGTGCTGGTGGTGATCGGCGCGGTGGCGGGGGTCGCGTGGTCGGCGGGAGCGTTCGGGTCGCGTGGGTCATCGGGGAGCGGGCCCAGGTTGCCGGCGCCGGCCATGCAGCCAGTGGTGCGGCAGGACCTGTCGGCGACGACGCCGGTGACCGCGACCCTGGGCTATGCGGGGTCGTACATGGTGACCGGGAAGGGCGGGGGGACGCTGACGTGGCTGCCGCAGGCCGGGGAGGTGGTGGGCCAGGGGCAGGTGCTGTACCGGGTCGACAACGGGACCCCGGTGGTGCTGCTCTACGGGTCGGTGCCGGCCTGGCGGACCCTGGACGAGGGGCTGACCGGCTCGGACGTGGCCCAGCTCAACCATGACCTGGCGGCACTGGGATATGCCAGCGGCCCGGATATCAGCGCGCTGGGCTGGGACTACTACTCCTGGGAAACCAGCTACGCGGTGCAGCGACTAGAGGAGCACCTCGGGGTTGCCAACCCGGCGGGTTCGCTCGCGCTGGGGTCGGTTGTGTTCAAGCCGGTCGCGCTGCGGGTCAGCGCCGTGACTGGCAGCCTGGGCGGCCCGGCATCGGGTCCGGTCTTGTCGGCGACGTCGGATGAGCACGTGGTGAGCATCGCGCTCAGTACCGCGCAGGAGTCGGAGGTGGTGGCCGGGGATGCGGTGATCATCACGCTGCCTGACGGGTCCAATGTGCCGGGGGTTATCTCCTCGGTGGGGACGGTGGCGTCGGGGACCGGTGGCGGCGCGACGATCCCGGTGACGGTCACACTGACGCACCCGCAGGCGGCCGGGACTCTGGATCAGGCGCCCGTCACTGTGAACATCACCACCGCCGCCAGTCCGGGCCCCGTGCTCGCGGTGCCGGTCGGGGCCCTGGTGGCCCAGTCACCCGAGCGGTACGCGGTCGAGGTGATCGGGCCGGGGAACACCAGGCGGCTGGTGCCGGTGACACCAGGGATCTTCGACGACGCCTCCGGCCTGGTGCAGGTAACCGGGGCGCTGGCCCCCGGCGAGCAAGTCGTGGTGCCGGCGACATGAGCGTCATCCTGGAGCTGGACGGGGTAACCAAGGATTACCCGGGGCCGCCGCCGGTGCGGGCCCTGGACCGGGTGAGCCTGGCCTTGGCAGCGGGGGAACTGGCAGCGGTGGTCGGCCCGTCCGGGTCGGGCAAGAGCACGCTGCTGCACCTGGTGGGCACCCTCGACCGGCCGTCGGCTGGGTCAGTGCGGGTCACCGGGCTGGACGTGGCAAAGATGACTGACCGGCAGGTGTCGGCGGTGCGGGCGTCCCGGATCGGGTTCGTCTTCCAGCAGTTCTTCCTGGCCGAGCATCAGAGCGTCCTGGATAACGTCGCGGGCGGGCTGCTGTACGCGGGCGTTCCGCGAGCCCGCCGCCGGCAGCTGGCCGCGGCCGCGCTGGAGCGGGTCGGCCTCGCCCGCAGGGCCGCCGCCCGGCCGACTCAG
>JASHOL010000433.1 GCA_030041135.1 Streptosporangiaceae bacterium | reverse complement strand
TCGATGCGAGGCCGGGCGGGTCGTACCGGATGGTGCTGACCTATTCCGACGCATCTGGCGCACCGGGCAAGGCGACCATGGATTCCGACGTCGTCGAGGCTCGCTTCGTCGATATCGTCCCGGACAAGCGGGTGGTGCTGGCGGTGGACTTCATCTCCGATGACTCTGCTTACGCTGGCACCATGGTCATGAACTGGGAGGTCACGGCTGTCGATGCGGGAACGCGTGTCAGCATCGTTGCCGAGGACGTCCCGGACGGCATCTCCGCGGAGGACCACGCTGCAGGGCTTGCTTCTTCCCTGGCCAAGCTTGCCGCCTACTTGAAGCAGTAGCCCGGTGCCGGAGGCGGGGACACCGGAGGCGGGACCGTGCCTAGAACCGACCGGTGAGAACCTTCTCTACGTCTTCAAGGGCGCGCGGAGCGCGGCGGGCGCGGACAGCCTGGTGATCTTGAAGAGGTCACGGCATCGCAGTTGCGCCGCATTAGGCAGCGCTCGGCCTGGCGCGACCCGGACCGTTAAACCGGGGGAACCGTGACGCGCCTCGGCGCCGCCTGCCGCTCTTAGGCCCTGACGGGCCACGGCGGCGTCGGCGCGCACCCTGTCCCCGCTACTGGCCCCCACCAGCTGAGCGCCGCAGCGAGTCACCGCCGCCGCCGGCTGCAAGACCGGCCATCCCTCCGGCGCCCGATCCTGAAGCCCCGCAAGATCGTGGTCAAGGGCGCGCTAAAGCGCGTCGCACGCCAATGCCGCGTAGTTAAGGTTCAGCGGGCCGGGTCAAGGAAGATCGTGTTGTCCGGCGTGTCGCCGGCAAATTGAACAAGACCTCTGGTAGGCCGGCGTCAATCCGTCACGATCTTCGCCGTCACCAGAGGTCCCGTTGATTACTCAGTCTGCCACGACCACCATCAGTCGTGAGGTCACTGCTGCCGGCGGCGTCTTCGCCCCCGGCCACCTGGGCGAGTTAACCCAGTACCTGCTGTTCGAGCTGGTCGACGATGTCCTTGCCCAGACCCGGACCGTGCAGCGGCGGCTGCGCGATCTGCCCTCGCGCGCCGGCGTGTACTTCGTGCTCGCGCTCAGCATGTTCCCGCAGTTGGGCTACCTGCGGGTATGGGGCAAGCTGACCGCCGGGCTGGCCGGGCTAGGCCTGCCCCGGCCGTCGGAGAAAGCGCTGCGTGACCTGCGCCGCCGCATCGGCCCGGTACCGCTGAAAGCACTGTTCGAGATCGTCGCCGGGCCACTGGGCCAACCGCACACGCCCGGCGTGCGGTTCGGCGGGCTGCGGACCGTCGCATTCGACGGCTGCAACTCGGTGCACATCCCCGACACCGACCGCGACCGGCGCTGGATCGGCAAGATCCGCTACCGGATGGGCCTGGCCGGCTATCCCACGCTGCGGCTGATGACGCTGGCCGAGACCGGCACCCGGGCGCTGCTGGGCGCCGCCTTAGGCTCAGCCGCCGAGCGGGACGAGTCGCACCTGGCCCGCCAGCTACTGCCGCTGCTAGGCCCGGGCATGCTGGTGCTGCTGGACCGGGCATTCGACGCCAACGCGTTCCTGGCCGAGGTGGCCAGCACCGGCGCGATGCTGCTGGCCCGGGCCAAGGCGACCCGCAACCCCGCCGTTGTCGCGCACCTGCCCGACGGGTCCTACCAGGCCCGCCTCGACGATCTGGACGTCCGCATGATCGACGCGGACGTGACCACGACCGGCCTCGACGGCAGCCGGGTCGGTGGCCGGTACCGGCTGATCACCACCCTCACTGACCACCGCGCCTATCCGGCTGCGGCCCTGGTCCGGCTCTACCACGAGCGGCGGGAGATCGAGTCCGCGTTCCTGGCGCTGCGTCACACCCTGCTCGATGGCCGGGTACTGCGCTCAGGTGACCGGCCCGGCGTCGAGCAGGAACTCCAGTCCCGCTGAGCTTCTGCCAGTTGCTGCGCATGGCCATGGTGACGGCGGTGGAAACCAGGCCCGGCACCGACCCCGACCGGGCCAGCTTCACCACTGCCCTGGAAGCCGCACGCGAGGAACTCACCGCCGCCCGCGGCATCTGCCCAACCGGGCCTGCCGACCTGACCGGCGTCATCGGCCGCGCCGTCCTCCGTACGCTGCTGCCCGCCCGCCGGCCCCGCTACAGCGCCGGCAAGGTCAAATGCGCCACCTCCCGCTACCTCAACCGCGACGACGGCCGTCCGCACACGGCCACCGCCGTCACCTCGGTCGACGTCGCCATCTCCACCCCGCCACTCAGCCGCGGCCGGCCACGCCGCTACACCCCCGCCCGGCCCAGGCCGCCACAGCCGCCTACCCGCCGGCAGCGGATCACCGCCATCATCACCAGCCAGCCGCCGCGCGACTGGACCAGCCGCGAACTCGCCCTCATCCTCAACGTCCATCCCCGCCACATGGCTACCCAGCTACGCGAATGGTGGCTGCTCGGCTTCTTCACCCGCACCGGGATGGCCACCTACCGGCTCAACACGCCGACCCCGCCACCATCCTCGACAGCCGAGCCAGACCCTTAACTACGCGGCATTGCGTCGCACGCGATCCCTTCGGGACCCTGGACCACGACTCTTGCCGGGGATTCAGGGGCGCCTATCGGAGGGATGGCAGCGTCCGAGCGCTGACCACTAACCTGACCACAACGACCGCCGACAACAGCCGACAATGGACGACCCCGATTCGCACAATCCCCAGGTCAGCCACGGTAAACGGCGAGCGGTCTGGATTTTGCAAGCAGGGGGTCAGGGGGTTCAAGTCCCCTTAGCTCCACCAACTCACTCACTCACAGATACCGGCAGGTCACGGCTATATATGCGGTCTTGTTGTTGATCTTCATGACGCGTCGCTGTGGCGGCGTGCCGATGCGTGCCCGATCGGGCCCGGCTGCTGCGGGCACGGCCGGTCATGCGGCCATCGGAATGCCCGAGGTGGCGCCGCTCCCGCGCGCCGCTGCCGACTGCGGCGCCCTGAACCCGGCCGAAACGGCACTGACATCTGGCCAGATGAGGCTGGCAGAATCGGCGGCGTGAATGCGCTAACAACCAGGCGATGGACCGATGACCAGGACACGGTGTGGTTTGCGGTCCGCGTGATCGACAGCACCTACGAGCAGGTCGCCGAGCGCGTGCTGATGGACTATGAGCGCGCCGGACCGGAATGGCGGCGCGGTTATCTGGGCGACACTCCGCACCTGGAGCGATCGTGGGAGAACTTCAGCGCCTGCATCGATCGGGTGTTGCGGCAGGCGGCCAGGTTGGAGCCGGTCCCATGGCGCGACGCGCTGCGCGAGCTGTGCCAGCGCACCATCGGTCAGCCAGTCTCCTGGTGGCTGGCCGGGAGCACGGCGCTCGCGGTCCGGGGCGCGCCGATCGAGCCGGGTGATCTCGACCTCATCTGCGATGCGGGCGACGCAGTCACGCTCGGCGAGTTGCTCAGCGACTCGCTAATCGAGCCGGTGACGACGGGGTCGGCTGACTGGCTGGGCCAGTGGCTGGGGCGAGCGTTCTGCGAAGCGCGGGTCGAGTGGGTGGGCGGCGTCAATCCACTCGTCGACGAGCCGGAGCCCTCCGACTTCGGTCCCGAGGCGGCCCGGCGACTGGAGCCGGTCCGGTTCGAGGACTGGCAGATCCTGGTGCCGCCGATGGACCTGCAGCGGGCCGTGAACGAGCGTCGGGGATTGACTCATCGCATCGCGATGATTGACACCCTCGAAGGCTTACAGTAAGCCCAGCCAAGCACGGGGTATACGCTGCTGACCAGCAGCGGAGCCGCAGCAGTCCGGATCGTCTGCGCACGTCACTCGATGTCTGTCACGCCTGAAGGGCCGACCAGGTTCGTGCCCGATGGCAAGGCGACAGGCGGTCAATCGCGGTCACCCGCAGAGGCCCGTCAACGGTCCGCATCTGCAGCTGCGCATGTCAGCTCCCTATGCGAACGCACGCCGGCTGCTCCGTGATGACCGCTGGCCGCCATCCAGACCTGGTGCCCAGGGGCGCCTTGGACTTACTACCGCGCCGATGTGCCTCATCGGGCCGACGCCCCGGCCCGTGGCTGGCGAGTCGCCCCGGAAGTGGGTCACCAGCGACGACGAGATGGCGGTTCGCATCGTGGTGCGTTGATGTGAAGTCCATGGCGAAGCGTTGAAGACTGCGCGCGCACACCGGCCTCACGGTGTTGCGTATGACGATCTGTGATACACTCGTGCTATGACGGTAGCCATCAGCGTGCGCCTGGATGATGAGACGCTGCGGGCACTGAGCCAGCTTGAAGCAGCCGGACTCAGCAGGTCCGAGGCGATCCGCCGCGCGATCCTCGACAGCGCTACGCGCATGCGACGGCGCAAGGCCCTAGCGGACGAGGTCGCAGCCCTCGAAGCCGATGAGGACGATCGCCGTGAAATGCTCGAAGTCGCAGCTCTGATGGAGAGCCTGCGTGCTCCGGGGTGACATCCACGAGATCCGGATGCCACGTGGGCAAGGCCACGAGCAGCAGGGACGGCGCTTTGGGGTCGTGGTTCAAGCCAATGAGCTTCTGCCCAGGTCCGTTGTGCTGGTGGCGCCGACGTCGCGCAGCGCCCGGCATGCTTCGTTCCGTCCACAGATCGAAGTAGGTGGCGAGAACACGATGGTCCTCGTTGAGCAGGTGGGCGCGGTCGACGCCGGCCGGCTGGGAGATCTGGTCGGCCGGGTGACTCCCGAGGAGCAATGGGGGATCGACGAAGCTCTTTTGACTGTTCTGGGCCTGCGCTAGTTCACCAAGACCGAAGCTGGCGCCGGACCTACCGGTCAGCTTCGCTACGTGGCTGGCGTCGGCGCACAAGGAGCGGGGCGCGGACAGGGTGTTACCTGTCGAAGATCATGAAAGTGCACGGACCGCCGAGCTTGCGGGTAGCCCCGGCCCGTTCCGAATCACGCCGGAAGTTTCCCCGGCGCGGCACGCCGCCCAGCGGGCCAGTGAAGACGAGCGCCGCAGGATCAGAACCGCTGCTGTCGGCCGTGATGTGCTCACGCAGCTCCGCGACGATCGTTGCCGGAATCCTGACGGTGCGGGTGCCAGCGCGCAGCACTCGCATACGAGATAGCTGTCATGACAGCCAATCCGCACGTCGGATGGACAACATGCCACGTGCTGGACTTGATACATGACGGCAGCACCCATGGACTCGGCCGGCGAGCGGCACGACTACGATGAGGGCGCAGTCGTCGTCATGGCCGATCCCGAGGGCCACGAGTTCTGTC
>JASHOL010000432.1 GCA_030041135.1 Streptosporangiaceae bacterium | reverse complement strand
GGGAGGAGCGCTGAAGACCGCCCGCAAAGGTGTTGGCATGTTCCAGGTTGTCGCCGAAGGACGCCTGGCTCATGCAGGTGTTAACCCTGCTGCGGGCATCAACGCCATCAGTGAAATGGCCCGCCAGATCGTGCGTCTTGAAGGGATGGCTCGCTCGCGCGGGTCGCTTACCTTGAACGTTGGAGTGATTGAGGGCGGAACGCGCCCCAACGTTGTGCCGGAACGCGCCGTGGCTTGCTTGGACGTCCGCATTCCGGCCGTTCGTGATGGCGAGTGGATCGCGCGCAGGCTTCGCACCCTGAAGCCTGTGCTGCCCGGCGCCCGGCTGCGGATTTCCGGCGGAATCAATCGCCCACCCATGGAGCGTCGCATGCCTGCGGGTCAGGTTCATTCAGGCCTCCTGTTCTGGCGCGCGGATGTGCCAGCGGGATAGATACCTGCGGGCAGCCGCAACGGTTGCATCGGCGAGCAGGAAAGTCGGCCGCGGCGCCGGTACCCCGCGCGACGGGCCTCGGCCAAGCTCCCGGTGACATACCGTGGGCCGGTGAGCCCGGAGGAGTTCAGTGATTTCTACTCGGCCTCCTTCCACCGCATCGTCGGCCAGCTCTACGCGATGACCGGCGATCACGCCGAGGCGCAGGACGCAGTGCAGGAGGCGTTCGTGCGGGCCTGGGCGCACCGCACGAGGCTCGACGCCACCCGCGGCTCACCTGAAGCCTGGGTGAGAACGACGGCCTGGAACATTGCCGTGTCGAGGTGGCACCGGGCCAGGGCCGGCCGTCGGCTGCTCGGCTCGCAGCCGCCGCCGGTCGTTGCCGAGCCCAGCCCCGATCGCGTCGCGTTGGTCGCCGCGCTCCGACGGCTACCGGCCGAGCAGCGTCGCGCGCTCGTGCTGTACCACCTCTGCGACCTGAGCGTGGCGGAGGTCGCGGCCGAGACCGGAGTACCGCCAGGAACGGTGAAGGCCAGGCTGGCCCGCGGGCGGGCGGCCCTGGCCCCGCACCTGCGCCAGCCCGCCGAGACCGAGAGAGGCGGGAGGTGAGCCATGCCTGAGCTGGATGACGAGCTGCGATCGCTGGCGGAGCACGGCGCCGACCTGGCCCGTCCGCTGCCGCCCGCGGAGGTGATGCGGCGCGGCAACAGACAGCGGCGGCGGCGCATCGCGCGGGACTGCGCGCTCGGGATGGCAGCGGCGCTCGCGGTCTCGACGGGCGTGCTGGCCGGCATCTCGGCCGCACAACACCCGGCACCGGTCCCGCCGGCCACTAGGCCGTCGCGCCCGGCTCCGGTCGGGACCAGGTCCGGTTCGCCGCCAACGCCGGCGCCGACACCGACGCCGTCGCCGAGCGTCAAGGCGTCCAGGCCCACGCCGAACGTCAAGACGTCCAGGCCCACGCCGAGCGTGAAGGCCTCCGGGCCGACCCCGAGCTCGGGACCGTCCACCCCGATCCCCACGCCATCGCCTTCGGCCGCAGGGACGCGCGGTCCGGCCCAGAGCCCGCGACCGGCTGCCGGGCCAGGCGCCGGCGTCGGTTAGCGTGTGCACGTCGGCGCGGGCGCACTCAGGCACGCGCGCGGGTGCGCTGGGAGTCACAGCATGGAGAACGTGAAAGGCTCGCCGTCCGGAATCGGGCCAGACCCGGCGGTGCTGGCCGAGATCCAGCAGCGAGTGCTCTGGCTGGCGACCCGGATCGTCGATGCCGCCAACCACGACCGGGAAACCGGAGACGGCGTCAAGGTCGGCGGCCACCAGGCGTCGAGCGCGAGCCTGGTCTCGGTCCTGACCGCGCTCTACTTCGCGCACCTGGACGCGGCCGACCGGGTCAGCGTGAAGCCGCACGCCTCCCCCGTCTACCACGCCATCCAGTACCTGCTCGGCAACCTGGACCGGTCATACCTGGCCACGCTGCGGGCGTTCGGCGGGCTGCAGTCCTATCCGAGCCGGACCAAGGACCCCGACGACGTGGACTTCTCCACCGGCTCGGTTGGCCTCGGCGCCGCGGCTCCGCTCTTTGCGGCCGCGACCCGGCGGTACGTCGACGCGCACTTCGGGGCGCGGCCGCACAGCCGGTTCGTCGCGGTGATCGGCGACGCCGAGCTTGATGAGGGCAACATCTGGGAGGCGGTCGCCGACCCGGCCACCGACGGGCTCGGCAACGTGCTGTGGATCGTGGACGTCAACCGCCAGTCCCTTGACCGGGTCGTGCCCGGCGTCCGGATCGCCCAGTGGGAGCAGCAGTTCGCCGGGGCCGGCTGGCAGGTCGTCGAGGCCAAGTACGGCCATGCGCTGCAGGCCGCGTTCGCGCAGCCGGGCGGCGACCAGCTGCGGGCCTGGATCGACGCCATGCCGAACGAGCAGTACCAGTCTCTTTTCGGGCTGGAGCCGGCCGGCGTGCGCGAGCGGTTCCTTGACGGGGCGCCGCCCGGGGTCGGCCAGTTCTGCGCTGACCGGTCAGACGAGGACCTGGCCAGTCTTGTCACCGACCTCGCCGGCCACGACATCGGATCGCTGCTTGACGCGTTCGCCACCTGCGACGGCGAGAAGGACCGGCCGAGCGTGCTGTTCGCGTACACGATTAAGGGCTGGGGCCTGCCGATCGCGGGCAACCCGCGCAACCACTCGGCGCTGCTGACCACCGGCCAGGTCGACCAGATGCGCGAGCGCCTGGGACTGACCGAGGCGACCGAGTGGGACCGCCTCGACCCCATGACGCCCGCGGGTCAGTGGGCCGCAGCCAGACGCGAGCACCTGGCCCGGCCTCAGCCTGCTGCCGCGACGGCCCTGACGATTCCCGACGCTACCGGGGTGCGAGCGGCCCGCCCGATCGCCACTCAGGAGGCGTTCGGCCGGATCCTGGTCGACCTGTCCAGGCTTGAGTCGGTCGCCCCGTACCTGGTGACCGCTGCCCCCGACGTTGCCACGTCCACGAACCTGGCCGGCTTCATCAACCGCACGGGCGTGTTCAGTCCGGTGCCGCGGCGGTCCTGGAGCGAGGATCCGGTGCTGAAGTGGGCCGAGGGGCCAGAGGGCCACCACATCGAGCTCGGCATCAGCGAGATGAACTTGTTCTTGCTGCTCGGGCAGCTCGGGCTCGCCTTCGACCTGTCCGACCAGCGGCTGCTGCCGGTCGGCACGGTCTACGACCCGTTCGTGCTGCGCGGGCTTGACGCGTTCATCTACTCGGTCTACTCGGGCGCCCGCTTCATCGTGGCGGGCACTCCGTCAGGGGTGTCGCTCGCCCCCGAGGGCGGCGCGCACCAGTCCACGATCACCGCGTCGGTCGGCCTGGAGCTGCCGAACGTCACCTTCATCGAGCCGGCCTATGCGGTCGCGCTTGACTGGCTGCTCTGCGGTGCGCTGCAGTCGGTGGCGGCGGCTGGCGGTCCGCCGGGGACCGAGGCGGCCGAGACCGGCTCCTACTATTTCCGCCTCACCACCAGGGCCATCGACCAGCAGCCCTTCCAGGCCGCGCGGGACCGGCTCGGCGACGCGATCCTGCGCCGGCAGGTGCTGGCTGGCGGGTACCGGCTCGTCGACGCCGCCACCACCGCGGCCGAAGGAGCGCCGCCGGTCTACCTGGTCGGCTGCGGTGCGGTCATGCCCGAGGTACTGGCCGCGGCGGCTGAACTCGCAGATGAGGGAATCGCCGCGACCGTCGTGGACGTCACTTCGCCCGACCGGCTGTACCGGGCCTGGCAGCGGACGCTGCGCCAGGGCGTCCGCACGGCCACGGCTCCCTCCGTCGCCGGGGCGCTGCGCAGCGTGTTCCCCGATCGCGCCCCGGTCGTCACCGCGCACGATGCCGCGTCGCACACGATGAGCTGGCTCGGCTCGGCACTCGGCGTGCCCGCCGTCAGCCTGGGCGTGGACAGCTTCGGCCAGTCCGGTGCCGTGGCCGACCTGTACCGGGCCCACGACCTGGATTCGGGGTCGATCGTCAACGCGGCCCTGGCCGCGCTGTCGCTGCGCTGAGGTCCCCGCGGACTAGCGGTTCAGCGCCATCACGTTCCGCCGGCCAGGTATTCGCTGGATCACCCGGCGTGCATCAGGTAGGCATGACCTTATGGCAGTCGAGATCGCGCGCTACTGGCAGCACGCCGCGGTCGCCGGGGTCGACCTGCTCCGCGCCCGGTTCATCACCCACCGCTACGGACGGCACGCGCACGAGACGTACACGTTCGGCCTGATCGAGGCCGGCATCGAGGAGTTCGACTACGGCGGGACGCTGATGCGCGCCGGTCCCGGCGCGGTCGCGCTGCTGAACCCCGAGGTCGTGCACACTGGGCAGGCAGGCACGTCGGCGGGCTGGGCATACCGGGTGCTGTACCCGGACGTCAGCGTCATCACCGGCGTGGCTGGAGACCTCGGCTGGCGGCCGGGCACGCCGCTCTTCCCGCAGACCGTCCTGTACGACGAGTGCAGCGCCGCCCTGCTGCGCAGCGCGCACCGTGCCGCCGAGCACGGCGACAAGCTCGCGTCGTCGAGCTTGCTGACCGCCGCGCTCACCAGGCTGCTGACGGCCCATGCCAAGGCCGGGACCGGCGAGACGCCGGCCAGGGTGAGGCAGTCTCCCGCGAGCATGAGGGCGGTGTGCGAGCTGCTGCACGAGCGGCTTGCCGATCCGCCCTCGCTCTCCGAACTGGCGGCGATGACCGGCCTCAGCCAGTTCGCCGTGCTCCGCGCGTTCCGGGCCGAGACCGGGCTGCCGCCGCACGCATATCTCAACCAGCTAAGGGTGCGCCAGGCGCGAACCCTACTCGACCAGGGTGAAGCCCCGGCCGACGTCGCGATCACGACCGGCTTTGCCGACCAGGCCCACCTGACCCGTCACTTCAAGCGGGTAGTCGGGGTGCCGCCACGCGCCTACCAGCGCGAGCGACTGACGGAGGCCTGACGCGTTTCAGCACGGGTCGCTTGGTGCCCGCTCAACGGCCAGGCAGCACTACGTCAGGGCACGGCAGTTCACGGCGATCTAACCGCATGAGGCACGGGCCGGCAAGAACGTACAAGACCGCCGCCGGGCACCGTCCGTAGCGTGTGGAGCGTGCCAGCCGCGAGCCGTCGGGACGCTTCGACCAGCGAGCCAGGTGCGGCGCGACCGGTTCGCGACGGCATCGCCCTGGGCCTCGCGGTCGGCGTGTCCGGCCTGGCCTTCGGCGCGGCCGCCGTCAGCTCGGGCCTGAGCACGTGGCAGGCCTGCGCGCTCAGCCTGCTCGCGTTCACCGGCGCCTCCCAGTTCGCACTCGCGGGCGTAATCGCGGCCGGCGGCAGCCTGCTCGCTGGCACTGCCGGCGCGATCCTGCTCGGCAGCCGCAACACGCTGTACGGGCTGCGGCTGTCCGATAGCCTGCGGGTCCGCGGCTGGCGCCGGCCAGTCGCGGCGGTGGGCGTCATCGACGAGACCACCGCGCTGAGCCTGGCCCAGCCCGATCCGCCCGCCGCGCGTAAGGGCTTCTGGGCCACGTTCTGCTGCCTGTATCTCACGTGGAACCTCAGCACGCTCGCCGGCGCCCTCGGCGCCGGCAAGGTCGGCTCACCGCAGGCGTTCGGGCTTGACGTGGTCGGGCCGGCCGCGTTTCTCGCGCTGATCTGGCCCAGGCTAAGGGCCGGGCGCACGGAGCGGGCGGTTGCCGTGGCCGGGGCGGCGATCGCGCTCGGCCTGACCACGGTCCTGCCGGCCGGCGTGCCGGTGATCCTGGCCGCGATCGCCGCGCTGGCGGGGGCGCTGGCGTCTCCGGGGAACGGTCAGGCACAGGCTCGGTCGTCATGACCGGGATCTGGATCGCGGTCCTGGCGACGGCCGGGGGCTGCTACCTGTTTAAGCTGGCCGGCCTGACCGTGCCGCAGCGGGTCCTGCGCAGCCCTCGCGTGCGCAGGTTCGCCGAGCTGGTGCCGGTCGCCCTGCTCGCCGCTCTCGCCGCGGTGCAGACAGCGACCTCGGGCCAGTCGGTCGACCTGGACCCTGCGCGGCTCGGCGGGATGGCCGCCGCGGTCGTCGCGCTGCTGCTCAGGGCACCGTTCCTGCTGGTTATCGTCGCCGCGGCCGGGACCGCGGCGGCCCTGCACGCGGCCGGCGTCTCCTAAGGCTGAGTTCGCCACCGGCCTAACCGATGCGGCGGGCCGGCCGCCCGCGGGCCGGGCGAGCGCGATACTGTGCGCCGGTGACAGTCCAGGTAGAGATACTCAACGGCGTCACCGACGAGGTCGTCGAGGCCTTCGGCAGGCTGCTGCCGCAGCTGTCCGGCTCGGCCAGGCCCGTGGATGCCGCCGCCATCGACGCCATCAACTCCTCGCCCGCGGTGACCATCCTGCTGGCCCGCTGCGATTCGAAGATCGCGGGCATGCTGACGCTGGCCATGTTCCCGATCCCGACCGGGCTGCGGGCGTGGATTGAGGATGTCGTCGTGGACCAGGCCTACCGCGGCCGGGGCGCGGGCGAGCAGCTGACGAACGCGGCACTGCGGCTGGCCGAGGCGGCGGGCGCGCGGACCGTGGACCTGACCTCTCGGCCGTCCAGGGAAGCCGCGGGCCGGCTGTACGAGCGAACCGGTTTCCAGCAGCGCGACTCCCGGCTGTACCGCTACTCGTTCGACTAGCGGAGGCGCTGACGCGCTCGAGCGGCGACGTGCCAGCCCGCGGCAGCGGCGCACCCACCGGGCCGCCGCGCGGGCAGTGCACGGTCGCTAGATCTTGAGCATGCGTTTCAGGGAGTCCAGGCCCTTGGCGAATGGATCTTGCTGCGGGATCTGCCCCTGCGGCGTGGCCTGGTTGACCATCTCGGGCATGGCCTTCGCCAGGTGCTCGCTGGCTTCGTCATCACTGATCCCGGCCTGGCTGGCCACCGCATGAATCTGTCCAGGCTCCATGGCCTGCTGCATCTGCTGGCCGGTGACGGGCTGGTTCTGCCCTGTGCTGACCCAGGACTGGACCTGCTTGCCCAGGCCGTTGCTGGTCAGCTTGGACGTCATTCCCTGAAGCCCGCCGTTGGAGGTGAACAGCTTCTGCAGCGAGGCAACGCCGCCGTCCTGGCCCTGCTGCCCGCCGAGCTTGGCCGTCACTTCGTCGAGGATTCCCATCGCTTTTCTCCCCCGTGGTTTGCGGAACAGTGGTTAGCGCAACCGTGGTAGCGAAAACCGCGGCTGCGAATGGTGGTTAGTGACTCTTCCCCTGGCCGGGGCTTAGCTACCCATCCGGCCCGGTTTTCTCCGAAAGCTACCCGCCAGTTAGCTACCGGCCGGTCAGCCCGCCAGCTCCGCCACGGTGGTCAGCAGCCGGTCCACATCCGAGACGTCGTTGTAATGGACGAGCCCGGCCCTGACGGCGCTGCCCGAGTCCCTGATCCCCAGCACGCCGGTGACCTCCCACGCGTAGTTATCGCCATGCCACACGTTGACGCGCCGACGAGCGAGGTGCGTGGCGACCTGCTCGGGCGAACGGCCCGCGATGTTGAAGTAAGCCGTAGCGGTGCGGCTGGCCGGCTTGCCGTACAAGGTGACGTGCCGCATGCCCTCAAGGCCTGCCAGCAGCACCTCGAACAGCCGCTGCTCATAGTGCTCGATCGCGTTCATGGAGGCCAGCACCCGCTCGCGCAGCGGACCGCCGCCCGGCGCGGCCAGGCCGGCCAGGTGCGCAACGGCGGCGGTCACTCCGGCCAGGCTGGCAAACGGCAGCGTGCCCAGCTCGAACCGGTCAGGCACCTCGGCGGGCGCCGGCGCAAGCTTGTCTGGGTTCAGCGTGTCCAGCAGCGAGGGCGCGGCAACGACCGCGCCGATGTGCGGGCCCGACCACTTGTAGGCGCTCGTCGCGTAGAAATCGGCTCCCAGCTCGCGGACGTCCACCGGCCCGTGCGGCGTGGCATGCACGCCATCCACGTAACTGAGCGCCCCGGCTGCCCGCGCGATCGCGGTGATCGAGCTCACGTCCGGGCGGGTCCCGAGGACGTTGCTGGCCGCCGTGACCGCGACGAGCCTCGTCCGGTCCGTGACCAGGCCCGCGTACTGCCCGGCGGGCAGTTCGCCGGTAGCCGCGTCGACCTGCGCCCACCGCACCGTCGCGCCTGCACGCTCGGCCGCCTGCACCCAGGGCCTGACGTTCGCATCGTGATCGAGCCGGGAGACGACGACCTCGTCGCCCGGCCGCCACGTCTTGGCCAGCGCTCCGGCGAGCCGGTAGGTCAGGGTCGTCATGTTCGGGCCGAGTATCACGCCGTCCGCGTGGCCGCCGGTCAGCGCGGCGATGGCTGCGCGAGCGCCGGCGGTGATCTCGTCGGCCCGCCGGCTGGCCGGGAATGCTCCGCCGGAGTTGCCGAGCCCGGTGACCTGCGCCCGGCTGATCGCCTCGATGACCGCCGACGGCACCTGCGTACCCGCGGCGCCGTCAAGGTAGGCGTACCCGTCGGCAAGCGCCGGGTAGCACGCCCGGACCGCCGCGACGTCGAACTGCATGCTCAGTCTCCTCACCGACCGGCGGGGGTCTCTGGGGTTGTCCCCGGGATAGCACGACATGGGTGTCCTCGGCGGGCCGCCTCCCGCGATCCTCGACGGCAGGCGGCCTGCTACCCCCTCCAAGGCCGGCGCAGCCGCGCAAGCCCAGCCAGGGCGGCTACCCGGCCAGTGCCGGCGTGGCCCGTTCCGGCGAGCCGGCCGGACGCCGCCAGCACAGCATGCCAAGGATCGGAGCTGCGCACGGCAAGCCCACCCCTCCATCCCGGCCTGGCCGCGAGGACGGGCAGGTGCGGCATGCCCGCACGCCAGCAGGCCAGCACCGCGACCGCATCATGCGGGCGGTAGTCCTGGCCAAGCGCGGTGGCCAGATCCCAGGCGTGCAGGTGCCACTCGGCGCAGGCGGCCCCGGCCATGCCGGCCACCGTCACGACCTTGTCCCGGTACTGGTGGTGCGGCAGGTCCCAGACCGCGGCCAGCCGACCGGCGTAGGCGCGAGCGGCCGACTCGAACGCGGCGATATGCTCGGTCGGCGGGGCATCAGCGAGAGTGGCAAGCTCGACCGCGTTCTGCCTGGCCAGTTTCCGCCCGAGCGTGTCCGGATGAGCTCCGGTCGCCATCAGCCGCGAGTAGCGGCTGACCGGCGCCTCGTCAAGGTACTCGTTGAAGTCGTCCGCGACGCAGCGCAGGTGCCCGGCCAGGTCCGCCGCGCGCCATTCCGGGCAGGGCGTCTGCGCGTTCCAGGTGCCGGGACCGAAGCGCGCGGCAAGCAGGCAGATCGCGGTGACGCCATCGTCGTATGCAGCTAAGACCGGAACAGGCTCGCTCAGCTGCGGCGGCACATCCGAGGAATGGGTGCGCTCCAACGGCCCCCTCCAAGGCATACTCCGGCACCAGCACGCGCCGTCTGGCCAGAGTGCCAGAGTTACCCGCTGTCCGCCACCCTGCGCCGAATCCGCACAATCAGTCTCGCGGCGATGAGCGGCTGGCCGCAGACCCGGCGCGCATGCGCCCCGTGGCGGGTCACCGGTCTCCTGCCAGCGAAATTGTGGTGACAGCGACGCCAAGCCGTAGGTAGCCTGCGGATAATGCCCCCCAAGCCAGCCGGTTCGTCGCCGCATGCCCGCGCCCAGGACACCGCAGTGCCGCCGCAGACGCCGGCCGCGGCCCTGTGGCGGATGCGCGAGTACCTGCGGCCGTACTACCTGACCCTGGCGCTCATGATCACCGCCGCGATCGTGGCGGTGACGGCGGAGACCATGATCCCGCTTATCACCAAGTCGATCATCGACGGGGCCATCGCGCACGGCAGCCGGGGAGAGCTGCTCCCGCTGGGCCTGGCCGCAATCGCGCTCGGCGCCCTCCAGGCCGGGCTGAACTTCTATCGCCGCTGGTCCCTGGCGGGCGCGGTCAACGGCATGGAAAAGACGATCCGCGACGACCTCTACCACCACCTGCAGCAGCTCGAGCCGGGCTTCCACGACTCCTGGCAGTCCGGTCAGTTGCTGTCGCGTGCCACCAACGACCTGTCCACGATCCGCCGGTTCGCCGGCTTCGGCACCGTGTTCTTCATCACCAGCACCTGGACGTTCCTGCTGATCGTGGCCTTGCTGATCGACATGAACTGGTGGCTCGGACTGCTCACCGGTTGCCTGTTCGCCCCTGTCGGCGTGCTGTGCTTGCGGTTCGAGCGGAAATACCGGGTCCTGTCGAGGCAGTACCAGGACCAGACCGGAGACCTGGCCACCTACGTGGAGGAGGCGGCGTCCGGTATCCGGGTGCTCAAGTCTCTGGGCCGGCGCGACGAAGCCGCGGCCAGGCACCTGGGCCTGTCCCGCCTGGTCTACCGCAGCCAGATCGGTAAGGCCCGGCTGCGCGGCACGTTCTGGGCCGGCCTGGACCTGGCACCGAACGCAGCGATCGGACTCCTGCTGCTATTCGGTGCGCTGGCGGTCAGCTGGCGTCAGCTCACCCTCGGCGGGCTGGTCGCGTTCGTCACGCTGACGCTGCTGCTCATCTGGCCGATCGAGGCGATGGGCTTCATCCTCGCCACGGGCCAGGAGGCGGCGACGGCCGCGCAGCGGATCTACGAGATCTTCGACACGCTCCCGACGATCACCGACCCCGGCGTGCCCGAGGACCCGCAGCCCGGCATCACGGCCGCCCAGGCCAGGAAGGGCCGTGCCAGCAAGGACAGCAGCGCGGGCCGTCCGATCGCTGCGGCCCAGCCCGGCCCGGCACCGGCCAGGCCGGAGCCGGCCACGGCAACGGTCACGGCCGGCGCCGGACACCTGCGCTTCGACGCGGTCACGTTCAGCTACCCGCAGTCGCCCGAGCCGGTCCTGCGCGGGGTCACGCTTGACCTCGCTCCCGGCGAGACCGTCGCCCTGGTCGGCGCCACCGGCTCCGGCAAGAGCACCCTGCTGCAGCTGGTACCCAGGCTCGCCGACGCGACGAGCGGGCTGATCACCCTGGCTGGCACCGACATCCGCGACCTGCCCCTGCCCGAGCTGCGCGCCAGGGTTGGCTGCGCCTTCGAGGACCCGACGCTGTTCTCGGCCAGCGTCAGGGAGAACGTCAGCTTCGGCGTGCGCGACGCGACCGAGGCCGACGTGCTGGCCGCGCTCGAGGCGGCGCAGGCCGAGTTCGTGGCCGACCTGCCGTGGGGTCTCGATACCAGGATCGGCGAGCAGGGCATGGCGCTGTCGGGCGGGCAGCGGCAGCGGGTCGCGCTGGCCCGGGCGATCCTGGCCAGGCCCGAGGTGCTGCTGCTCGACGACCCGCTCTCCGCGCTCGACGTGCACACCGAGGCGAAGGTGACGGCTGCGCTCCAGGACGTGATGGCCGCATCAACCGCGCTGGTCGTGGCGCACCGCCCGTCGACGGTGCTGCTGGCCGACCGGGTCGCGCTGCTCGCCGACGGCGTCATCGCGGCGATCGGCACCCATCACGAGATGCTGGCCAGCGAGGAGCGCTACCGGGACCTGATGAGCGCAGACGATCTCGACGACAGTGACGACGACGGGCGCAGCGCACCCGGACTGACGGGAGCGCGCCGATGACCCAGGCCAGTACGAGCGCCCCGGCGTGGCGCGGTGTCGCGGCCGAGGAGGCCGAGGAGATCAGCGGCAAGCTCGGGACACTGCTGCGGCGCCGCTCCCGGCGGCTGCTCAGTGACCTGCTCCGCCCGAGCCGCAAGCTGGTCACGACGGTCTTCCTGCTGATCGTCGTCGCGCAGTTCGCCGCGCTCGTTGGTCCCTGGCTGGTGGGAGTCGGCATCGACCGGATCCCGCAGCTGGAGAAGACGCACAACGCCGGGCCGATGGCGCTGATTATCGTGGCCTTCGCCATCGCCGTGATTGCCCAGGCGTGGGCGACCCGTGCCTACATCGCGGGCATCGGCCGGCTGGGCGGCCGGGTCGTGATCGAGCTGCGGCGGCGGTTGTTCGCCCACTTCCAGCTGCTGCCTGTGGCCTTCCACGAGCGCTACACCACCGGCCGGGTCATCTCCCGCCAGGTCTCCGACATCGACTCGATCTCCGACCTGTTCGACGAGGGCCTGGCCGCGCTGGCGTCCTCGCTGCTGTCCCTGCTCCTGGTCGGGGGCGGCATGCTGCTGCTCGACTGGCAGCTCGCCCTGGTCGTGATGGCCGGATTCATCCCCCTGACCTGGCTATCGGCCTGGTTCCGGCGCGAATCGGCCATCGCCTACCGCCGCACCAGGGAGACGATCGCCCAGGTGATCGTGCAGTTCGTGGAGACCTTCGGCGGCATCAGGGCAGTCCAGGCATTCCGCCGTGAGGGCAGGAACGAGGAGATCTTCGACGACCTGAACCAGGCCAACGCCGACGCCAACCTGCGCTCCCAGCGGCTGCTGGCGATCTTCTTCCCTGGCGTCACGCTCGTGGGCAACCTGGCCATCGGGGCCGTCCTGCTCTACGGCGGCGACCGCGTCATCGATCATCAGATGCAGCTCGGCGTGCTGGTCACGTTCCTGCTCTACCTGCAGCGGTTCTTCGACCCGCTGATCGACCTGTCGCAGTTCTACAGCTCGTTCCAGTCGGCCGGCGCGGCGCTTGAGAAGATCTCTGGCGTGCTGGACGAGCCGCCGTCGGTGCCCGAGCCTGAGCACCCGCTCGCGCTCGCGCCCCCCGCTGGCCAGGGCGCGGGCCGCGAGGTGCGTTTCGACCAGGTCCGTTTCGGCTACCGGAAGAGCACGGTGCTGCCCGACTTCCGGCTGACCATCCCGGCGGGTCAGACGATGGCCATCGTCGGGGCGACCGGGGCGGGCAAGACCACGGTCGCCAGGCTGCTGGCCAGGCTCTACGACCCGCAGGAGGGGAGTGTCCGGCTCGACGGCACCGACCTGCGCGAGCTTTCTGACAAGACCCTCAGGCACGAGGTCGTGCTGATCACGCAGGAGAACTTCATGTTCTCCGGATCGATCGCCGACAACATCGAGCTCGGCAAGCCCGGCGCGAGCCGCGAGGAGATCGTCGCGGCCGCCACGGCGATCGGCGCCCATGGCTTCATCTCGGCGCTGCCTGACGGTTACGACGAGGACGTCGGCAAGGGCGGCGGACGGCTGTCGGCGGGCCAGCGGCAGCTCATCTCATTCGCCCGGGCCTTCCTCGCCGCCCCGGCCGTGCTCGTCCTCGATGAGGCCACCTCGCTGCTGGACATCCCGAGCGAGCGGCTCGTGCAGCAGGCCCTGACCCGGATACTCTCCGGGCGGACCGCGGTGATCATCGCGCACCGTCTGTCGACCGTGGCCATTGCCGATCGGGTCCTGGTCCTCGAGCACGGGCAGATCATCGAGGACGGCTCGCCCGCCGACCTGCTCGCCTCCGAGGGCGAGTACTCCGCGCTGCACGCGAGCTGGCAAGAGAGCCTGGCCTGACCCAGGGCCGCAGCCGGCGGCGGTGATCAGCGCGGCGGGTCCGAGCCCGTTCCCTCCCTGCGGCTCCAATTGCCCGAAGCTGCCGCAAAGTGACGTTATCCTGCGAGAGAACGCCGATGGCAGCCGAGAACCTCCCCGCCCCTCCGACCGACACCGCTGATCCGGCGGGCCGGCCAGGCTGCGCCATGCCCGCGGAGTCGGCCGGACCGCGGCCTGCCCGAGCATCCGGCCTGGCCAGCCTGCCCTGGCTCGGCCCGCGGCCGGCCCGCAAGCTGCTGGTCGGCGGCATCGTCGTCGCCTACGCGTGGGTCGCGAGCGCGTCAGCTCCGCTCAGCACCAGGGCGCTGATCGGCGTGCTTATACCCGGCGCCATCCTGGGCGCGATCGCCTACGGCCGCCCGCCCGAGCGCATTCCCGCGCCAGATTCGATCGACGTGGCCGGCTTCTCGTACTGGATCGTCGCCCTGGCGCTGCTGTTCGAGTGGGAGGCGTCCGCCTTCAGGGCCGGAGCTACGTGGTGGCATCCGACGCTGACCGACCTGATCAATCCGCTGCTGACACCGCATCCGGTGCGAAGTGCCGCCTTCGTCCTCTGGATCGCGGCCGGGTGGGGCCTGGTGAGGCGATGATCGCGCGATGACCAGCCGGGTGATCACCGCCATCGGGTTCGGGCTCATCATCGCGACGCTGGTGCTGCTCGAGGTGCTCGGACGTCGCCGGACCAACAAGATCCCGACCACCGGTGAGTGGCTCGGCTACGTGATGCGACCGCGCGCTGGCCGCGCGCTCATCCTCCTCGGCTGGCTCTGGCTCGGGTGGCACTACTTCGCCCGATAGCGGGCTGGGCCGTCGGCTTCGCTATGCTTTCCCCCGTGAAAAGGGGTCGCAACCAGGTCAGCGCAGCAGCCGAGGCTAGTTATCTCGCCGATGTGGCGCTCGCCTCCAACTTCGACCAGCTCCTCCAGCGGGCTGAGGAAGCCGAGCGGCAGTTCCGCCGTGCGCAGGCGACCGCGGCCCCGGTCGACGTGCAGTACCCGCTGGCCCACGTACTCGACCAGGCCCTGACGGACGTGACTCGCGCCGCCTACGCGGCCCAGCGCGCGGAGATCGGCCCGCGCGGATACGACGACCGCATCTTCAGGCGCAAGGCCATGGCGACCTCGGGCGTGCACCGGTGGACCGACGAGGCCGAGCGGCTGCTGACGATGCGCGAGACCCACCGGCTGACCGGCTTCCCGGCTCGCCCGGAGGCCGCCGCGCTCGGCGCCACGATCGCCCACGCACCCCCGGCCGTCCCCGAGGCCGCCGGCACCTCAGAGCCCGCGGCCGGCGAGGAGCCAGGACCCAGCCCCGAGCCCGCGGCCAGCCAGGGGCCAGGACCCAGCCCCGAGCCCGCGGCCAGCCACTAACCCGCGCCCCTAAGCTGTGGCCGCGCCGGAAAGGCACGGAACGGCCATCGCCGGGCCTGGCATCCCTGGGCGCATGCGCCACTCCCGGATCAGGTGGAACGGTGTCACCGGCACAGAGCCGTTCCGGCCGCCGAATGTGACGACAGCCGAACCGCCTGGGTGCCCCTGCCGTTCCACCGGTTGCCAGCCGCTTGCCACGTCGTGACCTCGGGGAGGCGTTCCAGCCGATCGTGACTGGCCTGCGTCAAGCGGACTACATGAAACCTACAAAGACCGGTGCGGAAAACCGTCACAACGGGCCATGCCGCCAAGGCACAACGGCTGGCACAGTAGTGTGTGATCAAGACCACAACCAGGGACCAACAGGAGGCACGCGAATGTGCCCGCATACGCCACAGTGCCCGGCGCCGAATGGCCCGGACCGCGAGGCGGCCCGTACGATCATCAGCCACCCCGAGCAGGGCTGGAGCCTGCTCTGTAACGGCATAGTCATCTTCGAGGACACCGGTGAGCTGCTTCCCGGCGGCGATGCGATCGCCCCGCACCGGCCCACCGACGTGATCACCCCCGCCGTGACCATCCGCCAGGAACCTCTGCAGTCGGCTGACCCGCGCACGTCCGCCGCTTAGCGGCTCAGCGCACCCCTCCCCGCAAGCCGACGCCCAGCAGTTCGCTCAGCCACTCTCGGACGGCCTCGCCGACGGCGGCCGGACGCCGTGACAGGGCATGTGTCTCGCCCGGCAGTATGACCACTCGTGACGCGTCGGCACGGGCCGGAACGCCAAATGGATCCCGCTCCCCGTTGACGACCAGCACGTCCACCCCGGCCCCGCGCAGCTCACCGGCCCGGCTGATGTCCGGGCGGCCAGGCGGATGCAGCGGGAACGCCAGCGCCACCACCCCGCGCGCGTCAGCGGCCGCAGCCGTCCTGCAGGCGACCCTGGCGCCGTTGCTCCGCCCGCCCTGGACCAGCGGAATCCCTGGATACCTGGCCCGTAGCTCCGCGACGATCTCGAGCCAGGCGGCGTCCTGCCGCTCCGGCGAGCCCGGCGCCCGCGCGCCGCGGACCCGGTAGGGCTGCTGCACCCTGGCGACCGTAGCCCCGAGGCCGGCCGCGGCCGCGCTGGCCGCCAGCACGTCGCTGGTGTCCGCAGTTCCGCCGGCACCGTGGGTCATGATCAGGAGGAACGCTGGCTTCCTGGCCTCATCCAGCGCTACTTCCGCGGGTCCCTGGCCGGTGCTGATCTCCACCCCGGCAGGGTAGCCCGGTCGGGCGCCGCGCCGCTGGCCACATCCCTGCGTCCAGGCCCTTCGCCTCCAGCCGGGATCGGACGTCATCAGCCCCAGATGGTGGCCAGCACGTTCAGGAAGTTCGTGCCCATGACGCCTACGGCCTCGCCGCGGGAGAAGCCCCTTCCGCGCAGCGCTGGGTAGATGTTGCGGCAGCGATGC
>JASHOL010000431.1 GCA_030041135.1 Streptosporangiaceae bacterium | reverse complement strand
GTCGCCTCCGCCGCCATCCGCGCAGACTCGGGCTGACGCTCGATGAAGATCTTTTCCTGGGTGCTGATCACGGTTTCTAGTCGCTGTTTGGCTGGTGTCGGCGGCTTGGCTGCGGCGGCCCTGGCCACGCTGGGCGTGGCTGGTGCTGACGGCCTAGCGGCGGCCGCTTTCGTCGCGGGCGGCGTCTCGGCGAACGGCGTCCCGGCGAGCGGCGCTGCGACCTGGGGGTCTGCCGTGTTCTGGGCGTGCGCCGTGTTCTGGGCGTCCGCCGCTTCCGGGGAATCCACCGCACGCTGGCTGGTCGTTGTACTGGCTGGGTCTACTGCTCTGGCCTGTTCTAGGGCCATGAATATCGCGCTCCCAACGCGGTTGACTGAATGTTCAGTCTAGAGGTGGCCTCTGGAGGCTGACAAGGGAGCGTTCGAGAGGTGACCGGGTCGAGCGGGCCCACCGGGGCCGGTTGCGGCGCCGGTCCGACGCGGGAGTCACGTTGCGTGTCGTCAGGATCGGGTGCCGCCGGTCGCGGTAGCCCGGAGGACGGCCGTGCCCGCCGCCGGCATCGGGCAATCAGAACTAATCGCTCACTATCGCGGCGACGCACGGAACGCTGGGACCTGGCGAGAGGCGATCTTGAGCGACCTTTCATCGGTTCGGTCCCGAGCTTGGGGTAATACATCCTACTTCGCGCGGACCGAGTCGATGAAATGACACAGCGTAGTCAGGTCATACTGGTATAAATGTTCTATTTCATTCGCGGATAGGTGGATGTTGCCCCACCCGATGGATGTTGCCGCACCCGATGGACGTCGCCGCACCCGATGGATGTTGCCCCACCCGATGGATGTCGCCGCACCCGATGGAGGTTGCCCGAGGCCGAGACGGTCTGGGGACCCGCAGACTCGCCCGTGGGCCAGACCGTGCGGGCCGGCTCACCTGCGGACCGGGCCGCGCGGTGTGCCATGTCCTGCACGCCGAGTTGGACGGCTCCCGGCCCGTTGCTGATGGGCTAACACGCGTCAGCTAGGGACGCGGCGCATGGTTGCGACCGCGCGCGCGGCCACCCGCCAGCCGAGCAGGAACAGCGCGAGGAACGCGAGCGTGACGAAGATGAACGCGGTCGCTGTGCCCTGCCCGGCGAGCACCCGGATGACCATGCCGGCCACCGCCGCGCCGAGCCACGCGCCCAGACCGGCCGGGACGAGCCACAAGGGCCGGCGCCAGGCCCTGGTCACGACCAGCCCGAGCGCGAGGCCCGCCAGGAACGGCCAGGCGGTGTGCCAGATTCCAGCCAGACTGTCGCCGTCGTGGTGGGTGTGCCGGCCGATGATCACGAACAGGAGCACGCCGCAGCAGTCCAGCACCGTGGCCGTCACCGCTGACTTCATCCTGACACCGTAACCGAGGCGCGACGTTCCGCTGCGTGCGGCCGGAGCCGAGGGCGCAGGTCGTTTATGCTCGGCGCTGATGCCGACGCTGCTGATCATCCATCACACGCCATCCCCGGCACTGCAGGCCATGTTCGAGGCCGCTGCCAGCGGAGCCAGGACCGACGAGATCGAGAACGTCGACGTAGTCGTCAGGCCGGCCTTGACCGCGGGAGCGGCGGACGTGCTGGCCAGCGACGGGTACCTGCTCGGCACCCCGGCCAACATCGGGTACATGTCCGGCGCGCTCAAGCACTTCTTCGACGGCATCTACTACCCGTGCCTTGAGGCAACCGGCAGGCGACCCTACGGGTTGTACGTGCACGGAGCCAGCGACACCGGGGGCGCGGTCCGCGCGGTCGAATCGATCACCACCGGCCTGGGCTGGCGGCAGATTCGGCCGCCGGTCTGCGTCATCGGCCCGCCGTCCAAGGCCGACCTGGAGACCTGCTGGGAGCTTGGCGCCCTGCTGGCAGCGGAGATCGCCGGGTGATAGTAACCGTCACCCTCAACCCGGTCCTGCGGGTGGAATATGCGGCCGACAACATAGCCAGGGGACGGACGAACCAGGTCAGGCGAGTCAGGTACCGGGCCGGCGGCCGGGGCCTGGCCGTCGCCAGGGTGCTGCATACTTTCGGGCACGACGTCGTGGCCGGAGGGCTGGCCGGCGGCTCGGCCGGGGAACTGATCAGAAATGAGCTGGCACGAGCCGGAGTGGCGACCCAGTTCACCCGCATCGCCGCCGAGTCGCGCCGGGCCGTGGCCGTCGCCGATGAGTCCGATGGCCAGGTGACCACGTTCACCGAGCCCGCGCCGTACATCACCACCGAGGAGCTTGGCCGGCTGGCCTCCGACTACCGGGACCTGCTGGCCGGGGCGACCGCGGTCGTGCTTTGCGGCAGCCTGCCCGAGGGCCTGCCGACCGAGATCTACGGCTCTTTCACCGCCTACGCCGCGGAGGCCGGCGTCCCCGTGATCCTGGACGCCGGCGGCAGTGCGCTGGAGCACGGGGCCGCGCGCCGGCCCGCGCTGGTGGTGCCCGAGGTAGTCGAGGGCCCCGGCGTCACCGAACTGCCGGCCCTGGCCGACTCGGTCGCGCTGCTGACCGGCGAGAGCGTTCTCGTGCTGACGGGTAGCGGGAAGTGGCGCGCGAGCCTACTCCGGCGCGGTGGCGGACGACCCGACCAAGCTGGAGGGCACGCTGGTGAGGCGCTCAGGGACGCGCTCGTCGCGGGGCTGGTGCCCGGCATCGCCCTGGCCTGGTCGTGGCCCGACATTCTGCGGCATGCCGTCGCGCTCGGGGCGGCCTGGAGCCCGGATGGCGGGCTCGACGCGGAGGCCTACGAGGACTTCCTGACCGCCGTCGATGTCCGGCGGCTGCCGGTCAAGTAGTGAGCCGACCGGGCAGTGGGACCCAGGCCGGCCTGCAGTGCAGGGACTCAGGCGGATACTCAGCTTCGGGTCTGGACCGCCGCGCCCGCGCGAGCCCGGGCGAGCAGCCGGGAGTGCTCGTCGTCGGAGACGGCCTCAGCCTGATGGGCCAGCATCATCGGCACGTTGTTGCTAATGGGGTACCGGCGGCGGAGCCTCGGGTTGTAGAGCGCTCGCTCGTCCGGGAAGTAGAGCAGGCTGCCCTTGTCGACCGGGCAGACGAGGATCTTGAGCAAGGGCTCTTCTAGCGCCACCGGTACCCCCTCCTTTGCTTAGGTCAGGTCGTCGCGACGGGTCAAAGCCGGCACGAGGGCGGCGGTCAGCGCAATGAGCGCGAGGAGCTGTGTCCCGGCGGTGAACGGCCCGCCGCCCAGCGAGGTCGGATCGTTCGACGTCGCGATCAGCACGCCAGCGGCCAGCATCGCGCCACCGGCGACGGCGGGCAACCACTTCGGCCGCCAGATGCCGAGCACGGCCAGCGCCGGGACGGCGAAGGCAACGGCCCCGCCCGCTACGGCGATGGCAATCGTCAGGGGGAGCAGGACTGCGACCCCCCGCAGCAGCGCCGCACGAGTAGGCCTCGGTCGAGGTGGCGGCGAGTGCCGGTGCTTGCCGGCGTGCGCAGGGTGGGCCGGCCTGAACATCCCGTCGGCGGTACGGCGGATGATCAGTGCCGGCCGGGCCAGGTGCGCGAGGGCGAGATGGCTCGGTCCTGGCTGGCGCTGGAGCACCAGAGCCGGACCGGCAGGCGGCGGGCTCGAGCGTCGGCGGCGCCACGTTCTAATCGACAACGCGACCAGCAGCAGGAGGAGCAATGCCGAGATGATCAACCCGACGTGGTACACGATCGCGGGGCGGAAGGTCAGCGTGATCGTGCCACCCTGGCCGGCCGGCACGATGAAGGCCTGCTGCCAGCCGTCCAGCGTGGCCGGCTGAAGTGGCCGGCCGTCGAGGGTGGCGCTCCAGCCGGCGTCGGCGGCCTCGTGGATCTCGACGTAGGAGGCGGCGCCCGGCCCGATCCGCAGCGCTCGGTTGTCGTCGCCCCACGACACGATGGACACGCTCCTGGACGGATTGCTGCCCGCGGCCGGCTGTGCGTCGGCCGAGACGGGCGAGCTGGTCAGGCTCAGGCTCGTGATGGTGAAGTCCGCCGACGCTCCGGTGGTGAGCCACTGCCTGCCGGCGTTCAGCGCGAGCGTCCCGCTCGGTGAGCACAGGTGCAGCTGAACCGGCTTGAGCTGGAGCAGGTCAGCGACCGTTCCGGTCACCGAGGTCCGGTAGGTGTGCCCGCCAACCGATACGGACGGGCCCTGGCCGCAACCGAGGCGGAACGGCGCCGCCGCCTGCGGGACCGCCGCATGCAAGCCAACCAGGGCGGGAATCTCGACTCCGGCCAGACCAACCGGCAACCGGGACGGCTGGCCCGCGGCCGTGTCCCCGGCCGCTGGCGACGTCGCCGGGAAGCTCAGGTACAGCTTGTCCGTGCGCAGCGCCGGGCTGATCGTCACGGTGCCGCCCAGCCCGACCCTTTCCAGCCGTGAGCCCTGCTGCCCGCCGATCCGTACGGTGGTCGGCAACGAGGCCACGCCGGCGGCGCCTCTCAGCACGATCTTGCTGACCAGCCGGGTGCCGTGCCAGCTATATACGAGCTCAGGGTGCCGGTCCGCCGGGCTGGAGATCCAGGGCAGCCGCGTGCCGGGCCGGTACATGCTGTCCGGTCCGAGTTCGGGCAGCCCGTCGAACGTGGAGCTGGCGGCGACCGCGAACGACCGCCCCCCGGCCCGGGTGAGCTTGGTCAGCAGGGCGGAGAGCGCCCGCCCGGCTTCCGGAACCGCCGTCAGCTGGGCGGTCAGCGTACTCGCGGCCGGGGTGACAAACGTCCGGTCCAGCTGCCTGGTGACCGTCACGCTGTCCGCGCTGTCCTGGCCGTATGGCGAGGCGACCTGCTGGGCGAAGGAGTATGCGACCGTCGGCGCGCTGGCGCCTGCGGCGGTGTCCTCGGCCGGCTGCAGGTAGCTGGTCACATGCACACCGGGGATGAGCACGTCGGTGATGCCGGCCCCTGGGCCGCCAAA
>JASHOL010000430.1 GCA_030041135.1 Streptosporangiaceae bacterium | reverse complement strand
CCGCTTGCTCGGGCACCGCTTGCTCGGGCACCGCTTGCTCGGGCACCGCTTGCTCGGGCACGGCCTCGGCCGGCACGGCCTCGGTACGACCCAACGCCTCCCGGCTGTCCGCAGACCGGGTCCCGGATCGCCATGCTCGGGCGACGACGAGCACCTCGTCCTTCTCTGCCAGCGGCGCCATTCGGCACCAGGTCCTGGGCTCACCGAGGTAGCGCAGCTGGGACAGCAGCAGCTCCGGCAGTCGCTTGCCCTCGAGAACCGGCCGCGTCACGAGCCACGCGAGCAGCCCAGGGGGTAGCACGTAGACCCATAGCCAGCTGTGGCTGAACGGCAACCCGGCCATGGTCAGGATCAGCGTGTAAGGGACGGCGATGGCCAGGAACGCCACGATCTGCCCCACCGGCAACGGCATCGGCAGCCGGAAGTCATACAGCTTGTAGAGCCGCTTCTCGATCTTCCAGATGTTGGTGTACGTCGGGAGTTCCACCGGCTGCCTCCTTCCTGCTGCTGGTGCGAGTGGTCGCGGGCCGACAGCTAGCTCAGTGCAGGCCAAGCGCGTGCGCGATTCCGGTGGCAAGCGTCTGGACGATGCTCGGGGTGTAGAAGACGACCGCAATGGCGATCGCTAGCACGATGAATTGCACGAAGCGGATGATCTCTCGGGTGAACAGGAAAAAGATTGCGACGATCCCAACGATTCCGAGGAATAGTGGCCCGAAGAGACCCTGCAGATAGGTGACAAGGCCAGTTGTGTTGAGGGCCGCCGCAATAACCAGATGAGCCGACATCGTTTCTCCGGGGGTGAGTGAGCGCGGCTGGCGGGGATTCTCCAGAGGTCGTCGAGTCGCGTCACGGCGGCCCCTGCGTGACGGCCCCGATGGCCTGCACATCCCAGGTGGCACCCTGCCGCACCACGGTCAGCTGATAGGCCATCTGCAGCGACGCGGGCGCGGGCGCGGTCGTGGTCGACCTGGGCTCGGCGGACGCCGCGGCCAGGTTCCAGGTCACGGTTACCCTGATCGTCCTCCGGGCACCGCCTGGCGGCGCGAGTACGGAGTCGATCCCCGCGAAGGTGACGGCGTCGCCGAGGCTCTCGATGTTCGCGCCCACCGTGGTGAACCGGGCAAGGGTGCTGCGGTCGCCGCTTGCGTAGGCCGAGAAGAACGCCGGCAACTGTGCTTGCAGGGCCGCCTCCACGGCCGGGTCTGAGTCCCGAGGGCTGGCCGCGGGCGGGGCCGCGCGCGGCGGCGCGGGCAGCAGCGCGGGCTCCCCGGACACGCTGATGCCGCCGTGGCTGGCGTAGACCGGCACGGCGAGCTCGATCAACCGCCCCGAGTCGATGGTGGCGAGCAGGGTGACGACTGCGAAGTGAGCACTGCTGACCGAGATGCCGGCGACCTGCTCGGACTGCAGACGCTGCGTGCCCGCGCCATCCCAGCCGAGCTCCGGGCTGGCGCCAGCCGGCAGGAGCCTCGTCAGTTCGCGGGCGCGCTGAGCGGCTTCCGCCGGGCTGAAGTTGAGGTACGCGGCACCGAACTGCAGCGCGTACGCCTGCGCCAGCGACACCGGGAACGCCGCGCCTGGACGGCTAGTCCCCGCGGTCGCCGCCGGCTTCCCGCTCGTGTCCTGCCCGGTCACGATCGCCAGCACGCCCCGGTAGCCGATAAGCAGCAGGACAGCCCAGGCAATGACCCGCCCTACCCAGACAAGCCATCGGCCGCCTGCACCGTGCCATTGCCGCCCGTGTTGCGCCGGGAACTGGGTGGGGGGCAGTACCTGATCCTCGTCTGCTAGGGCTTCGTCCGGATCAAGAGTTGCCCTTCGAACCATTGCACCTCCGCCCGTTCTCCCGCCCTCGCGCTGCAAGGAGTGACGGCGCGACGTTGCTCCTGACGCGCACCATTCTGCGCCAAAATGCCCAGCCATCCCCGGCGGCGCGCCGTGCACCCGCCGGATCGAAGAGCGATCAGCCTTTTCGGCCGCGATATCGGCGATTTGATCCCGAGCGCGCACGAGCCGCAGTCGGCGTGGCCTCGTCCCGGGAGGGGCGGCGGCGCGCGGCGGCGCGCTTTTTGACCACTTCCCGGCGGAGGCGTCAGGCTGGCCGTTCCCGATCCTGACGCTGTCCACGTCCCGCACCAAGTCGGCGTCCGGCCATCGCTGGATCTGCTCAGAGAGCATGTGCGATGCCATGCTGGGCGGCCACCTGAGCGTGTGGCCCGGGGGCTTGGTCTTGCCGGCCGGCCGACCTGGAGCGGGGAAGGCGCGAGCCGCATGCGAGGGCGGCGAGTCGACCCCATCCTCCCGATCGCGCTCGCGCATCGCTGTCCTGACTCGCGGCTCGCCGGGCCGGCCGGCACGACGAAACCAGCTAACGCCGGGCCGTGTGACTTTCGCGTGACAGCGATGCGCAGGTGCCCCGCGCGGCTCGTAGCCCTTGCGAGGCCTAATATACTTTGATAGCTTAACATTAGATGTCTAATCTTCAGGCGCACCCAGGCGAGACAGCATGCCGTCGCTGATCAGAGAGCACTATGAGGAAGAAGGCACCATGAGTGACCTGCCTATGCAGGGCCGCGTGGCACTTGTCGCCGGCGCCAGCAAGGGAATCGGAGCCGCCACCGCGGAGGCGTTCGCCGCCGCCGGAGCGGCCGTCGTCATCGCCGCACGGGACATCGACGCACTGAACGATGTCGCCAGCAGCATCGAGGCTGGCGGCGGAAAGGCGCTGGCCGTTCGCACGGACGTCAGCGACGCGAAAGCGCAGCAGAACCTGGTCGAGCAGGCGCTGGCCACCTTCGGCCGGCTCGACGCGGCCTTCAACAACGCCACCGACGGGCCACGGCCTGGCCCCCTGGCCGACATCGACCCGACCGAGTTCGACCGCGGCATCGCCACGAACATCCGCGGCACGTTCCTCGGCATGAAGTACCAGATCCCGGCCATGCTCAGAACCGGCGGCGGCGCCATCGTGAACATGGCCTCGCGGGCCGGCCTGACCGGCGTCGCCAGTCTGGCCGCGTACGTGGCCGGGAAGGCCGGCATAATCGGCCTGACCCAGGTGGCCGCGCTCGACTACGCCGACCTGGGCATCCGCGTCAACGCGCTCGCACCTGGCACGATCTTGACCCACCGCCTGGAGGCGGCCGGCGAGCAGGCTCAGCGCGGCGCGGCCGCAGCCGTCCCGATGGGCAGGCTCGGGAGCACCGCCGACGTCGCGAACACGGTGCTGTGGCTGTGCTCCGACCAGGCTTCCTACATCACCGGCGTCGTCGTCCCCATCGACGGCGGCCAGAACGCCGGCGTCAAACCGCCGCGGCGTCAGGGCAGCTGAGGAAACGCCTCAGGCTGGGAACGGCGGCCTGTCCCGCGGTGACCGGGACCTGATCTTCGCCGGCAATGCCGCCCGCTTGCTCGGCATCCGCGACTAGCTGTCAGAGGCGACCGGCATGCTGCGGGCATGAGGAAGGTGGGGCAGCATGGTTGCTATGACCAGTCAGATCGACTGGCCTGCCCCCGGTCACCCGCTGACCGTGGAAGACCTGGACCGGATGCCGGATGACGGGCGCCGGTACGAATTGCTAGACGGGGCTCTCATCGTGAGCCCGCGGCCGCGTGTCCCTCATCAGGAAGTCGCACTCGAACTCGCGGTTCAGCTCCGCGCGGCCTGCGCGCCGCACCTGAGGGTGATTCCCGAGCCTGCCGTCACGCTCGGCCGGCACACCGAGTTCGACCCCGACATCGTCGTGATCCACCAGGGGCAGGTCGGCGACGCCAAGCTGACGGAACCGCCGCTGCTGATCGTGGAGGTCAGGTCGCCGAGCACCGCGCTTATCGACCTGAACCGGAAGAAGGCCGCGTACGAGAAGTTCGGCGTTCCGTCGTACTGGATTGTCGATCCGGACCGAGACCGGCCCGAGCTCACCGTGTTCGAGCCCGGGCCGGACGGCATGTATGTGCAGGTCGGCCTCGTAACGGGCGCCACCTCGTTCCCCGCAAGGAAGCCGTTCGCGGTGGATATCGTGCCGGAAAGGCTGGTGGCCGGCCTGTTCCCGCGTTA
>JASHOL010000429.1 GCA_030041135.1 Streptosporangiaceae bacterium | reverse complement strand
AGAAGACCTGCGCGAGCGGGTCGGGGAGATCGCGAGCAAGTCAGGCTTCGTTCCCAACATCTTCCGCGCGCTCGGCCATCGCCCGGCTGAGCTGCGAGCCTTCATGGACTATCACGACGCCCTGATGGAACGGCCAGAAGGGCTGTCGAAGGCCGAGCGGGAACTTGTGGTCGTGGCCACCTCGGCGGCCAACCACTGCACCTACTGCATCGTCGCCCACGGCGCAATCTTGCGGATCCGGTCAAAGGATCCGTACGTGGCCGATCAGGTCGGCACGAACCCCTGGCAAGCGCAACTCGACCCGCGCGCTCGCGCGATCACGGACCTGGCGCTCGCGCTGGCCCGTACGCCCGAGCACTTCGGCGAGGACGACCTGGCCAGCGCGCGTGAGGCCGGGCTGACCGACGACGAGATCTGGGACATCGGCGCGATCACGGCGCTGTTCGCCGCGTCGAACCGGCTCGCGCACCTCACCGCCCTCCAGCCGAACGCGGAGTTTTACCGCATGGGCCGCGACCCGAGCTAGCGGCGCTCACTCGGAGAGCTGCCGCTCGCCGGCGACGTCCACGAGCAACGCCGGCCGCGGATCGCGATGCCAGCCGGCTCTTGCGGCGGCTCGGGGAGCCCGCCGCGCGCCGCTTCGCTGCGCGCCGACGCTCGCGGTGACGACGAGCGCGATCCCGGCGACGGCACCCAGGTGCGGGACCTGGTGCAAGACGACGACGCCGACACCGGCGGCGATCGCGGGCTCCAGGCTCATCAGCGTGCCGAAGGCCGTGGTGGTCAGCCTGCGCAGGGCCAGCAGCTCAAGGCTGAATGGCACCACCGGCACTAGTAGGGCCAGCCCGAGTCCCGCGAGCAGCACAGGCCAGGTAAGGTGCCCGATGACCGCCGGTCCGGCGATGATAGTCGCGGCGATGCCGGCCACGGGCATGGACACGGCCAGCGCCGCTAGGCCCGTCACCTCATCTCCTGCTCGCTGGGTGAGCAGGATGTAGCTCGCCCACCCCGCCGCGGCCGCAAGGGCAAAGCCGACTCCCGCCGGATCGCTGCCGCCGTGCCAGGGATCGGTGAGCAGCAGGACTCCGGGAGCCGCCAGCACCGGCCAGAGCCGACGGCCGCCCCGCCCGTGGGCGACGGCAACGA
The DNA here is from genome assembly GCA_030041135.1 of Streptosporangiaceae bacterium. Lineage (GTDB taxonomy): Bacteria > Actinomycetota > Actinomycetes > Streptosporangiales > Streptosporangiaceae > JAJYUU01. Next base: position 4,763 of record JASHOL010000429.1, on the reverse strand, counting down.
TGAGCGGCCCGAGGAACTCCAGGGCGCTGGCCGTACCGAGCGGCAGTCGCGCGATGGCCTCCATGAACGACATCGACATCACGGCCGTTACCACGCCCAGCGCCAGGCAGGTCAGAAACCCCGACTTGCTGAACGCGGAAGGCCGGGGTCGGACGATCACCAGCAGGACGATGCCCGCCCAGGCCAGGCGCAGCCACGCCACTCCGTCAGGGCCGATCTGGCTGAACAGGCCCACCGACACGGCCGCTCCGAGTTGCACGCACAGCATCGATCCGAGGGCCATGGACGCGCCGGTCCGCGCCGCCGTCCAGTTCGCGCTCCCGGTCATGGGCTCAGTTAACAGAGCCCGAATCATCCACGTCCACTTGGTAATAGTGGACAGTTCGTTCAGAGATAGTTGACAATGCACCGATGGAAACCCGGCGGCTCCGCCTGCTGCTCGAGCTCTCGCGGCTCGGCTCCATGCGCGAGGTGGCCGATGCGCTGGGGACGACCACGTCCACGGTCTCCCAGCAGATCGCAGTCCTGGCCCGCGAAACCGGCGCGCAACTGCTCGAGCCCGACGGCCGGCGGGTCCGGCTGACTCCGGCGGGTCGCCGCCTGGCCCAGAACGCGGCGATCATTCTCGCGGCCGTCGAAGCCGCTCAAGCTGACCTCGATCCAGGCGCCGAACCGGCAGGCGCCGTGCGCGTGGCGGGGTTCGCGACCGCCATCCGCACCACGGCGCTGCCGATCATCGCCGAGCTTGCGGTCAGCCACCCGAAGGTCTCACTGCTTGTTCACGAGCACGAGCCCGCAGAGGCCCATGCGCTGCTGGCAAGCGACGACGTCGACCTCGCGCTCACGTACGACTACAACCTCGCGCCCGCCGCTCGCGACCGCTCGCTCGAGGCGATCCCGCTCTGGTCAGCCGCATGGGGCCTCGGAGTCCCTGCCCGCTCGGCGCCGCCCGTCCGCGCGCCCGCCAGCCCGGCCATGGTCGCCTCGTTCCGCCGTCACGACTGGATCGGTAACTCCCGCAACCGGGCCGACGAGGACGTCGTGCGCACGCTTGCCTCCATGGCCGGGTTCGAGCCCCGCTTCGCCCATCAGGCCGACAGCCTCGACCTGGTCGAGGACCTCATCGTCGCCGGACTCGGAGTAGGCCTGCTGCCCGTCGGCCGTCAGACCAAGCCAGGGGTTCGTCTGCTTAGGCTGGCCGATCCAGACGTGGTGCTTAGGGCGTACGCCGTCATCCGCCAAGGTCGCGCCGCGTGGCCGCCGCTCGCCCTGGTCCTGGACCGCCTGGTCAAGCGGGGCGCAGCGAGCCCGGCCGACTTCGGCTAAGAAGCTGACGGCTGGCCCTCAGCTTCGGACGGCGCAACTTCGGACCCGACCTCGTTCCGATCAGAAAAGTCTTTAACGACGAACGCTGCGCTGGCGGTGCCATTGTTCGCAGGGCGTTCTTCAGATCATCGAACGCAAGGTCGACGGGATGCGCGCCGTCGCGGCTGAACTCGGCCCGGTCGATCGGCGGGCGAGGCTCGAAGCTGTCGGCCACGGCCTGGTCGCCGACGACCACGCGCCACGGCTTCGCCAGGCGTGCTCGGCTGGCCGGGCTGGCGAATAGCGCCTCCACCAGCACCATGTCGGTCGTGACCCACCGGTGCACGGCAACCTGAGAGCCCGCATTAGGTCCCTGGTCCCAGCAGGTCAGGGCGCTGTCGCCATGGACGTCGTGCCGTCGTTCCCAGCCGTCGGCGAACCGGCCGTCCGGCGTGCGCACCAGCAGGTCGATGTCGCTGCACGCGTCCGCGGTACCGCCCGCCAGGGACCCGACGAGGATCGCGCCAAGCACCTCGGGCATAGCGGCAAGACGCTCGGTAATCAGCGAGAGTTGCCGTTGCTGGCGGGCCGGTTCGCCGATCATTCCTGGACTCCTCGGTCGATGCTCTGGGACCGGCCGCGCGCGGTCACCGAGGCGCGGCGCTGCGCCACCTGGTCCGCGTCTATGCCCCGCGCGTGCCAGCGCTCGTGCACGCGCGCTTCAACGGCCAGTGCCTCCCTGACGGTTCCCTTGGAGCCTTCGTCATACGTGGCGAAGATCGCCTGCAGCGCCTCCTGATCGCTCGATGCCGCGTCCGCCGCAAGGCCGGACACGAATGCGAGCAGTCTCTCGTGCGCGACTACGTGATTGACCAGGCCCCACTCCAGCGCCGTCTGCGCGTCAATGAAGTTGCCGGTCGCGCTCATTTCCCGTGCGCGGCGGAATCCGACGGCCTCCGGCAACGCCGCGGTCAGGCCCCAGCCAGGCTGGATGCCCATGCGGGCGTGCGTGTCGGCAAAGCGAGCCTGCTGCGAGGCAACCAGGAAGTCGCAGGCCAGCGCCAGTTCCAGGCCGCCCGTCACCGCCACGCCGTTAACCGCGCCGATCAGCGGCTTGGCCAGGTCCGGCAGCACCGGACCGCCGGCGACGCGGCGCAGCGGGCTGCCGGGCTGGCCGAGTTCGGTCAGGTCGAGCCCGGCGCAGAATGCCGGATCAGCGCCGGTCAGGATCATCGACCTGACCTCGGGATTGGCCTCCAGGTCGGCCAGGGCCTCGCGCAGTGCCGCGATCAATTCCCCCGACAGCGCATTGCGCCGCTCGGGCCGGTTGAGGGTGACCGTCGCGACGTGGTTCGCGACATCCACGAGGACTACGGGCATCGCGGTGCCTCCGCCTGGGCTCGCCTTACCTGTACACAGCATCATGGCAACGCGGCTGGCCTGGCTGCGAGTCGCCTACCGGCCGGACGCGAGGCCGTCCCGGCGACCTGCGCCTGCCCGCGGTGCTGCGCCGCTCGGTGCTGCGGCTCGAGGCTGCGGCTCGAGGCCGGGCCGGGCTGCCTTCGGCCGGTCCAGAGCCCTCGCGCGAACCGGTACGCTACGGATGGCAGTCGCGCGGGCGTAGCTCAATGGCAGAGCCCCAGCCTTCCAAGCTGGTCATGAGGGTTCGATTCCCTTCGCCCGCTCCCACCGAGTTTTCGCAGCTCAGTGGCTATGACCCAGGCGCGTTAACTTCGAAGCTCGCAGCCCCAGCCGCAATCGGGCCACAGTGCCATCTGCGAGGCGCATCTAAAGGACAGGGCGCTGGCTCATCCGATTACACAGCGATGAGCTCGTCGCCGAAGTCGATGACCACGCGAAGGCGCCCGCCGACCGCGTCAGCGTAACGGCCGAGGACCTCAACGCTCGTCACCTCGCCCCGCTCGATCTGTGACACGCGCCCGACACTGAGCCCCATCGCCGCAGCGACATCGCGCTGTGTCAGACCGCGGCTCTTACGAGCTTGGGCCAGGCGGTGCGCCTTGAGGTCTGTTAGCAGCCGGGTCTTCAGCCGTTCGATTTCTGCGCGGTCGTCAGCGTCATACAGCTCGTCGTAAAGGTCTTCCCAGCGCATCATCGATCTCCTGCTCCGCCGCCGCTCATCGCCTCAATGTGCTCCGCATACAACTGTTCAGCCCGAGGTATCGCCTTGCGGTACCAGCCACGCCAGTCCTCCGCCTTATCGCCAGCCACCAGTAAGACAATCTGCTGCCAGGGATCGAAGACAAACAGGATCCGTATCTCGCTGCGACCAGCTGATCCCGGCCGCAACTCCTTCATGTTCTTGATCTTGGATGTGGTGATCTCCCCGACAAACGGGCGCTTCAGACTCGGCCCGTGCTGCTTGAGCAACTCGACAGCCGCACCGACCTGCCGGGAGGACTCTCGGTCGAGCTTCCTCAGCTGGCGAGCCCAGTCCGCGAACTCGGCGGTGACTTCCACTCTCCATGCCACGACTAGATTATAGCTGAGCCTAGAAGTTTAGGAGCTGCTCAACTGCCATCCGTGCCAATGTAGACGGTCGCCACGGGCCACACACGGGCCACAAGCCAGGGACTCTCATGGTCAGCAGCGGTCACCCACGGGCTCTCATGCCGGGTAGGCCAGTACGAACGTTGCCGCTGGCAGGCGGATTCGGGCACCACCGATCTTCCAAGCTGGTCATGAGGGTTCGATTCCCTTCGCCCGCTCTCATCGAGTAATGCCAGCTCAGCGCCCCTCTCCCCGCTCTTCCCTTCGGGCCGACGAAGACGAGGCCCTGCTCCCCCGGCGCTGCGAATCGCTCCAGATGCCAGCTCAGCTCATCGACTAGCTCGGCGGGGAAAGTCACGGTCCTGCGGCCAGCGCGCGACTTCGGAGTCTCGGGCACTGAGATGACCGCGCGCGCTGGGGAGTCCTCCTTGCCTGCTCCCTCGATCCGGCACGGGTTCCTTCGGACCAGCCGGTCGTCTACGGCGGTCTCGAAGATCGCGTGCAGCAGGCGGTAGGCCTTTGCCACGGTCACCGGCCGAACCGGCGCCCAGCGGCGCGGCCGGCGACCAGGCGGTCTTTCCGCCATTTGCGCACTGCCGCTTCGTCGATGCCACCGAGGCTCACGGCACCAAACACTGGGAGCAGGTGATGCGGAAACCGCTCGGTGGTGCCGAGCAGCTCGGCGACCTGGCCGACGGTCAGGTGACGTTCGATGGATTGCTGACGAGGCGCCATCACGCGGCTCTCCCCTCCGCCAACAGCTCACTTGTTGTCTCATATCCCGCGCGCCCTGGGCGTAGCCTCTCCGCAGTTCCTGGAAGTCACCAGCAACGAGGTGAAGCCAGAATGTATCAAACGGATCCGGGAGCCCTGCCGGACGACCGATTCTCCTCCGGGGAACTGGGCTGGCTAGTGGCTGGCAATAACGGTCGGCTGCTTGATGCGCG
>JASHOL010000428.1 GCA_030041135.1 Streptosporangiaceae bacterium | reverse complement strand
CGAGTCGCCGCCAGACAGGTCCTCGCCGGCCGCCTCGCGCTCCACCACCTCGACCGGGACCAGGGACAGCTTGCCGCGGTCGTCGATCTCGCGGATCTCGACCTGGATCTTGTCGCCGATGTGGACCACGTCGTCGATGTTCTCGATCCGCTTGCCGCCGTGCAGCTTGCGGATCTGAGTGATGTGCAGCAGACCGTCCTTGCCCGGCAGCAGCGACACGAACGCGCCGAACGTGGTCGTCTTCACCACCGTGCCGAGGAACCGCTCGCCGACCTCTGGCATGTGCGGGTTGGCGATGGCGTTGATCGCGGCCCGTGCGGCCTCGGCCGAGGGCCCGTCGGTGGCCCCGACGTAGATCGTGCCGTCGTCCTCGATGGTGATCTCGGCGCCGGTGTCGTCCTGGATGGAGTTGATCATCTTGCCCTTTGGCCCGATGACCTCGCCGATCTTGTCGACGGGCACCTTGATCGTGATGCTCCGCGGGGCGTACGCGGACATCTCGCCGGGCTGGCTGATCGAGCCGCGCATGACCTCCAAGATGGTCATCCGGGCCCCGCGGGCCTGCTTGAGCGCCGCAGCCAGCACCGAGGCGGGGATGCCGTCGAGCTTGGTGTCCAGCTGCAGGGCGGTGATCACCTGCTCCGTGCCCGCCACCTTGAAGTCCATGTCGCCGAACGCGTCCTCGGCGCCGAGGATGTCGGTGAGGGTGACGTACTGGCCGCCCTCGTGGATCAGGCCCATGGCGATGCCGGACACCATGTCCTTCAGCGGCACGCCGGCGTCAAGCAGCGCCATCGTCGAGGCGCAGACCGAGCCCATGCTGGTCGAGCCGTTCGAGCCGATGGCCTCGGACACCTGCCGGATCGCGTAGGGGAACTCCTCCCGGGTCGGCAGCACCGGGATCAGGGCCCGCTCGGCCAGCGCGCCGTGCCCGATCTCGCGCCGCTTGGGCGAGCCGACCCGGCCGGTCTCACCGGTCGAGTAGGGCGGCATGTTGTAGTTGTGCATATAGCGCTTGGTGCGCTCGGGGTTGAGCGTGTCGATCATCTGCTCCATCCGGAGCATGTTGAGCGTGGTTACGCCGAGCACCTGGGTCTCGCCGCGCTCGAACAACGCCGAGCCGTGTACCCGCGGCAGCACGCCGGCCTCGGCCGACAGCTGCCGGATGTCCTCAAGACCGCGGCCGTCGATGCGCAGGCCGTCGCCGATGATGCGCTGCCTGACCAGCTTCTTGTTCAGCGCCCGGAACGCCTCGCCGATCTCCTTCTCCCGGCCCTCGAACTGGGCCGCGAGCTTCTCGGTCGCCAGCGCCTTGATCCGGTCGGTCTCGGCGCCTCGCTCGTTCTTGCCCGCGATCGTGAGGGCCTGGGCCAGGTCGGAGCCCACCTCGGCCTCGAGCACCGTGAAGACGTCCTCGCCGTAATCCACGTAGACCGGGAACTCGGCGGTCTCCTTGGCCGCAACCCTGGCGACGTCGACCTGGGCCTCGCAGAGCTGGCGGATGAACGGCTTGGCCGCATCCAGGCCCTGCGCGACCGTTTCCTCGGTCGGCGCAACGGCGCCGCTGGTCTCGTCGGCGATCAGGCGCAGCGTGCTCGGGGTGGACTCGGCCTCGACCATCATGATCGCGACGTCGCCGTCCTCAAGTACCCGGCCCGCCACGACCATGTCGAAGGTGGCGTCCTCCAGCTGTGAGTACGTCGGGAACGCAACCCACTGTCCCCTGATCAGCGCTACCCGGACGCCACCGATGGGGCCGGAGAACGGCAGCCCGGCGAGCTGGGTCGACATCGACGCGGCGTTGATCGCGACGACGTCGTACAGGTGATCGGGGTGCAGCGCCAGGACCGTCTCGACGATCTGGACCTCGTTGCGCAGGCCCTTGACGAACGAGGGCCGCAGCGGCCGGTCGATGAGCCGGCAGGTCAGGATCGCGTCCTCCGACGGCCGGCCCTCGCGCCGGAAGAACGAGCCAGGGATCCGGCCCGCGGCGTACATCCGCTCTTCCACGTCCACGGTCAGCGGGAAGAAGTCAAAGCCCTCCCTGGGCGCCTTGGACGCCGTCGTGGTCGACAGCACCACGGTCTCGTCGTCCAGGTAGACGACCGCCGATCCGCCTGCCAGCTTGGCCAGCCTGCCGGTCTCGAACCTGAGCGTGTGCATGCCGAATGAGCCGTTGTCAATAGTGACCTCGGCGGTATAGACACCCTCCACGGGGTGACCTCCTTGATGCGAAGGTCCCGCGTGCTGTCCGCCGCTAGTGGAGCACCCAGGCCGGCTGCCGAGCGGGCTGCCGCGGTTGGCGGAGCCGAACTCTGCGTTCTGCCCTGGTCCGGCTGCCGGCCGGTCTTCGATGGAAGGCCTCGGCCCTGGCCGCTGCCGTCGCGCCTTTCCGCGCGGCGGTAGTGCCGTGACCCGAGAACCACTACCGAGGACCGGCCACTTGGGCGCTGATCGGCGCTCCGGCCGGAGGCCGCGGGACGGTTATCGTTTCTTGTTCAGTTGTCTTCAGTTGTCTGGCGGCCGTTGACCGGCCGTCGTGGCCAGTGGTGGCCGATATGGGAACGGCGCGGCTCGTGCCGCGCCGTCGATCTGCTACCTGCGCAGACCGAGCCTTTCGATGAGTGCCCGGTACCGGCTGATGTCGGTACGGGCGAGGTACTGCAGCAGCCGCCTGCGGCGGCCTACTAGCAGCAGCAGCCCACGGCGGCTGTGGTGGTCGTGCTTATGAACCTTCAGGTGCTCGGTCAGATCGGCGATTCGCCTGGTCAGCAGCGCGACCTGGACTTCCGGCGAGCCGGTGTCACCCTCACTGGTCGCGTGCCCGGCGATGATCTCTTTCTTCACCGTAGTGTTGAGCGGCACGTTGCTCCCTCTTGCTCGTCTAATTACCTACGACGCCCTGGCCAGGCCGGTGTGGCCTTACAAGGGCATTAGGGGAACACCGCGCTGCCAGGACAGTGCCTCCCGTTGGCCAGCCGCCTGAGGGCGCAGCTAACCAGGCCGGATGCTCCGGCCGATGCTTAACGTTACCATGCGTCAACCGCGCTGCGTACACCGGCGGCTGGCACTTCCGGCACTCAGCGCACCCCAGCCCACGGCGCAGTAGCGGCAGCCACGTATTTCTCGCACTGCCCGCGAATCAGACATTTACGGCAGAATCGGGCGGTTGAACGCGCCTTAGCCCGTCGCGCGGTCAAGCCCGACGAAGCTCCCGCCGCTAAGTGACCGACAAGTCCGGCAAATCGTCGCGCGCTCGCATGGCTGTGCGGAGCTAGTGTCGCTGGAACGACACCAAACCCGCACAGCCGCCGACTTGGCGGATTTAAGTCCCCCGGCCGCGGTCGGAGGAGCCCCGGCGCGGTCGCAGGAGCCCCGGCGCGGTCGCAGGAGCCCCGAAAGCGTGGTCGGCGGAAAACTGAAAGCTCGGACCGCGGGCGCGTCAGGAGAAGAACTGGTCGGTTATGGCGCTGTCTTCGGCGAACGTCCAGAATTCCTTGGCCTTGCCCCCGGCCAGATGCCACGTGTGCACCTCGCGCATCTCGAATGTCTCCCCTGGCCGCTCGGCATACGCCGTCACCAGGACGGCACCGTGCGTGTCGTTCGCGAGCACGTCGTGGACGTCTTGGCGGAAGGTGCCGCCCGTGATTTCCATGATCTTGCCGAAGAAGGCCATGACCTCCTGGTGGCCGTGGTAGTCACCGCTGACCTGGCTCTGCCCGCTGACATGCCACGCGATGTCGTCCGCGAGCACGCCGAGCACCGTCTCGAGGTCTCCGGCCGCAAAGGCCGCGTACCCGCGCCTGAGCAGTTCCTCATTCGCATTAGCCATCGTGCGCCCCTCCCTGCATCCAAGTCACAACGCAATCGCACGTGTGACTCGTAAGGTAGCGCGACCTTCGGTCCGAGGCTCGCCGGCTCCGGCATCCGTCTTGCCCTGCCGGGCGTTGAGTCGGGGCTGTCTGCGTCGGATCCGTTAACCAACCGCGATGCTTCAGCGATGGACCTGGCGGTCCCGGCCGGGGACCATGGCAGATAACCGGACAAGGCCGTTCTGGCGACCGTGCCCTCAGGACACGACTGGCGCGGTGGCCCGGCGGCCGGACGAGATCAGCCGCACCCGGAGCAGGATCGCCAGGCGGTTGGCGACCACCGGGGCTATCGCAAGGAAGATGATCGAGTCGGCGAAGGCATCCACGCTGATGTGATTGTTCACGAGAAACATGCCCACGGCCTGAGTGAACCAGTGCTCGGTGCCGTAAATGAGGATCAGTCGCAGCGCCGCGAGCACAACCCAGAGCACCGCGTACGGCGGGCCGGTATCGGTCCACGCCTGGCCGGCGGCATCGATGCTGACGCTCATGAACGCCATCGTGAGAACGCCAAGCGCGATGCCGGCCACAAGGCCGCCGATTTCGAGTGGCAGGCCGCGCCCCGACAGGTCCCAGCCGGGGGCGACGAAGGGGATGATGATCACTGCTATCAGCGGCCGCAGCAGGGCGAACAGGCTGACCCTCCGATGACCCCAGTCCCTGGCCAGCACCAGGGCAACCGTCGCGAGACTTATCAACGTCAGGACGGTGGACATGGCTGGCTCCAGCTTCGGTCCGATTCGGCGCGACCACCATAAGCGGAGGCGCGGGTGGAGATCATCAACCCGTTAGACGTAGATCACGTTGTAAGCGAGGATGAGTCCGTCCACCCCGAGCGGAAAGGGGCGCACGGTGCCTGACAGCGCCCAGCGGCGGCGCCTCTGGTACGAACGCGGCGTCCTGCTGGCCGGGCTGGCGGCAATGCTGGCGGCGATGATCGCCACGCATGGCGCGCTGAGCCTGCACGGGGCCGGCCTGAGAGTGGCGATCGCGCTCGCCGTGGCCTCGGTCAGCTGGCTGGCCTGGGTCCTGACCGGGCCGCGGGGCGATACCACGGTCCTGCGCGTGCTGACCGCGTGCACCGCGGTGAGCGGCAGCGTCCTCCTCCTGCTTTATCCTTCGCTGGCGGTCTACTGGTTCACGTTCTGGGGCTGCTTCAACGCCGGCGTGTGCTTCCCCACGCCGGTCGGGGCGGCGATCACCGGCGGCAGCGCCGCGATCCTGGCCGGGGGCTGGCTCGATCAGCGCGGCAACATACTGGCCGCCTTCGCCGCGGTGGCGTTCGTCGGCTACGTGATCGGCCGCAACCGGAGGCAGTACATCGGCCTGGCGAGCATGGCCGTCGCCACCGCCGACGAGCGCGAGCGCGAGGCCGCTCGGGCCGAGCGCGAGCGCATCGCCCGCGAACTTCACGACGTCCTCGGCCACTCGCTGACCGGGGTGTCGATGCAGATCGAGTCGGCCGCGGCGGTCCTGGAGACTACCGCGGACGCCGACCGGGCTCTGTCATACCTGGATAACGCGGGCAAGCTCGTGCGCACCGGCCAGCAGGAAGCGGACGCCGCCGTCCGGACGCTGCGCGCCGGCCAGGTCGCGGTCGACGTGATGATCGAAGGACTGGTCGACATGCAGCGCGCGGGCGGTGCCCGCGTCCAGTTCACGACGACGGGAACTCCGAGGCCGCTCGGTGCTGACCCCGCGCTCGCGCTCTACCGCGTCACGCAGGAAGCCCTCACCAACGCGGCCAAGCACGCGCCCGGTGAGCCCGTGGAGGTCGGGCTCGGCTACACCGCCGGCGCGGTCAGGGTCCGGGTGGTCAACGACACTGCGATCAACGACAGTGCGGTCAACCACGGGGGCGCCGGCGCTCGCGATCCCGTCAGCGGCGGCCACGGCCTGCTCGGCATGCGCGAGCGCATCACCGCCGTGGGCGGCACCGTGAGCGCGGGCCGGGCCGGAACCCGCTGGCAGGTCGAGGCCCGGGTCAGCGCGTGAGCGAGGCAGTCCGCGTCGTTGTCGCCGATGATGAGGCCACCGTGCGGGAGGGCCTGGTCGCGCTGCTCGGCCTGCTGCCGGGCATTACGGTCGTGGCACAGGCCGCCGACGGCGACTCGGCGCTGGCGCTGACCTGCGAGCACACGCCTGACGTGGTCCTGATGGACGTGCGCATGCCCGGCCTGGACGGCGTCGGCGCGACGCGGCAGCTGGCGCAGTCGCATCCGGAGGTCGCGGTCGTCGTGCTCACCAGCCACGCCGAGGATGACACGGTCCAGGCCGCACTAGCAGCGGGCGCACGCGGTTTTTTGACCAAGAGCGCAGGCCGCGTCCAGATCGCGCAGGCCATCCTCGCGGCGGCCGCGGGCCTGTCCCCGATGGATCCGCAGGTCCAGGCCCGGCTGCTGTCCGCGGCCCGCGTTGGGCACGTGCCTGCCGAACTGCCGGACGGGCTGACTCGGCGAGAAGCCGAGGTGCTGGTCCTGATCGGAGCCGGCCTGAGCAACGCCGAGATCGCCGAGCGCATGCACCTGACGACCGCGACCGTGAAGACCCACATCAACCGGATCTTCGCCAAGACCGGAGCGAAGGACCGGACCGCGGCGATCGACTACGCGCGCCACCATGCCCTGATCACCGGCTAGCCGATGGGGCGCTCCGCCCGGTCACTTAAGCCAGCAGCCGCCTGGTCTCGGCGACGTCCTCGTGCATCTGCGCCACAAGCTCGTCCACCGTGTCGAACTTGAGCGTGGGCCGCAGGCGCTGAACAAAATCGAGCGCCACGTGCGCGCCGTACAGGTCCAGGTCGTAGCGGTCCAGCGCGTAAGCCTCGACGGACCGCTCCCGGCCGTCGAAAGTGGGGTTCGTGCCGACCGAGATCGCCGCTGGCCAGCTGTCCGTCTGCGATCCGTCGGTCGGGTCGAGCGCGAACAGCCAGCCCGCGTAGATCCCGTCGGCGGGGATGGCGGTGTGGGGCAGCGTCTCGAGGTTCGCGGTCGGGAACCCGAGTGCCAGCCCGCGCTGGTGGCCGCGCACGACCACGCCCTCCACCCGGTGCGGCCGCCCGAGGTCGTGCGCCGCGCCGACCACGTCACCCTCGGCCAGCCGGGCCCGGATCTCGGTCGACGAAATCCGCACGCCGTCCTCGGTCACCAGCGGCAGGCCCTCGACGGTGAAGTCGTACTTCTCCCCCAGCTCCGCCAGCAGCGCCACGTCGCCGGACGCCTTGTGCCCGAACACGAAGTCCTCGCCCACCACGACCCGCGCCGCGTGCAGCCGATCCACGAGCGCGGTCCGCACGAACTCGTCCGGCCCAAGCCGCGAGAGCTCGTAGGTGAACTCGATCACGCAGACGGCGTCGACGCCGAGCCCGGCCAGCACGTCCGCCCGCCGCCTGACCGTGCTCAGGTACGGCGGATGCGACCCCGGCCTGACCACCTCGTCAGGGTTCGGGTCGAACGTCACCACGACCACGGGCAGCCCGAGCTCGCTCGCCGCCTGCCGCGCGCGGCCGACGATCCGCTGGTGCCCACGGTGCACGCCGTCGAACACGCCAATCGTGACGACCGAGGACCCCCAGTCGTCGGGCACGTCCTCAAGGCCCTGCCACCGCTGCATGTCTGCTATCCCCCTGCCGGTCGGCCGAGTATTCGGGCGGTGCCCCAAGCCTGCCACGGTGCCGGTGGTCGCGGCACGCTAGCTCCCGGCGGGCGAGCCGGCTGGCTGCCCGGCCGCGAACACGGCCAGCGACCTGGCCTGCCCGTCCGCCTCGGTCAGCAGCGCCACCAGCGAGCCGTCGGGGGCGAACGCCGCGACCGGCGCCTGGCCGACGCCGAGCGCGGGCAGCCGGCCGCCCTGGGCGATGCGCGCGGCCTCCTCCGCCGTCAGCTCACGGTGGCCAAAGGCGGCGCGCGCGGCTTGCGCCAGCGGCATCAGCTCGAGCCGCTCGGCCAGCCGCTCAATGGTGGCGGCCTGGCCGACGTGGTAAGGACCGACGCTGGTGCGCCGCAGCGCCGTCAGGTGGCCGCCGACCCCGAGCGCGCCGCCCAGGTCGCGCGCGAGCGCGCGGATGTACGTGCCGCTGGAGCAGCGGACGCGCACGTCCACGTCCACGATGTCGCCCGCCCGCCTGATCCCGTCGACCGCGAACTCGCGCACTGTCACCGGCCGGGCCGCGAGCTGCGGTGCCGCGCCCGCGCGCGCAAGCCGGTAGGACCGCTGGCCCGCCACCTTGATCGCGCTCACCCCCGGCGGAACCTGCTGGATTTCCCCGGTCAGGCCGCTCACGGCACGCTGCAGCGCATTCTCGCTTACGCCAATGGCGGGAACGAAGCCGGTTACGGCGCCCTCGGCATCGTCGGTATCGGTTGTCTGGCCGAGCCGGATCGTCCCTGTGTACTCCTTTTCCGTCAGCGCGAGATGCCCGAGCAGCCTGGTCGCCTTCTCTACGCCGACGACCAGCACGCCGGTTGCCATCGGGTCGAGCGTGCCCGCGTGGCCGACGCGGCGGGTGCCCGCGAGCTTGCGGATCTTCGCGACGACGTCGTGGGAAGTCCAGCCCTGGGGCTTGTCGACGATGACGAGTCCGCTGTCGGCGGTCACTTTGCGTCCAGCAGCTGTCTTAGGGCAGAGATGGCCGCATCCGGGCCGCCGAGGGCAGAGAAACCGGCGGCCCGGACGTGGCCACCTCCGCCCAGGGCAGTGCATGCCGCAGCGACATCAATGTGTGCCTTTGAGCGAACTGACGTCTGCCAGACACCCTCATCATCTTCTTTCAGCACGACCGCTACCTCGGCTTCGGCGGTGCGCCGTATCACGTCGATGACTGACTCCGCGGCGTCCAGCGGAAGGTTGCCCGCCTGCTCGCGGTCGGCCCTGGTGACTGTCGTCCACACCAGCCCCAGGCCGCCGGCGGCAGCGGGCTCGAGCACGGCGCGACCGAGCGATGCAGCCAGCATGTTGAGGTAGCCAAAGGGCGCGGTGTCGTAGAGGTGGCGGGACACCGCGCCGGGGTCGATGCCGGTCGCGATCAGGCCGGCGGCCAGCTCGTGCACGGCCGGGGTGGTGGAGGAGAACTTGAACGACCCGGTGTCGGTGACCAGGCCCGCATAGAGCCCGAGCGCCACGTCCGCAGTGAGCGGCATGCCGAGCCGGTCGACCAGTGCCGCAGCGAGCACGGCGGTGGCGGCCGCAGACGGGTCGACGAGGTTGATCGTGCCGAAACGCGTGTTCGACGCGTGGTGGTCGAGCACGATCAGCTCGGCCGCGGCCGCGGCCGGCTCGGCCAGCAGGCCGAGCCGGTCGGCGCTGGCCGAGTCGAACGTCAGCATCACGGCCGGACGGGCCGGGTAGCGGGACGGCGGGCTCAGCAACGGAACACCCGGCAGGAACCGCAGGATGTCCGGCACCGCGAAGGGCTCGTCCCCGAACGACGCGATGACGCCGGCCGGCCGGCCCGGCCGGTTGCTCAGCGCGGTCGCGATGGCCAGCATCGAGCCGAGCGCGTCCGCGTCGGGCCGGATGTGACAGGCCAGGCATACCTGATCGGCACCGTCGAGAACCTTGACGGCCCTGGCCCAGTCAGCCTCCGGCACCGACCCTCCGCCAGCTGTCACGGCCGCCCGCTTCCCCCCTCGTTGCGGGCCGCCCGGCCTGGGTAGTGCCCGAGCGACCCCGTCGCGACGTCGTCATCGTCATCGTCATCGTCGAACTGGTCGTCGACTAGGTCGTTGCCGACGAAGTCGTCGTCGTCGACGCGGCTGGCCGGCTGGCGGTACGGATCGGCCTCGCCGGCGTGCACGGCGTCCGCGCGCACCGCCGCAACCTCAGCGTCGGCCTGCCTGGCCCTGGCCACGAGGTCCTCGATCGCGCGCGCGTTATCAGGCACCTTGTCCTCGACGAAGGTGATCGAGGGCGTGTGCTTGATCCCGGTCTGCCTGCCGACCTCGGACCGGATCAGGCCGGTCGCGCTGGCCAGCGCCGCGGCGGTGCCCGCCACTTCCTCCGGTGATCCGTACACCGTGTAGTACACGGTGGCTTCACGCAGGTCGCCGGTGACGCGAGCTTCGGTGACGGTCACGAAGCCGAGCCTGGGGTCCTTGACCCGGCGCTCCAGCATCTCCGCGACAATCTGCGCGATCCGGTCGCCGAGCTTGACCGCCCTCGCTCGGGGGGTTCCGGGGGGTCGTCCCCCCGGGCCAGCAGCAGCTCGGGGGGTTCCGGGGGGTCGTCCCCCCGGGCCAGCAGCATCCTGGTTCATGGCGTCACTCCCCTTCGTCGGTGTGCAGCCGCTGTCGTGCTGCCAGCAGCTCGATCTCGGGACGCTCCGCGATGAAGCGCTCGCACGCCTCGAGCACCTGCACGGCGTTCGCGGCAGTCGAGCTGACCACCGCGATGCCGATCTCGGCCCGGCGGTGCAGGTCGAGAGATCCTGTCTCGCCGACGGCCACGCCGGGAAACCGGCGGTGTACCTCGGCGATGAGCGGCCTGACCACTGAGCGTTTCTGCTTGAGCGACCGCACGTCGCCGAGCAGCACGTCCAGGGTCAGGGCGCCCACATACACGCCAGCCTCGATCCGCGCTCGTTCACCTGGCCGGCGGCCCAGGCGCGCCGGGCAGCTCCGCTCAGGTCCGCGGCTTCTCCCGCAGCTCGAACGTCTCGATTACGTCGCCGATCTTGATGTCGTTGTAGCCGATGCCGATACCGCACTCGAAGCCTTCCCGCACCTCGGTCGCGTCGTCCTTGAACCGGCGCAGCGACTCGACGCTGAGGTTGTCCGAGACCACCACGCCATCGCGGACCAGGCGGGCCTTGCTGTTGCGCGTGATCGTGCCGGATCGGACGATGCACCCGGCCACGTTGCCGACCCGCGGCACCCGGAATACCTCCCGGATCTCTGCGGTCCCGAGCTGGGCCTCCTCGAAGATCGGCTTGAGCATGCCCCTGAGCGCGGCCTCGACTTCCTCGATCGCCTGGTAGATGACCGAGTAGTAGCGGATGTCGACGCCCTGGCGCTGCGCCAGCTCGCCGGCCCGGCCGGCCGGACGGACGTTGAAGCCGATGATCACGGCGTCGGACGCGATGGCCAGGT
This sequence comes from Streptosporangiaceae bacterium, assembly GCA_030041135.1. Taxonomy (GTDB): domain Bacteria; phylum Actinomycetota; class Actinomycetes; order Streptosporangiales; family Streptosporangiaceae; genus JAJYUU01. The sequence goes on along the minus strand of JASHOL010000428.1, from coordinate 1,490 downwards.
TCACGTCGTCCTGCGTGATCGCGCCGACACCGCGGCCGATGACCCGCAATTGCACTTCCTCGCCGACGTCCAGCTGGAGCAGCGCGTCTTCCAGCGCTTCGACCGAGCCGGACACGTCGCCCTTGATGATCAGCAGCAGCTCTTGGCGCTCGCCCGACTTCAGCGCGGACTCCAGGTCCTCGAGCGTGACCCTCGGCCGCCGCTGGGCGAACATCGCGCTGCGATCCCTGGCCTCGCGCCGCTCGGCAATCTGCCTGGCCACCCGGTCGTCGTCGACGACCAGGAAGCTGTCGCCGGCGTCGGGCACGCCGGTCAGGCCGAGTACCTCGACCGGACGGGACGGCGGTGCCTCGCGCACCTGGTCGCCGTTCTCGTCCAGCATGGCCCTGACCCGGCCGAACGCCTCGCCGCAGACGATGGAGTCACCGACGTGCAGCGTCCCGCGCTGCACCAGGACGTCCACCACCGGGCCGCGGCCCTTGTCCAGGTGTGCCTCGATCGCGGTGCCCTGCGCCTGCTGGTTCGGGTTCGCCCGCAGGTCCAGCTCGGCGTCCGCGGTCAGGATGACGGCCTCGAGCAGCGCCTCGATGCCAGTGTTGTTGCGGGCCGACACGTCGACGAACAGGGTCTGGCCGCCGAATTCCTCGGCTACCAGGCCGTACTCGGTGAGCTGGGCCCTGACTCGCTGCGGATCGGCGCCTTCCTTGTCGATCTTGTTCACCGCGACCACGATCGGCACGTTGGCCGCCTGCGCGTGGTTGAGCGCCTCCGTCGTCTGGGGCTTGACGCCGTCGTCGGCCGCTACCACCAGGATCACCAGGTCAGTGGTCTCTGCGCCACGGGCCCGCATGGCCGTGAACGCCTCGTGACCGGGCGTGTCGATGAAGGTGATCTTGCGTTCCTGGCTGTCGACGACGGTGTTGACCTGGTAAGCGCCGATGTGCTGGGTGATGCCGCCAGCCTCGTGGGCGACCACGTTGGTGTGCCTGATGGCGTCAAGCAGCTTGGTCTTGCCGTGGTCGACATGACCCATGACGGTGACTACCGGCGGCCGCGGGACCAGGTCGGCGTCCTCGCCCTCGTCCTCGCCGAACTCGATGTCGAAGGCCTCGAGCAGTTCCCTGTCCTCTTCCTCCGGGGACACCACCTGCACGTTGTAGCTCAGCTCGGCGCCGAGCAGCTGCAGGGTCTCGTCGTTCACCGACTGCGTCGCGGTGACCATCTCGCCGAGGTGGAAAAGCACCTGCACCAGCGATGCCGGGTTAACGCCGATCTTGTCGGCGAAGTCGCTCAGCGAGGCACCGCGCGACAGCCTGATGACCTGGCCGTTCCCGCGCGGAATCTGCACGCCGCCGATCGTCGGCGCCTGCATGTCGAACTCCTGGCGCCGCTGCTTCTTCGACCTGCGGGCGCGGGCTGGGCGGCCGCCCGGGCGGCCGAACGCGCCGGCTGTGCCGCTGCGACCACGTCCGCCGCCGCCAGGACGGGCC